>JBHHXR010000092.1:0-12525 GCA_046757205.1 Paracoccaceae bacterium
GCGGCGGCAACCTGGATCGCCGACTGACCCAGATCGACAATGCGGTGGACAAGTTCCGCTCGACCCAGCGCCGTCAGGCGGGCATTCTTATGACTGTTCATCCGGTCCTCCCTGGAACTCTGAAGTGTCGCAACTCCAGCGTCCTCGATCCGGACCGGGTGGACAACCTGTTGAAAGCTCACGCCTAGACCTTCCAGCGCAGGAAATTCGCGATCAGACGCAGCCCGTCGGCCTGGCTTTTCTCGGGGTGGAACTGGACGCCGAAAATGTTGTCGCGGGCCACCGCGGCCGTGACCTTCTGGCCGTGCTCCACGGTCGCCACCAGCGCCGCCGGGTCTGCCGGTTCCAGGTGGTAGGAATGCACGAAATACATGTCGGTGCCGGAGCCGATGCCTTCCAGCACCGGGTGCGGGCGGATCACCTCTAGCGCGTTCCAGCCCATGTGCGGCACCTTCAGTGTCGCGTCATTCGGCGCCAGCCGCACCACCTCGCCGCCGATCCAGCCCAGCCCTGCGGTTTCCACCGAGTGTTCGCGGCCCCGGTCGGCCAGAAGCTGCATGCCGACGCAGATGCCGAGGAACGGCACGCCGCGGCCCAGCACCGCCTCCTCCAGCGCCTCGAGCATGCCGGGGATGGCGTCGAGCCCGGCCCGGCAGTCGGCGAAGGCGCCGACCCCCGGCAGCACGATCCGGTCCGCCGCCCGCACCGCTCCGGGGTCGGAGACCACCTCGACGGCAGCGGAAGCAACCCGCTGGAAACTCTTCTCGGCCGAGCGCAGGTTGCCCGAGCCGTAGTCGATGATCACCGTGGACATCTTTCAGAGCGCGCCCTTGGTCGACGGCACCGCGTCGGCGCGGCGCGGATCAACCTCCAGCGCCTCGCGCAGGGCGCGGGCCACCGCCTTGAAGGCCGCTTCCGCGATATGGTGCGAGTTGATGCCGTCCAGCCGCTCCACATGCAGCGTGATGCCGCCGTTCATGGCCAGCGCGGTAAAGAATTCGCGCACCAGTTCGGTATCGAAGGCGCCGATCTTCGGCGCCGTGAACTCCACCTTCCACACCAGATGCGGCCGCCCCGACAAATCCAGCGCCGCGCGCACCAGCGTGTCGTCCATCGGCAACAGACAGGCGCCATAGCGGCGGATGCCTGTCTTGTCGCCAGCCGCCTCGGCCAGCGCCTTGCCAAGGGCTATCCCGACATCCTCCACCGTGTGGTGGTCGTCGATGTGCAGGTCGCCCTCGGCACGGGTTTTCAGGTCGATCAACGCGTGGCGGGCCAACTGGTCCAGCATGTGATCGAAGAAGCCGACACCGGTCCGGTTATCGTATTTTCCGGTTCCGTCGAGGTCGATCTCGACGCGGATATCGGTCTCGGCCGTTTTCCGGCCAACCGCCGCCTTGCGCATGTTTTCCGCCTTTCGGTGTTTCACCGCGGCCTTATACGCAGCATACTGGGGCGATCCAAGTGGCTTGATTTTTAACTGAACGTGTGTTCAGTTATAGGGAAACCCGACCGGGAGGCCTACGATGTTCACCGCTTCCATGAATTTCGCCTGTGGCGAGGACATCGAGGCGCTGCGCGACCTGGTGAACCGCTGGGCGCAGGAATGCGTGGCGCCGATTGCCGCGGAAATCGACCGGGCCAACGGGTTCCCCGGTGAACTGTGGCGCGAGATGGGAAAACTCGGGCTTCTGGGCGTTACCGTGCCCGAGGAATTCGGCGGTGCCGGAATGGGCTATCTTGCGCATGTCATCGCCGTCGAGGAAGTCGCCCGCGCCTCCGCCAGCGTGGCGCTTTCCTATGGCGCTCACTCGAATCTCTGCGTCAACCAGATCTCGCTCAACGGCACGCCGGAGCAGAAAGCCAGGTACCTCCCCAAGCTGATTTCCGGGGAACATGTCGGCGCGCTGGCAATGTCGGAGGCCGGTTCGGGCTCGGACGTGGTGTCGATGAAACTGCGCGCCGAGAAACGCAACGACCGCTTCGTGCTGAACGGCACGAAATTCTGGATTACCAACGCGCCGGACGCGTCGACCCTCGTTGTCTACGCCAAGACGGACCCCGATGCGGGCCCCAAGGGCATAACGGCCTTCATCGTCGAGCGCAGCATGAAGGGTTTTTCCACCGGCCCGCATCTCGACAAGCTGGGCATGCGCGGCTCGAACACCGCGGAGCTGATATTCGAGGATGTCGAAGTGCCCTACGAAAACGTCCTTGGCGAAGAGGGCAAGGGCGTGAAGGTGCTGATGTCCGGCCTCGATTACGAACGGGTCGTGCTGTCGGGCATCGGCGTCGGTATCATGAACGCCTGCCTGGACCACATCATGCCCTACATGCACGAACGCAGGCAGTTCGGCAAAAGCATCGGGAACTTCCAGCTCATGCAGGGCAAGATCGCCGACATGTATGTCGCCATGAATACGGCGCGGGCGTATGTCTACGCCGTCGCCGCCGCCTGCGACCGGGGCGAGGTCACGCGGCAGGACGCCGCCGCCTGCGTTCTCTATTCCTCGGAACAGGCCATGCAGCAGGCGGTGCAGGCGGTGCAGGCCATGGGCGGCGCTGGGTTTTTGAGCGAGGCGCCGGTGTCGCGCCTGATGCGCGACGCCAAGCTGATGGAGATCGGCGCGGGCACGAGCGAGATCAGGCGGATGCTGATCGGGCGCGAATTGATGAGGGTGACGAGATGAAGTGCATTCTGGCAGCGGTACTGCTTTCAATCCCGGCCGCACCGGCGGCGGCGCAGGATTTCTTGTTCTCGCCGGGGGCGACCGAGGAATGCCTGAAAATCGCGGGTTCCGCCGACGAGCGGCGGCAATGCATCGGTTTGTCGGCCAATCGGTGCATGGAAGATTCCGTGGGCGGGCACAGCACCTATGGCATGGGCGCGTGCACCGAACTTGAGCGAAGGTATTGGGACGAGCGGCTTAACGCCCGTTACCGGATCCTTCTCGACCGCGACAGCTCAACGGATGCCGAAACGGCCGAGCTTGGGCTGGCGGCGCCGTCGCTGGTCGAGAACCTGCGCGCAATGCAGCGCGCATGGATCTCGTACCGCGACGCCAAGTGCGGCTACGAGATGGCCCAATGGGGTGGTGGTACCGGGCAGGGGCCTGCGCTTCTTGGCTGTCTTATGCGCCTTACCGCACTGCAGACGCTGTATCTTGAAGAGCGGCTGGAAGAGCGGTGAGGGCCGGGCAATGTCAACCTTGAAAAACAGCGGCGCGGACAGGCCGGAGCGCTACGCCGCCATGAACCCCGCGCCGGCGATGAACCGCGCCGGGCGGCTCGGCGGGTCGCGGGTCTCGGGGCCGGCTAACTGCGCGGAACTGACGGAGACCGCAAAGCCGCTTGCGAGACCGGCCGAACGCCGGTCGCGGCTGACCACGGCCTCCCGGCATCCGGCAACATGCGCAACGGTCACGCGCCGGCACCGCGACGATTCCCCGGCCGCCCCGATTCCGGCGGTCAATGTACGATTGCAGCAGGCCCGGCAAGGGTTCCTGAAGCCGAGCCCTCTCGGCGGCCTTGGCCGGATCAGGGCCGCGAGGCGTTTTCACCCGAACGGGGGAGACTGACATGCGTTTTTCAACTGTATTCGCTGCCGTTGCGGCGCTGTTCTTTTCCCTGCAATCGCAGGCGGTTTCGGCACAGGCGGTCAGTGAAGCCGCCGTTGCCCGCGCGGTCAGGGAGTGTCTGGACAATGCGCCGATGCCCGACGACATGCCATCCTGTGTCGGCAGGGCGGCGGCGAAATGCCACGACCAGACGACGGACCCGGGCAATCATCGCCGCCAGGTTACCTGCAACCTCGCCGAGGCCAGTGCGTGGGATGACTTTCTGGCCGGCCAGATGCGCGAGCGGGCCGGTTATTACCAGAAGCTCGATGCGGACGAACCGGTACCGTCAGGCGAGCCGACGCGGGTCGAATCGCTCAAGGCGTCGGACGCTGCATGGCGCGCCTTCCGCGATGCGGAATGCCGCCAGAAGGCGGCCGAATACGCCGGTAACGTGATGTCGGAAATAGTGCTTTCGGGGTGTTTCATGACGTCGACGGCCGACCGGGCGCTGGATCTCTATTTCCAGACGGCTTACTGACGGGAGAGGCGGCGGTGATCCATGCAACATCTTATCTTGGCGGAATCGCGGCAATCATCACCCTTGCGATACCGGGCCTTGACCGCGCCTCGGCCCAGACCGTTACCGCCGACCCGACCATCGTCGCGCAGTGCCTCGCCACCGTCGGGGCCGACCCGGCGGCATGCATCGGCCGGATGACCGAACACTGCCAGCAGACAAATCCCGGCGGGGAGACCATGCTCGGCTCGCGGCTCTGCGTCATCGAGGAATGGCATGTCTGGAACGGCATGCTCAACGACGCGTACCAGCGACTGATGTTCAGTTCCCAGCGGGATGATGCGGCCGACGGGGACTGGGCGAAGAACCTCAAGCCGCGCGCGGCGGCATTGATGGAATCGCAGCGCGCCTGGACCGCCTTCCGCGATGCCGAATGCACCTACGTGATAGCGAAATGGGGCACCGGCTCGGTTCGCGCGATCGCCGGCTCGGCCTGCCAGCGCGACCTGACCGCGCGACGGTTCTTCGTCTTGCAGGATCACCTGCGGCAGCGAGAGGCCGGCAAATGATCCGCCTGCTCATTGCCCTGGCCTTGCTTTCCTCCGCCGCCGCCGCGCAGGAAATCGACGGCGCGCAGACCCTCTCGCGCCTGCGCGCGTGCTACGATCCGGCGGATACGGCAGAATCGAAGCGGGCTTGCATGTTCACAATATCGGAGGCCTGCCAGGCGGAGGAGGAGGGAGGCTATTCGACCCTCGGCATGTCGATGTGCAACCGGGCGGAGCACGAGGCGTGGGATGTGCTGCTCAACGAGGAATACAAGGCCACCATGGCCGCGTTCACAGAGATGGACGCCGACGACGCCGGATATTCCGAGAACCTCGACAAGCGGACCGACACGCTGCGCGCCGCTCAGCGGGCCTGGATGGCGTATCGCGACGCCGAATGCCTGAACGCCTATGCGATTTGGGGCGGCGGTTCGATGCGCCATATCGCCGGCACCGCCTGTTACCTGCGGATGACCGCGGAACGGGCCATCGAGATCTGGAACAAGCGGGAGTTCATGCAGTGAGGCTCACCTCGTCGCTTTCGCCCGGCTCGGAGGCATTCCGGGCGAACGCCAGGGCCCACGAGGCGGCGCTGGCCGAAATCGCCGCCGCCGCCGAGGCGGCGCGCATGGGTGGCGGCAAGAGGGCGCGCGACCGTCATATCGGCCGCGGCAAGATGTTGCCCCGCCGCCGCGTCGCCAATCTGCTGGACCCCGGTTCGCCGTTCCTCGAAATCGGCGCGACGGCGGCGCATGGCATGTACGACGGCGCCGCGCCCGGCGCCGGCGTTGTGGCCGGCATCGGCCGGGTCCACGACCTCGAGGTCATGGTCATCGCCAACGATGCCACGGTGAAGGGCGGCACTTATTTCCCGATGACGGTGAAAAAGCACCTGCGGGCGCAGGAGATCGCCGCCGAGAACGGCCTGTCCTGCATCTACCTGGTGGATTCGGGCGGCGCCAACCTGCCCAACCAGGACGAGGTGTTCCCCGACCGCGAGCATTTCGGGCGCATCTTCTACAACCAGGCCCGGATGTCGGCCAAGGGAGTACCGCAGGTAGCGGTGGTGATGGGAAGCTGCACCGCCGGCGGGGCCTACGTGCCGGCGATGTCCGACGTCACCATCATCGTCAAGGAACAGGGCACCATCTTCCTCGCCGGCCCGCCCTTGGTGAAAGCCGCCACCGGCGAGGAGGTCAGCGCCGAGGACCTCGGCGGCGGCGACGTGCACACACGGGCTTCCGGCGTCGCCGACTACCTGGCCGAGGACGACGTCCACGCGCTGGCGCTGGCCCGGCAGGCGGTGGGCGGTTTCAACCGCGCCAGGCCCGCCACCGTGCAGATGCAGCCGCCGGAAGAACCGTACTACGATCCGGCCGAAATTCCCGGCGTGGTGCCGCCCGACCTGCGCACGCCCTACGACGTCCGCGAGGTGATCGCGCGACTGGTGGACGGCTCGCGCTTCGACGAGTTCAAGGCCCGTTTCGGCACCACGCTGGTCTGCGGCTTCGCCCATGTCGCCGGCATTCCCGTCGGCATCGTCGCCAACAACGGCGTGCTGCTGTCGGAGAGCGCCATCAAGGGCGCGCATTTCGTGGAGCTGTGCTCGCAGCGGAAAATCCCGCTGGTGTTCCTGCAGAACGTCACCGGGTTCATGGTCGGCCGGAAATACGAGGCCGAGGGCATCGCCCGGCACGGCGCCAAGCTGGTGACCGCCGTCGCCACCACGGGCGTGCCGAAAATCACCATGATCATCGGCGGCTCGTTCGGGGCCGGCAACTACGGCATGGCGGGCCGCGCCTATTCGCCGCGTTTCCTGTGGACATGGCCGAACTCGCGCACCGCGGTGATGGGTGGCGAACAGGCCGCCGGCGTGCTCGCCACCGTGCGGCGCGACGCCATCGAGCGGCAGGGTGGCAGCTGGTCGGCCGAGGAAGAGGCCGAGTTCAAGCGCCCGACGCTGGAAATGTTCGAGCGCCAGTCACACCCGCTCTACGCATCGGCGCGGCTGTGGGACGACGGCGTGATCGATCCGGCCAGGAGCCGCGACGTGCTGGCACTGTCGCTTTCGGCGACGCTCAGCGCGCCGATAGGGGAAACGCGCTTCGGCCTGTTCAGGATGTGAGGAAGAGTGCACCGAGCCCGAAAGGACATTCTGAATTTCCGGCGCCGCGATGGGCGCGGGAACGGCGTGATCCGCCGGGCGCGGCGCGGCCCCTCGCCGGTGTGGCTGGTGCTGCTGGCGGCCGCGGCCATCGGCGGCGCGCTCTGGGGGCTGCCGCAACTGGACCTGGGCGGCGTCCGGCGCGTCGAGGCGCCGGAATCCACCACGGCGGGCTCGCCGCACCGCCGGGGAACCCAGGGGTGCACAATCCTCCGGGTGGTGGACGGCGACACCGTCCGGATCACCTGCCCCGGGCGGACCAACTTCCGCGCCAGGCTGGTCGGTTTCGACACGCCGGAAGTGTTCCACTACGGCTGCCGGTCGGAACTTGCGGCCGGGCAGCGCGCCACTCGCGCGCTGGAAGCCCAAATCGCGGCGGCGAAGCGGATCACCTTCGTGTTCCAGGGCCCCGACCGCTACGGCAGGGAGCTGACGATCCTCTATCTCGACGACCGCAACATCGCCACGACCATGATAGAGGCCGGGCTGGCGCGCCCCTATGACGGCGGCCGCAGGCCGGGTTGGTGCTGAACATGGCCGGTGATGCAACGCTGAAAACCCGCCTGACCGAGCGCTTCGGCCTTGACGCGCCGGTCATCTCCGCGCCGATGGCGCTGGCCGCCGGCGGGCGGCTCGCGGCGGCGGTGAGCGGGGCCGGCGGGCTGGGTCTGATCGGCGGCGGCTATGGCGACGCCGAGTGGCTGGAGCGCGAGTTTGCCGCGGCCGGCAACGCCCGCGTCGGCTGCGGCTTCATCACCTGGTCGCTGGCGCGAAATCCGGGGCTTCTCGACCGCGTGCTCGACCGCGCGCCGGCGGCGATTTTCCTGTCCTTCGGCGACCCGGCACCCTTCGCCGCCAAGATCCGCGACGCCGGCGTGCCGCTGATCTGCCAGGTGCAGACGCTGACAGACGCCCGCCACGCCATCGATGCCGGCGCCGCCGTCATCGTCGCCCAGGGCGCCGAGGCGGGCGGCCACGGCGAGCGGCGCGCGACCTTCACGCTGGTGCCGGAAATCGCCGATATCATCGCGGCGCGCGCGCCGGAAATCCTGCTCTGCGCCGCCGGCGGGGTGGGCGACGGGCGCGGTCTCGCCGCCGCCCTGATGCTGGGCGCCGATGGCGTCCTGGTCGGTTCGCGCTTCTGGGCCAGCGACGAGGCGCTGGTGCACCCGGCGATGCACGCGGCGGCGCTGCGGGCCAGCGGCGACGACACCATCCGCTCGTCGGTCATGGATATCGTGCGACGCCGCGACTGGCCGGCGCGCTACACCGCCCGCGTCCTGAAGAACCGCTTCACCGAACGCTGGCACGGCCGCGAGGACGCGCTGCGCGAGGCCGCCGGAGAAGCCGACCGCTGGAACCGGGCCTGGGCCGAAGGCGACACCGACACGGCGAATACCTTCGTCGGCGAGGTGACCGGGATGATCGGCGACATTCGCCCGGCGGCCGATGTCCTGCACGCCATCGTCGCGGAAGCGGCGGAACTCCTGCAAAGGGCGCCACGGTATCTGGGGCCCCACCGATGAATGCCACGCACACGGGAGGCGGCTGAGATGTTCCGCAAGATACTGATCGCCAACCGCGGCGAGATTGCCTGCCGCGTGATGCGCACCGCGCACCGGCTCGGCATCGCGACGGTCGCCGTTCATTCCGACGCCGACGCGCAGGCCCTGCACGTGGAGATGGCCGACGAGGCGGTGCGCATCGGCCCGCCGCCGGTGGCCGAGAGCTATCTGCGCGGCGCGCGCATCATCGAGGCGGCGCTGACCACCGGGGCCGAGGCCATCCACCCCGGCTACGGTTTCCTTTCCGAAAACCCGGATTTCGTGGACGCGGTCGAAAAATCGGGCCTCACCTTCATCGGCCCGTCGTCTCGTGCGATCCGCGCCATGGGCCTGAAGGACGCCGCCAAGGCGCTGATGGAAGAGGCCGGCGTGCCGGTGGTCCCCGGCTATCACGGCGACGACCAGGACGACGACGCCCTTGCTCGCGAAGCCGATGCCATCGGCTATCCGGTTCTGATCAAGGCGGTGGCCGGCGGCGGCGGCAAGGGCATGCGGCTGGTCGAAACCGCCGCCGGGTTTCCCGCGGCGCTGGCGTCGGCACGCGGCGAAGCCCGCACCGCCTTCGGCAACGGCGCCGTGCTGGTCGAGAAATTCGTCGCATCTCCGCGCCATATCGAGATGCAGGTGTTCGGCGACAGCCACGGCAACGTCGTGCACCTGTTCGAGCGCGACTGCTCGTTGCAGCGCCGCCACCAGAAGGTGATCGAGGAAGCCCCGGCGCCGGGCATGACCGACGATCTCCGCGCCGCCATGGGGGCGGCGGCGGTCCGCGCCGCACGGGCCATCGGCTATTCCGGCGCCGGCACGGTGGAATTCATCGTCGACGGTTCCGAAGGGCTGCGGCCCGACGGTTTCTGGTTCATGGAGATGAACACGAGGTTGCAGGTCGAACACCCGGTGACCGAGGCGATCACCGGCGAGGATCTGGTCGAATGGCAACTGCGCGTGGCCTGCGGCCAGGAACTGCCGAAACTCCAGGATGAACTCCGTATCACGGGCCACGCTGTCGAGGCGCGTCTCTATGCCGAAGACGCGACGAAGGGTTTCCTGCCCTCGACCGGCACCCTTACCCACCTGACTTTCCCGGCGGGGATCAGGACTGATTCCGGTGTCCGGTCCGGCGATGCCATCTCGCCGTTCTATGACCCGATGATCGCCAAGCTCATCGCCCACGGCGCGACCCGCGCCACCGCCCTCGACCGTCTGTCGCGCGCGCTTGCCGCGACCCGCGTCGCCGGCTGCCAAACAAACATCTCCTTCCTTTCGCGCCTGGTCCGCCATCCATCTTTTGTCGCCGGGGAGGTAGACACCGGTCTGATCGCCCGTCACCGGCCGGCGGTAACCGCCTGCCCGGAACCGCCGGTGCCGGTGGTTGCCCTCGCCGCTCTCGCCGGTCACGGATTCCTGCCATCAAGCCATCCCTGCGACGGCTTCCACCTGTGGTCGCCGCTGATCCAGACCGTCCGCCTCGACCGCGACGGCGAAGCCAAGCATGCCGACATTGCGGTGCTGGGGCCGGGCCGGTACGCGGTCGATACCGGCGCCGGTGCGCGCGAAATCATCGTCAGGTCATTCCGGAACGACGAAGCGGTTCTGGAAATGGACGGCAAACGGCACCGGTTCGGTGTCCTGCCCGCATCCGGCCGGATCACCGTTGCCGACGGCGCCGAACATTTCACGTTTCACATCCTCGATCCGCTGGAGCGCACGGCAGAACGCGGCGGCGCCGGCGGCGATGCGATAACCGCGCCGATGCCGGGCATGGTGAAGTCGGTCAGAGCCTGCGCCGGAGCGGAGGTGTCCTCCGGCGATCCGCTCCTGGTTCTCGAAGCCATGAAGATGGAACACACGCTGACCGCCCCGCGCGACGGCACCATAGCCGAGGTCACCGTGGAGGAAGGCACACAGGTCGAGGAAGGCGTCCTGCTCCTGCGGCTGGGAAAAGACCATGACTGAGTTTGTCACCGTGTTCGAGGTCGGTCCGCGCGACGGCCTTCAGAACGAGGCGCGGCTGATCCCCACCGAAGAGAAGATCGCCCTTGTCAACGCCCTGTCGGATTGCGGGTTCAGGCGCATCGAGGTCTCCAGTTTCGTGTCGCCAAAATGGGTTCCGCAGATGGCCGACGCGGCGCAGGTCTTCGCAGGGATCGTTCGCAGGAAAGGGGTCAGCTACGCCGCGCTGACGCCCAACCTTGTGGGCTTCGAACGGGCGCTGGCCGCAGGAGCCGACGAGGTCGCGGTATTCGGCTCGGCGTCGGAGAGTTTCAGCCGGAGGAACATCAACTGCTCCGTCGAGGAGAGCTTCGCCCGCTTCGCCCCGGTCTGCGAGGCAGCGCGCGGCGCCGGCGTCCCGGTGCGCGGCTATGTCTCCTGTGTTACAGACTGCCCTTACGAGGGTCCGGTCGCGCCGGCGGCGGTCGCCCGTGTCGCCGCCCGGCTCGACCGGCTCGGATGTTTCGAGATCAGCCTCGGAGACACCATCGGCCACGGCACGCCCGGCACCGTTTCCGCCATGCTGGAGGCGGTGACCGAAGCGGTGCCGCCGGGCAGGCTCGCGGGGCATTTCCACGACACGAAAGGCAGGGCGCTGGAAAATATCACTGTCGGTCTCGAGGCCGGATTGCGTGTCTTCGATGCCGCCGCCGGAGGCCTTGGCGGGTGCCCTTATGCCCCGGGCGCAAGGGGCAACGTGGCGACCGAGCGCGTTGTCGCGCATCTCGGGGAAGCCGGCTTCGCGACGGGTATAGACCGGGAAAAGCTGGCTGCCGCCGCCGATTTGGCGCGGCGCATGCGAAAGGAGGCGGCGTGATCTACGAGACATTGCTTCTGGAAACCGATTCCCGCGGAATTGCCGTGCTCACCCTCAACCAGCCCGCGCGCCACAACGTGATAAATCCGACGCTGTGCGGCGAACTGGAGGAAGCCGCGTCGCGGATAGACGCTGACCAGTCGATCCGGGCCGTTGTCCTCACCGGCAGTGGAAAGAGTTTCTGCGCCGGCGGCGACCTCGGCTGGATGCGGGAACAGTTCCACGCCGACAGGTCGGCGCGGATGCGCCAGGCACGGCGCATCGCCGATGTCCTGAAGGTTCTGAATACACTGCGAAAACCGCTCATCGGGCGGATCAACGGCCAGGCGTATGGCGGTGGTCTGGGCCTGATCGCCGTTTGCGACGACGCCGTCGCCGTCGATACCGCCCGGTTCGGCTTCACCGAAACGCGCCTCGGACTGATCCCCGCAACCATTTCGCCCTATGTCGCGGCCCGCATCGGCGAGGCGATGGCGCGGCGGGTTTTCATGTCGGCGCGGATATTCGACGCGTCCGAGGCGGTGGCGCTTGGCCTGGTCTCGGCCTCCGTCTCGGCCGAGGACCTCGACGGCGCCGTCACAGCGCTTGTCGAGCCGTATCTTTCCGCCGCGCCGGGCGCCGTTGCCGCGTCCAAGGCGCTCCTGCGCCGCCTCGGGCCGCCGATCTCCGACGCCATCATCGAGGACACCATCGCCCGCCTCGCCGACGCCTGGGAGACGCCGGAAGCGCAAGCCGGAATCGCCGCCTTTTTCGAGAAACGCGACCCGCCTTGGAAAAAGCCATGACGGATTGCTGCGAGCCACGGTCGGAACAAAGGGCCGGCGGACGCCCTTCCCGGCCGCCGCCAAGAAAATCCTGAGCAACTCCGTGGATCAGGCGTTTTCGCGCCATGGTGTTCCGTGGTCGAGCCCCGCCGGTTGCGGGCCCGTGACATCGAATTCATCGTTTCTTGCCGGCCAGCGCGGATGGAATGGCCAACGCGAGGAACATGAACTGGCCACCATTTCGACCGGACACCCTGGCCTGAGCCAGGAGGCTTGAGGACAGCCTTAAGCACGTGCTCATGCCTGAGATTGAAATCATCGCCGATGGCGGCCGCTGTCGGTGCTGGCCCGCCGCCGAGAAGCTGCGGATCGTGGAAGAGACGCTGTATGGCGACGAGAGCATTTCGGCCGTTGCACGGCGCAATGGCGTGGCGTGCAGTGGTTCTCTCTTCGCGGAAATGCCAGATCATTCACAAGACAAGCACGATGAGGCCACGTGGAAACATGTCCGGTTATCCCGCCCGGGTCGCCCCGCGGCCCGGGCTGCGCCTGCCTGCCGGATGGCAGGCGCAGCCCTGTGGTCGGGGCGGTCATCTGA
>JBHHXR010000093.1:0-12327 GCA_046757205.1 Paracoccaceae bacterium
GATCTGACGACGCTTGCCGGCGACGACACCAAGGCGCGGGTGCGGCGGCTGTGCCAGAAGGCGTGCAACCCGATCCGGGCGGATATAACCGAGGCCCTGGGCATTTCAGAATTGGGGATAACGACAGGCGCGGTCTGTGTTTACCATGAAATGATCGAGACCGCCGCGGCGGCACTCGAAGGTTCAGCCATCCCGGTGGCGGCGGTCTCCACGGGGTTTCCGGCCGGCTTGTCGCCGTTCGCCCTGAGAGTGAAGGAGATCGAGGCGTCGGTCGCCGCCGGGGCGAGCGAGATTGACATAGTGATCTCCCGCCGCCACGTTCTGGGCGGCGACTGGCAGCGTCTCTACGATGAAATCCGGACTTTCCGCGAGGCCTGCGGCGAGGCGCATCTGAAAACCATCCTGGCGACGGGAGAGCTCGGCACGCTTCGCAACGTGGCGCGCGCCTCGATGGTCTGCATGATGGCGGGGGCGGATTTCATCAAGACTTCGACGGGCAAGGAAACGGTCAACGCCACGCTGCCGGTGAGCCTCACCATGATCCGCGCCATCCGCGACTATCGGGAAGCTACCGGGTTCAGCGTCGGCTACAAGCCCGCCGGCGGCGTCAGCAACGCAAAAACGGCGCTCAACTACCTGTTTCTCATGAAGGAGGAGTTGGGGCGTCCGTGGCTGAACCGGGACTTGTTCAGGTTCGGCGCGTCGAGCCTGCTTGGCGACATAGAACGCCAGCTGGAGCATTTCGTGACCGGCCGTTACTCGGCCGGGTTCCGTCATCCGATCGGGTAGGGGCCAGAGATGAACATCGCGAAGATTTTCGAATCCATGGATTACGGACCGGCTCCGGAAGCCGCCTCGGAGGCGAATGCGTGGCTTGACCGGAACGGCCGGCGCTTCGGGCCGTTCATCGACGGCGCGTTCCGCAAACCGAAAGACACGGCGTATTTTGCTACCAGCAACCCGGCGACCGGGGAAAAGCTCGCAGATGTCGTGCAGGCCGGCGAGGCCGAGGTTAACCGGGCCGTGCGCGCGGCGCGGCGGGCGCAGCCGGATTGGGCGGCGCTCGGCGGTCAGGGGCGGGCGCGCCACCTCTACGCGCTGGCGCGGCTGGTGCAGAAGCATTCGCGGCTGCTGGCGGTGCTGGAGACACTCGACAACGGCAAGCCGATCCGCGAAAGCCGCGACATCGACGTGCCGCTGGTGGCGCGGCATTTCTATCACCACGCCGGCTGGGCGGCGCTGATGGAGAGCGAACTGGCGGGCTGCGTGCCGGTCGGCGTCGCCGGGCAGGTGATTCCGTGGAACTTTCCACTGTTGATGCTGGCGTGGAAAATCGCCCCGGCGATCGCCATGGGCAACACGGTGGTTCTGAAACCGGCCGAATACACCAGCCTGACGGCGCTGCTGTTCGCGGAACTGTGCCGGGAGGCCGGGCTGCCCAAGGGTGTCGTCAACATCATCACCGGCGACGGGCGCACCGGCGCGCTGCTTGCCGGGCATGGCGGTATCGACAAGGTCGCCTTTACCGGCTCGACCGAAGTCGGGCGGATCATTCGCGAAGCCACGGCGGGGTCGGGCAAGAAGCTGACGCTTGAACTTGGCGGCAAGTCGCCCTTCATCGTTTTCGACGACGCCGATCTCGACAGCGCCGTCGAGGGCGTGGTCGACGCCATCTGGTTCAACCAGGGCCAGGTGTGCTGCGCCGGATCGCGGCTTCTGGTTCACGAGGGCGTGGCGCAGCGGATGATCGGCAAGCTCCGGGCGCGGATGAACACGCTGCGGGTGGGCGACCCGCTCGACAAGGCGATCGATATCGGCGCGGTGGTAGATCCGGTTCAGCTGAAGACCATCAAGGCGCTGGTTGCCAGGGGCGTCGAGGAAGGAGCGGAGCTCATCCAGCCCGAAGCCCCGGTGCCGTCGGGGGGATGTTTCTATCCGCCGACATTGCTCGCCGGGGTCGAACCGGCCTCGACGGTTGCGCAGGAGGAGATATTCGGCCCCGTCCTGGTTTCCACGAGCTTCCGCACGCCGGCCGAGGCCGTGCAACTCGCGAACAACACGCGCTACGGGCTGGCTGCAAGCGTGTGGACGGAAAATGTCAATCTTGCGTTGGATATAGCGCCGAAAGTTAAAGCGGGGGTGGTGTGGATCAACTGCACCAACCAGTTCGACGCCGCTGCCGGTTTCGGCGGCTGCCGGGAAAGCGGCTTCGGCCGCGAAGGCGGCCGCGAAGGGCTTTTTGAATACCTGAAGCCGGATTTCGAGGGAGCACTTCCGCCGTCGCGCCCGGTCCGGGTTCCGGCTTCGCGGCCGGGGCAACGGTCTGGCGACGCCATCGACCGGACCGCGAAAATGTATATCGGCGGCAAGCAGGCGCGTCCCGACAGTGGCTACAGCAGACCGGTGGTGACGGCCGGAGGCGAGCTTCGGGGGCACGTGGGCGAGGGCAACCGAAAGGATATCCGCAACGCCGTGGAAGCGGCCCGCAAGGCGGAGGGCTGGGCGCGTGCCAGCGGGCACAACCGGGCGCAGGTGATTTATTACATCGCGGAAAACCTCGCGGCCCGTACCGGCGAGTTCTCAAAGCGCCTGCGGGCGCTGACCGGGGCCACGGAAAAGGCGGCGGCAAGGGAATTCGACGCCAGCGTGGCGCGCCTGTTCACTTATGCGGCCTGGGCCGACAAGTACGACGGCGCCGTTCACCAGGTGCCGATGCGCGGCGTCGCCATGGCGATGAACGAACCGGTCGGTCTGATCGGCATCGCGTGCCCCGACGAAGCGCCGCTGCTGGCCTTCGTTTCGCTGGTGGCGCCGGCCATCGCCATGGGAAACCGCGTGGTGGTGATTCCGAGCCAGGCGCATCCGCTGCTCGCCACGGATTTCTACCAGGTGCTCGACACCTCCGATCTGCCCGGCGGGGTCGTGAATATCGTGACCGGTGACGTCGACGCGCTTTCCGCTGTTCTGTCCGATCATTACGAGTTGGATGCAGTCTGGTACCACGGGTCGCACGGCGGCAGCGCGGCTGTCGAAAAGGCCTCGGCGGCGAATCTCAAGCGGACTTGGGTGAACAACGGCAGGGCGCGCGACTGGCACGATCCGGCACAGGCGGAAGGGCGTGAGTTCCTGCGCCATGCCACCGAAGTGAAGAACATCTGGACGCCATACGGCGAATGAGGGCGGCTGCGCGCCGCCGCCGTGTCGACGAAAGCCCCTCCGGGGTCAGTGGCCGGCGATGGCTATGTCCCGCAACACTTTGGTTTCGAGCGACATTTCCTCGATGCGGTTCTTCACCACGTCGCCAACGCTGACAACCCCGACGAGGCGCTTGCCAACCATGACCGGAATATGCCGGATGCGGTTTTCGGTCATGATCGCCGCCACGCGCGCGATGCTGTCGTCGGGCGTGCAGGTGATCGGGCGCTGCGTCATCAGGTCGGCGACCGTCATCTCGAGGCAATCGGCACCGTGCTCGGCAATACCCCTGACAATGTCCCGCTCGGAAACCACTCCGACGAAATTCCCGTTTTCACCGAGCACGACCATCGCGCCGATGCGTTCCAGCTTCAGACGGTGTGCCAGGGTGTCGATCGTTTCGCTGGCCCTGACACTGATCACGCTGTTTCCCTTGTGCTTCAGGATATCCGCAACTTTCATGGTGTGTCTCCTTTGCTGCCGTCGGCGGTCTGGGCGCAAGGACCACAATTGTTGTTCAGCAATTGGGAGGCCGAACCGAACCACGCACCGATACTATGGTAATGCGAAAAAGTCTTTTTTTCCAGACAGGTTGCGTCACAAGTGCGGATTTTCCGAGTTTTTTCCGCGCTCGGCGCGACGCCGTTGCCGGACCGCCCCGGCAGAGACCTGAAATCGGAAGTGTGCCGTTGAAGAAACGTTCCCGGACGCCGCTCGCATCGGCGGCATCCGGCCGGGAACGGGAAGCCCGGCGCCGGTGACCCGGTCTCTTTATCCGTTTCCGGTACCGGGTTGTTCCGACAATTTTTCCGCGACGTCACATTTCCGATTGCCTAATCAAGTGAAAATGGCATTTATTCGATGGTACCGGGTCTTTGACGGGACCGGATTGCGAACGCCAGTGGCTCTCTATGTCCTCCCGTTGAGTCCTGTGATACGGAGCTACGCGCGCCGTCGAGCGCTCGGTGATGAGAAACCGCCATACGGCCGCCGTAGTGTGGAAAACTAAAGGGAGGCATAACCGCGCTGCAACAACAGCCGTAACCGAACCTGCCGTGCCCCGCCCGTGAAACGGCGCCAGCGATTGCGCGTGGCCGCCGGACAGCGCGGGAAATCCCGGCCGGAAACCAAGCAATCTACAACAACAGAGAGGGAGAAATGAAAAAACTACTTTGGTCTGGCATTGCATATGTCGCGCTCGCGGGTGCGGCGTTTGCAAATTGCCCAGCAGTTACGGTGGCCGACCCAGCGGGCGTGGCGGCCGGAGCGTTTCCGGAGCAATACGACCTTGCGGAATTCGAAAGCCTGGCAAACTGCAAACTCAGTTTCAGCGAAAATCCCGACATCGCGGCGATGAATGCACGGATCCAGGGCAACCCCGATCTGCCTCCGTTGGCGGAGCGGCTGCCCGAAGAACCGTTGGTCGTCGCGCCGTATGATTTCATCGGAAAATACGGCGGAACGCTGGACGTTCTTTCCAATGCCAACGAGGCCGGCACGTCGGATTTCCTGTCGACGCGTCACGTCAACCTTGTGCGCTATTCGGACGATCTTCAGACGATCGTTCCCAACGTCGCCAAGAGCTGGGCCTGGAATGACGATTACACGGAGCTGACCTTCCATCTGCGCAAGGGTCACAAGTGGTCGGACGGCGCGCCGTTCACCGCCGAGGACGTTGCCTTCTGGTACAACAACCTGATGATGGACGAGAACATCTATTCGAAGCCGAAGGACTATGCCCTTGTCGGCGGCGAGCGGATGCAGGCCGAGGTTCTCGATGCACAGACGGTGAAATTCATCCTGCCTGCGCCGAAGCCGGGCCTTCTGGCCAACTTCGCCACGTCGTATGCGCAGGGCTTCCAGCCCAAGCATTTCCTGGGCCAGTTCCATCCGGCCCTGACGGCGGATGCGGACAAGAACGCGCAGGCGCTCGGCTATGAGAACGGCTATGACGCGATCAAGGCGTATTACGGCAGCTCGGACTGGACAGACACCGGCACGCCGATGCTGAACAGCCCCGACAAGGTTGCCAGCCTGCCGAAAGCAACGGTTCCGACGCTGGAAAGCCACATTACGATTCAGGAGTCGACCGAGGGCCGCCACCTGGTGGCGAACCCGTATTTCTTCCAGGTCGATACCCAGGGGCAACAACTGCCGTATATCAGCGAGCAGGACGAAATCTTCGTCAACGACAACCAGGTTCGTTTGCTCAAGCTGGTGAACGGCGAAGTGGACTACAAGTCGCAGTCCCTGCAGCTTGCCGATGCGCCGCTGCTGCTGCAGAACCAGGAAAAGGGCGACTACACTGTCGAGTTGCGGCCGAAGATCGCCATCCACGCGTTCTCGTTCAACGTGACTTCGGCCGATCCCGTGAAGCGCCAGGTCTTTGGCGATCTGCGGTTCCGCAAGGCCATGTCGATCGCCATCGACCGCGACGAGCTGAACGAAGTCGCCTATTTCGGCCAGGGCACGCCCCAGCAGTATGTCGGCTTTTCGCCGACGCCTGATTTCGTGGATCCGAAGTGGCTCAAGTTTGCCACCGGCTACGATCCGGACCAGGCCAAAGCGCTGCTCGACGAGGTTGGCATGAAGGACACCGACGGTGACGGTTTCCGCGAACTGCCGAACGGTGACAAGTACGTGCTGAACATGCAGTTCTCGACGCAGGGCATAGCCGGTCAGGTCGTCGAAATGGTCGGCCAGTACTGGAAGGACGTCGGTATCGAGACGACTGTCAAGGAAGTCACGCCGGACGAGTACCGGTCCGCCCAGTCTTCCAACCAGCTTGACGCCGGCATGTGGGAAAAGGGCCAGCCGCTCGCTATCGTTCTGGCGACCAACGAGCTGTTCGTCCCGCCATTCGAAAACTACTTCGGCCACCGCACCGGTATGCTGTGGGCGGAATGGGTTGAATCGAATGGTGCCAAAGGCGTGGAGCCGCCCGACTACGTGAAGGAGATGATGGCTGACATCAACGCCTTCCAGTCGGCGGCGCCGGGTTCCGACGAGCAGGCGCAGCTCGGGCAGAAACTGGTGGAAAACATGACCGGCAATCTGCTGTTCATCGGCACGGTCCTGTCGACCGATCCGATCTTCCACCGCAATGCCCTGAAGAACTTCCACACGTTCCAGACGGCTTCGTACGAGTACTATCGTACCTATCCGTACCGGGCGACGCAGTGGTGGTTCGACGAATAGGGTCGTGACCTGAAACACTAAAGGGCCCGGGCGGTGAATCCGCCCGGGCCGTCTGATCACTTGACCGGTCGTTTCCAATAGAAGAGAAAAAAGACCGGAAACAGGGAACACCGCGGATGGTTCAATTCCTGCAATTTGCCGCCACCAGAGCCGTCATGGCCGTGGTCACCCTTCTGATGGTTTCGTTGATCGTGTTCACGCTGATGGAACTGGTTCCGGGCACCTGTGCGGAACGCTACCTGGCGTTCAAGAACACCCAGGGCTCGGGCATCTCGGTGGAGGATATCGAGGCCGAGAAAAAGGCGCTGGGGCTCGATCGTCCGTTCGTTGTTCGCTGGGTGAGCTGGGTCGGAAACGTGTTCATCAAGGGTGAATTCGGCGACAGCTGCATTCTGCGGGTAAATATCAACCAGCTTCTGGGCGACAAGTTCCTGATCAGTCTCGGCATCTGCATGTCGGCGCTGATACTTGCCTATCTGATCGCAGTGCCGGTCGGCATCATTTCGGCGGCGTCCAAGAGTCCGTGGCTCAACGGGTCGCTTCGCTTCATTTCCTATCTCGGCCTGGCGTTGCCGAATTTCCTGCTGGCGCTGATCATAATGCTGGTTTCCACAGTGCTGTTCGGCGAGAGCCTGACCGGCCTGTTCGGCAAGGAATTCCGCGATGCGCCATGGGACTACGCCAAGATCACGGATTTCCTGCGCCACGCCTGGCTGCCGGTGTTCATCCTAGGCTGGTCGGCCACGGCGTTCGCGCTTCAGACGGTGCGGGCTCTGATGCTGGACGAGCAGGGCAAACTCTACGTCACGGCGGCGAGGGCGCGCGGGCTTTACGGGCGCCGTCTGCTTTGGCGATATCCGGCGCGGCATTCGCTTGGTCCGATCGTCAACTCCCTGGGGTTTGATCTTAACCGGGTGTTCAACGAGTTGCCGATCGTGGCGGTGATCATGACGTTGACCGAGGCTGGCGCGCTTCTGCTCGAATCGCTGGCGCGGTCCAACGACCAGCAGTTGGCGGGAGCGATCATCTTCCTGCTGACCGCCTCTATCGTCGGCCTCAATTTCCTGACCGACATTCTGCTTGCCCTGATCGATCCGCGGATGCGGCGGTCAGTGATGGGAGGGTGACGCCATGGCAGCCAAGACAGCAAGCCCCGCCATCGACCAGAAATCCAAGGAAGCCTATTTCACGGCGACCCAGGGCCAGTTGATCTGGACAAGATTCCGCGGCAACCGCTCGGCCATGATTTCGGCCACGGCGCTGTTGATCCTGATCCTGATGGGGCTGTTCGCGCCGTTTCTGTCGCCCTATACCCCGACCGTGGCGGGGCGCGACAAGACCTATGAAAACGGCGCCCCGCAGATTCCAAGGTTCTTCGACGAGAACGGCTTTTCGCTGCGCCCGTTCATATACGGCAACAAGCGCGAACGGTCGATCAAGACGAATTTCCGCTGGGTCAATACGTCCGACCGGGAAGACCGGCGCTATGTCCAGTTTTTCGTGCAGGGCGCCGAATACCCGGCACCGCTGCTCGGCTGGACCGGGCTGACCGGGACCACCCACCTGTTCGGCGTGGACAAAGGGCAGATTCACCTGTTCGGGACGGACGGGCTCGGCAAGGACATCTTTTCGCGGACCCTGCACGCCATCTACACATCGCTTGCCGTGGGAACGCTCGGCGTTCTGATAAGCTTTGTCCTGGCGCTTATTATCGGCGGGGTGTCGGGCTATTTCGGCGGCGCCATAGACGGCGCGCTCCAGATGGTGACGGATGCGGTGCGAACCATCCCGGTCATTCCGCTTTTCATGGCGATCGCCGCCTTCATTCCCGCCGAATGGTCGGCGGAGATGCGCTTCTTCTTCATCTCGATCATTCTCGGCGTCATCAACTGGCCAACGCTTGCGCGGCGCGTGCGAACGCACCTGCTTGTTGAGCGAAACCAGGACTACATCCTCGCGGCGCAGCTTTGCGGCGCGCCCGCCGGGCACATCATCCGCCGCCATCTGCTGCCGTCGTTCACCTCCTACATCATCGTCGATCTGATGATTTCGTTCCCCTACATGGTCCGCTCGGAAACGGCCCTGTCCTTTATCGGACTGGGGTTGAAGGACCCGGTGAACTCCCTCGGCTCGCTCTTGCAGAACGTGACCAGCGCCGACGTGTTGCTGAACTACCAGTGGTATTTCATTCCGGTGCTGTTCTTCATCGCGCTCGTGCTTTCATTCGTTTTCGTCGGCGACGGTCTTCGTGACGCGGCCGATCCCTACGCGGATATCAACAAATGACGACATCGCTGATCTCCGTGAAGGACCTGACCGTCAGGTTCAAGACCGATGAAGGTCTGGTTACCGCCGTGGACAAGGTCTCGTTCGACGTCGCCGCGGGAGAGGTCCTTGGCCTCGTCGGCGAAAGCGGTTCGGGAAAATCGGTGACCGCCAAGTCGCTGATGCTGCTGAATGCCGACAACACGGTCTATGACCCGGAAAGCAGCATAACGCTGCATGTCGACGGCGAAAGCGTGGACGTGCTGTCACTGAAACACTCCAGGGACAGGAAGATTATCCGCGGCGGCGCCATCTCGATGATATTTCAGGAGCCGATGGCGAGTTTCGCGCCGGCGATCACCATCGGCAACCAGATGGTGGAGCAGTTGCGCCTGCACTCCGACATGAGCAAGGCGCGGGCGAGGGAAATCTCGATCGAGATGCTGGACCGCGTGGGAATACCCGATCCGGCCCAGAGATTCGGCCAGTATGCCTTCGAATTTTCCGGCGGCATGCGGCAGCGCGCGATGATTGCGATGGCCCTGTCGACGAAACCGAAACTGCTGATCGCCGACGAGCCGACCACCGCGCTCGACGTCACCATCCAGGCCCAGGTCATCGACCTGATGAAGGACCTGGTGGACGAATTTCACATGGGCATCATCTTCATCACGCATGACCTCGGCGTCATCGCGCAGACCGCCGACCGTGTGGCAGTGATGTATCTTGGCAGGCTGGTCGAGACCGGGTCCGTGCGGCAGGTCATCCGCAAGGCCGGCCATCCGTACACGCGCGGGCTGCTGAACGCTCTGCCGAAGCTCGACGACCTCGAAGCCGAACTGACACCTATCGCCGGTGATATTCCGTCGCCTCTGGAACGTCCGCCGGGTTGTGTGTTTCACACGCGCTGTCCGGTTTCGCTGGGCACCGAGTGCCAGACACGCGTGCCGATCCACGAGCCGACCGAGGATGGGCATCAGGTGGCGTGCCTTCTGGTCGAGAAGGAAGGGGCGACGGCATGAGCGACAATCTGATTTCGGCACGCGACCTGTCGGTCCATTTTCCGCTGCGCGGCACCCTGTTCGGACCGAAACCGGTGGTGCGCGCCGTCGAGGGCGTCAACGTCGATATCGAAAAAGGCAGTTTCTTTGGCCTGGTCGGCGAATCCGGTTCCGGCAAGACGACCCTGGGACGCGCACTTCTGCGCGCCGCGCCGATTTCACGCGGTACGGCGACCTATTCCGATGGCGAAGTCACCTACGATCTGACGTCGCTGGGCGGCGCCGAAATGAAGGATTACCGCAAGCGCGCCCAGCTGATCTTTCAGGATCCCTACGCGGCGCTCAGCCCCCGCATGACGGTGCGCGACATCATCGCCGAACCGCTGGAGGTCATGGGTCTGACCGAGACGCGGCAGGAAACCGATGACCGGGTGCGAGAAATCGCCGCGAAGTGCCGGTTGAACCTGGAACATCTGCGCCGCTATCCGCACGCGTTTTCCGGTGGGCAGAGACAGCGGATATCGATCGCCCGGGCGCTGGTTTCCGGCCCGCGCTTCATCGTTGCCGACGAAAGCGTGGCGGCGCTGGACGTCTCCATTCAGGCCGATGTTCTGAACCTTCTGAAGGCCATTCAGGCGGACATGGGGCTGACCTTCCTGTTCATCAGCCATGACCTGAGCGTGGTTGCCCATACCTGCGATCATGTGGCGGTGATGTATCTGGGGCGGCTGGTGGAGACGGCGCCGACGCGCGAGTTGTTCGCCGCGCCGAGGCATCCCTATACCAAGGCGCTGTTGTCGGCGATCCCGTCGCTCGATCCAGACGACCGCGGCAAGGCGCAGAAGCTGGAGGGCGAGATACCGTCGCCGACAAACCCGCCGCCGGGCTGCAAGTTCCAGACCCGCTGCCCGTTTGCGATCGATCTGTGCCGGCGCGAGGAGCCGAATCTTTCGGAACTGGGATTCGAGCATGACGTCGCCTGCCATCGCTGGCAGGAGATCGGCGACGCACCGGCGCAGCCGGCGAAAGAACCCGCCTGACCGCGCCGGGATTCGGGCCGCTCAAACGCCCCTGTAGTTCACGGTGCCGTGCGGCGTTATCTTCATGTCCGAAAGCGTATGATCGGCGTTCCGCATCCGGTGGTCGAGCATCTTCCGGGTCAGACGCAGGACGGTGTCGGCGTGTTCGGGGTCGCCGGCAAGATCGCGCATTTCGTCCGGGTCGTTCTCCAGGTCGAACAGCAGTGGCGGGTAACCGCCATTGAAGTGGATCAGCTTGAAGCGGTTCTCGCGCAGAATCGCCAGGTTTGCTTCCCTGAGCGTCAGGCCCATCTCCTCCTGCCAGGCGGTCGGCGTCTCCGGGTCTCCGAAATCGAGTTCGATGGAGATGCTGTCTCGCCAGTCAACGGGCGTCCGGCCGGCAAGAAAAGGCAGCAGTGACGCCCCGTTCATGGCCACCGGCACCGGAATGCCGAGCCAGTCGAGGATGGTCGGCGTCACATCCACGGTTTCGGTAAAGGCATCAACGGTTGCCCCGTAAGTCCCGGCGTTGCGCGGATCGCGGATGATCAGCGGAACGTGGAACGCGGCTTCGTAGACCGTGCGCTTTCCCCAACTGAAATGATCGCCCAGCATGTCGCCGTGGTCGGACGTAAAGACGAGCAACGTGCTGTCATATTCACCCGATTGCTTCAGGTAGTCGACGATGCGCCCCAGATGCGCATCGACTTCGGTTGCCAGGCCCAGATATATCGCCCTGAGATCCTGGATCTGTTCGTCGGATTCCTCATTCAGACGGCCCCCGAACCCGGAAACGAAATTCTCGATCCTGGTGTTCTTCAGAAGCGTGGCAAGGAAGGGATGTACGGCCGCTTCCTCTTCCCTGGCCGGCTTGCGCGACGGCAACGGAAGATCTCCGCCCCGGTACATCCCGTTGTAGGGCGCCGGTGCCACCAACGGCGGGTGCGGTCGGATATAGGCGGCATGCGCGAACCACTGCTGCCCCCGGCGAACCCGGAGTTCGGACAGAAGCTTGTCGGTCAGAAACGCGGTGTCGCTGTCCTCGGCGCGGTAAAAGGCCGGGTCGGTCAATTTCGGAGGCCGCCCCGGTTCCTGGGAAACCGGCACGTAAAATCTTTCGTATGGCGGGGTCGCGTAGCCCTTCTCGGCAAGGTAGCTCCGCCACGGCAGGCATTCATCGAAACGCATCTCGATGCGCTCGTTGAAATCCGGCATGGTCCGCTCGTAAGAGGCAAGGTCGGGATCGGCCGGATGGCGGGATCGCGGGTCCAGGCTGGTATCGGTGTAGCCGAAAAGAAGCGGATCATAGCCCTTGCGCCGCACCTCGCGCGCAATATTGGTGATCCCGTCCGCCAGCGGCGTTCCGTTCCTGACCGACCGGTGATTCATCGGGTAAAGCCCGGTCAGAACACTGGCTCGCGCCGGGCCGCAGGGCGCGCAGACCGTGTAGTGGCGGTCAAACGTCACCGCGTCTTTCATCAGCGCGCGGAGATTGGGCAATTCGACATGCCCCGCAAGCCGGCCATTGAGGCAGTCGGCGCGAAGCTGGTCCACGATCACGAACATGACGTTGCGCGGGCGCGGTTGCTGGGATCCTGGCATGACACTCTCACCGGAAATGCTGAATCGCGTCAGAGAAGCAAAACACC
>JBHHXR010000094.1:0-12324 GCA_046757205.1 Paracoccaceae bacterium
TAGGCCCGCACCGCCGCCGAAACGCCGATGCCGCCGACCGCCAGCCCGGCCAGCCCGACGAGCACCAGAAACGCCCCCATGCGGGCGACGAAACGGCTTGTTCCGGGCGCGCCGTCGCGCCGGTCCTTCCACCGCAGCCCGGATGCGGCGAAGCGTCTTTCCGCCTCGGCCTTCGTCGCCGATAAATCCGTTGTTTCAGGGAGTTGCAGACGATACTGCGTGTCGAACAGTGTCCCCGGCCCAAGCAGGCCGGACTGCGCCAGCGCCGACAGCCGCACGATGACGCGCGGGCCCAGGCCGAAGCCCGCCGATATCCGGTCCGGTTCGCGTGCAAGCGTGGCGCGGAACTCAAACTCCTCGGTGCCGAGCCGCACCCGGTCGCCCGGTTTCAGCCCGAGCCGCGCAACCAGTGCCCGTTCGGCAATCAGACCCGGCACCCCGCCGCGCACCGCCAGCGCCTCGTCCAGCGGCATCTCCGGTTGCGTCGCGACGCTGCCGTAGATCGGATAGGCGGCATCCACCGCTTTGGCCTGAACCAGCACGCGGCGGCGCTCGCCGTCGCGCTCCGCCACGGCCATCGAACGGAAATCGGCAACCTCGGAAACCTTGTGCGCGGCTTGCGACATCCACGCCTTTTCGGCTTCGCTTGCGAACCGGTAGGTCAGGCGTATTTCGGCGTCGCCCCCGAGTATCGCCGCCGCCTGACCGGAAAGCCCACGCTCGATGGCCGCGCGCACCGAACCGACGGCGGCGATCGCCATGACCCCGAGCGCCAGGCAGGCGAGGAAGACACGAAATCCCGACAGCCCGCCGCGCAACTCGCGCAGGCCGATGCGCAGGGCGACGGAGCGGCTCACTCCGCGGCCTCGGCGCGCGGCGGCTCGAGCACGCCGTCGCGCAGGTGCACGACCCGGTCGCAGCGCTCCGCCAGGACCGGCTCGTGGGTGACGAGGATGAGGGTCGAGCCGTGCCGGTCGCGCAACCCGAGCAGAAGATCGACGATCAGCGCGCCGGTGGCGCCGTCGAGGTTTCCGGTCGGCTCGTCGGCCAGCAGTACCTCCGGACGCGTCACGGCGGCGCGCGCCAGCGCCACGCGCTGCTGCTCGCCGCCGGACAATTGCGCCGGATAATGCGTGGCGCGGTCCGACAGCCCGACCGCCGCCAGCTCTTCCTCGGCCCGCTCGAAGGCGTCGCGCCGCCCGGCCAGTTCCAGCGGCGTGGCGGTGTTTTCGAGCGCCGTCATCGTCGGGATCAGGTGGAAGGACTGGAAGACGATGCCCATGTGGTCGCGGCGCAAACGCGCCAGTGCATCCTCGCCGAGGCTGTTGAGATCGCTGCCCAACGCCGTTACCGAGCCCGAAGTGGCGCGTTCCAGGCCGCCCATGACCATGAGCAGGGACGACTTGCCGGAACCCGACGGCCCGACCAGCCCCAATGTCTCGCCGCGTTCAACGCTCAGTGAGATGCCGTTCAGAATGTCGACCGGCCCGGCGTTGCCCGGTAAGGTCAGTCGAACGTCTTGCAGCGATACCACGGGCCGAGCCATGCGTACTGCCTTCCTGACAACCGATTCACGCCCCAAGGCATATGGTGCTCCCGGGGCGCTGCGCAACCTTGCTGCTGTCTTCGCCTTTCTCGTTCTGACCGCCTGCGCCTCCGCGTCGCCGCTGAAAGTGGTGGCGTTCGGCGATTCGCTGACCCAGGGTTACGGGCTGGTTGAACGGGAAGGGTTTGTTCCGCAGCTTCAAAGCTGGCTGTCGGAAAACCTTGACGAGGACGTGGTGGTCATCAACGCCGGCGTCTCCGGCGATACCACGGCCGGCGGGCTGGCGCGGATCGGCTGGGCGCTCGGCGAAGGCGCCGACGCGGTTATCGTGGAGCTTGGCGGCAACGACCTGTTGCGCGGCCTCGACCCGGCGCAGACGCGGGCCAATCTCGACGGTATCCTGGCGGAGATTACCGGGCGCGGCGTGCCGGTCCTGCTGGCCGGCCTGACGGCGCCGGGAAACTATGGCGCCGAATACAAGGCTTCGTTCGCGGCCATCTTTCCGGACCTGGCCGCGAAATACGGTGCGATTCTCTATCCGGATTTCTTCGCCGGCCTCGGCGATCCCGGCGATGCGTCGTCGATGGCGCGGTATTTGCAGAAGGACGGTATCCACCCCACCGCCGAAGGTGTCCGGCTCATCGTGATGGGGATCGGTCCGTCGGTGCGGGAGCTTCTGGCGCGCGCCAGGTAGCGCGCGCCGCGCCGGTCAACGGAAGAACGGCATCATCCAGAACGGCTTGCGAGCTTCGCGGCGGGCCTGCTTGCGGGTCACGCCGATGTCGTTCAGCGCGCCGTCGTCCAGCGCGGCCAGGTGCGCGCGCTGACGACGCACATCAGCCCAGCGGGCGAGCAGCGGCCAAAGACCTGTCTGTGGCCGGCGGGCTACGCGCGGGGCAGTCATGCAGGATACGTTCGTCATCGGGGCCTCCATTCGCTAAACCAGAACATTTCATGACGATCCATCGTCTGGCTTGATATATGGTACCGGACGCAGTATAAGAAAAATGAATATTTTTTAGGAATCATATCACGGATTGGAATATGGCGCGCAATCTCGACATGACGGCCCTGCGCTCCTTTGTCGCCGTCGCCGATACCGGCGGCGTGACCAAGGCGGCAGCGCAGATAAACCTCACGCAATCGGCGGTTTCGATGCAGCTCAAGCGCCTTGAACTGGCGCTGGGACAGCCGCTGTTCGACCGCTCGGGCCGGGGCATCGCGCTGACCGCGCATGGCGAGCAATTGCTCAGCTACGGCCGCAGGCTCCTGGCGCTGAACGACGAAGTCTGGGCGCGGATGACCGACCACGCCTTCGAGGGCTCCATCAGTTTCGGGGTGCCGCACGATATCGTCTACCCGCACGTGCCGCGGGTGCTGCAGCAGTTCGCCGCCGAATACCCGCGCATCAACGTGCAACTGATCTCCTCCTACACCCGCAAGCTGAAGGACGCGTTCGCCCGGGGCGGGATCGACCTGATCCTGACCACCGAAAACGGCGTCGAGGAGGGCGGCGAAACGCTGGCGCGCTCGTCGCTGGTCTGGGTCGGAGCGCCGGGCGGCGCGGCGTGGCGAAGCCGTCCCTTGCGGCTGGCCTTCGAAAACGGCTGCATTTTCCGCCCCGTGGCGCAGCACGCGCTCGACGATGCCGGCATCCCGTGGGAAATGGCGGTGCGTTCGGATTCGTCGCGGACCATCGAGGCCACCGTGTCGGCCGATCTGGCGGTCCATGTCTGCATCGCCGATTGCGCGTCGGAGATGTTCGAGATCATCAATCACACCGGCCGGATGCCCGAACTGCCGCGGTTCAACACGAATCTCTACGCGGCACCGGAGGGCGCGAACCCGCTGGCGGCGCGGCTTGCCGGTTTTGTGCGAGCCGCCTATTCGGGCGGCATGTTGCGCGCCGCCGAGTGACGGGCCGGCAACCGGCGGCGGAAAGGTTGCGCCGCGTGTTGCCTTTGCCGTCTGCGGCCTCTATGGCACGGGCGCGTCCCGCGCCGGGGCGGCGCCGGCGGGCGGAACGCCCTGGCGGGCAAGGAAAGTACCGATGGAACTGCGCAACATCGCGATCATCGCCCATGTAGATCATGGCAAGACGACGCTGGTTGACCAGTTGCTGAAACAGTCCGGCGCGTTCCGTGAAAACCAGAGAGTGGCAGAACGGGCGCTCGATTCAGACGATCAGGAGCGCGAGCGGGGAATAACCATCCTCGCGAAATGCACGTCGGTGGAATGGAAGGGCACGCGCATCAACATCGTCGACACGCCCGGCCATGCCGATTTCGGCGGCGAGGTGGAGCGGATCCTCGGCATGGTCGACGGTGTCCTGCTTCTGGTCGACGCCGCCGAAGGCCCGATGCCGCAGACCAAGTTCGTCACCGCCAAGGCGCTGGCCCTGGGGCTGCGGCCGATCGTGGTGCTCAACAAGGCCGACAAGCCGGAGGCCGAGCCGGACCGGGCGCTCGACGAATGCTTCGACCTGTTCTCCGGCCTCGGCGCCGATCACGATCAGCTCGATTTTCCCTATCTCTACGCCTCCGGCCGCGCCGGCTGGGCCGACGAGGACATCGATGGTCCGAAAAAGGACCTGTCGGCGCTGTTCGATCTGATCGTCCGGCGCGTGGAGCCGCCGAAGCAGATCGCCTTCGCCGAGCATCCCTTCCGCATGCTGGTCACGACGCTGACGGCGGACCCGTTCCTCGGGCGGCTGCTGACCGGTCGGATAGAGAGCGGCAGCGTCAGCGAGGGCCAGACGATCCACGCCGTCAGCCGCGACGGCGAACCCGTCGAATCGTTTCGCGTGTCGCGCATTCTCGCCTTCCGCGGCCTGTCGCAAAGGCCGATTGCCAGTGCCGATGCCGGCGACATCGTGTCGCTCGCCGGAATGGCCCGGGCGACGGTGGCCGACACGCTGTGCGAGAACCGGCATGCCCAGCCGATCCCGTCGCTGCCGATCGACCCGCCGACGATTTCGGTCACCATCGGCATCAACGACAGCCCGCTGGCCGGCCGCGACGGCAAGAAGGTGCAGTCCCGCGTCATCCGCGAGCGGCTGATGCGCGAGGCGGAATCGAACGTGGCGATCCGGGTCGGCGACACGCCCGGCGGCGAGGCGTTCGAGGTTGCCGGCCGGGGCGAGCTTCAGATCGGCGTGCTGATCGAAAACATGCGTCGCGAAGGGTTTGAACTGTCGGTCAGCCGCCCGCAGGTGCTCTACCGCGACATCGGCGGATCGGTTCACGAACCGATCGAGGAGGTCACCATCGATGTCGACGCCGAATATGCCGGGGCGGTCATCGAAAAGCTGGCGCTGCGCAAGGGAGAACTGGTGGACATGCGCGACACCGGCGCCGCCAAGACGCGCATCATCGCACATGTGCCGTCGCGCGGGCTGATCGGCTATCAGGGAGAATTCCTTACCGACACGCGCGGAACCGGCGTGCTGAACCGGGTGTTTCACGGTTGGGCGCCGAAGCGCGGGCCGATCCCGGGCAGGCGCAACGGCGTTCTCATCTCCATGGAAGACGGCGAATCGGTCGCCTACGCGCTGTTCAATCTGGAAGATCGCGGCAAGCTGTTCATCGGGCCGCAGGAAAAGGTCTATCGCGGCATGATAATCGGCGAACACAGCCGCGGCAACGACCTGGACGTGAATCCGCTGAAGGGCAAGAAACTCACCAACATCAGGGCTTCCGGCAAGGACGAGGCCGTGGTGCTGACGCCGCCGGTCCGCATGTCGCTGGAACAGGCGATCGCCTATGTCGAGACCGACGAACTTGTCGAAGTCACGCCCAGGGCGCTCAGGATGCGTAAAAGGCATCTCGATCCGCACGCCCGGAAACGCGAGAGCAAGCGCGCGGCGATGGTCTGATTGCATTTTGCAAAGCAATTTGCAAGACACGCATTGATTGAAAAGTCCAGGGCCGGCCTCGGCCGGATTTTTTTCGAACTCGCCTTTAACGAGAAATTTTTTTTGTTATATGAATCATTAACATAAGGGGAAATTCCGGTGTTTTTCCGTCTGAAAGCGCGTGGTGGCACGCTTCATGCATCTACCATACGTAGAACGCGTCAAACATTGGAGAGGTAAGAATGAAACATCCTGTAGATGTACATGTCGGGAAAAGGGTCCGTCATCGCCGGTGGATGGTGGGCATGACCCAACAGCAGCTTGGCGAGATCGTGGGCATCAAGTTCCAGCAGATCCAGAAGTACGAAACCGGCATGAACCGGATCAGCGCATCGCGGCTGTGGGACATCGCGCACGCGCTCGACGTGCCGGTGAGTTTCTTCTTCGAAGGCTACGCGGAAAGCGTCGAGGCCGCCGAAGGCACCTCCGGCCAGAGCCCGGCCCGCGCGCAGGGCGATCTGCTTGCCGACAAGGAAGCGCTGGAACTGGTTCGCTCCTACTACGCGATCCCCGAGGCGCAGCGCCGCCGCCTGTTCGATCTGGCCCGCGTTCTCAGCGACGTCGCCTGAGGCGCGCCGCGGAATTTTCGTCCGTGTGGTTGACCGGGTGCGCCGCGTGTGAAAATGCGGAACGCAACCTTGGTCGACCCACGGGGACTCAATGCAATTCGAACCGCCACAACGCCAGCTTCTGGTCTCGGTCGCGCACGCGCTCGCCGACGCAGCAAGGGTCGAAACCCTGAAATATTTCCGCGCGGGCGGCGTGGCGGCGGAAAACAAGGCCGGCGGCGGGGGGTTCGATCCCGTCACCGAAGCCGACCGCGCGGCCGAGGCGGCCATGCGCGAAATCCTCGAACAAGACCGCCCGCACGACGGTATTCACGGCGAGGAATACGGACACAAGGCGGGCACCAGCGGCCTGACCTGGGTGCTCGATCCGATCGACGGGACGCGATCCTTCATTAGCGGCACACCGGTCTGGGGTGTGCTCATCGGGCTGGACGCCGGCAAGGGGCCGGTACTCGGTCTGGTCGATCAGCCGTTCATCGGCGAAAGGTTTCTCGGCGCTTTCGGCGAAGCGACGTATCTTCGCGGCGACATTCCGGTGCGCATCTCGACAAGGCCGTGCAAGTCGCTTTCGGAGGCGGTGCTGTTCACGACCTTTCCGGAGCTGAATTCGGCCGAGGAGCGCGCCGGCTTCTCCGAGGTCAGCGGGCGCGTCCGGCTGACGCGCTATGGCATGGACTGTTATGCCTACGCGATGCTGGCCATGGGGCAGATAGACCTGGTGATCGAGACCGGCCTGTTTCCCTACGATATCCAGGGGCCGCAGGGCCTGATCGAATCCGCCGGCGGCGTAGTGACCGACTGGCGCGGCGGACCGGCGCACCGGGGCGGACGGATAATCGCCGCCGGCGATCCCGGCCTGCACGCACAGGCGCTGGAAATCCTCTCGGCGGTTCCTCCGTCCGCCTGACTCAGGGGACGCCCAGGAACCTGTCGATCCGCCGCCAGACCCCGGCCTGCACCTCTTCGCGCTCCATCCAGATCTCGTGCCTCGCGCCATCCACCTCGACCAGTTCGCCGCGCGGCATCCGGGCGACCTGGCGGCGGATGGCGTCGGGCGACACGACGGTTTCATCGCTGCCGAGAAAGGTCAGCACCGGCAGCGACGGCGGCGCGGCCGCGCCGAGCGCGCGCGTCTCGCGCAGCGCCGCGCCGATCCAGCCGATGCTCGGCCCGCCAAGGCCGAGTTCCGGGTGCGCACGGACGGTTTCCTGAAACCAGCGGAAAGCCGCGGCATCGCCGGTCAGAACGTTGTCTTCAAAACGGTCCTGCAGCACATAAGGCCCGGCGTCCTGCCCGGGCGCCAGCCGGCGCGTGTGCCCGGTCATCCGGGCGAAGGCATGGATCAGGCGGGCCCGCAGCAGGTCGACGCCGGAAATCGGCAGCGCCCACATCGGTGCCGAGAACACCGCGCCTTTCACCTTCAGGCCCGCCACGAGGCCGCGCAATCCGATGCATCCGCCCATCGAGTGGCCGAAAAGATAGTGCGGTTGAGGCAGTCCGGTGACGGCGGTTGACGCCAGTATTGCCTGAAGATCGTATTGGTATTCCTTGAAATCGTTGACATGTCCCGGCGCCCGATAGCCACCGTCGCGGTCCGACAGGCCCTGACCGCGCCAGTCGATGGCCACCACCGAAAAACCCCGCTCCAAAAGCCTCGCGGCCGTCGGCCCGTATTTTTCGACGAACTCGGTCCGCCCCGGCAACATCAGCGCCGTGCCCGCGCCGCCGCCCCGCCAAACGGCAAATCGCACCCGGATGGCGTCGGGCACCGTTGCCCAGTATGCCCGCCCGCCGGGCGGCATTCCGGAAAGATCGTAAAGCGGCGCGCCAGCCCGGGTCAGGACAGGATCGAGCCCAGTTTCATCGCCAGCGACATGTCGCCGTCCACCTTCAACTGCCCGGTCATGAAGGCCGAGGTCGGGTTGACGTCGCCCGTCAGGAGCCCCTCGAAAGTGTCGCGGTCCGCCGTCAGCGTCACGTCGGCCTCCGAATCGTCGGCGCTGACGCCCATTTCGTCGACGCGGACACTGCCTTCGCCCTCGATCTCGAACCGTACGGAGCCGTCGAACACCTCGTCCCCGAGCTTCTCGCTCAGTGCCGTAACCGCCTTGTCGATCATTTCACTCACTTTCACATTTCTCCTTTTTCGGCGTCCGCCGTCTCGATTTTCGCGAATTCGATGCTACTTTTACGCCCATGAAACCATATGAAAAGCCCATTTTGGCCATCGCCGCGGCGCTGTGTCTCGCCGTCGCCGCACCGGCCGCCGTTGCGCAGGAGAGCGATGGCGCGGAAACGCCGGCCGAAACGGCGGATCTGGACACGCTGCTGCAACAGTTGCAGGACGCCGACGATGCCGCGGCGGGGGCGATAGAGGAAAAGATCTACAGGATCTGGTCACGATCCGGCTCCGCTGCCATGGACCTTCTGTTCCAGCGCGGCAAGGAAGCGCTGGAGGCCGGGGAATTCGCGGCCGCCATCGAGCATTTCGGCGCCGCGATCGATCACGCCCCGGATTTCGCCGAGGCCTACAACGGCCGCGCCGCCGCCTTCTTCCAGCTTCGCGAGTTCGGTCTTGCGGTTGCCGATATCCAGCACGTGCTGGCGCTCAACCCGCAGCATTTCGGCGCGCTCGAAGGCCTCGGCTACATCCTGCTGGAACTGGGAGACAAGGAGAACGCGCTGGTTGCCTTCAAGGCGGCGCAGGCGCTAAACCCGCACCGGACCGGTACCAACGAGTCGGTTGAGCGGCTGGAAAAGGAACTGAACGATACCGCACTGTGAACGCGGCGCGGCCAGGAGGTTTCCCGAGCGATGAACAGGCAAATCCGGGGCCGCGTCTGCGCGGTTCTCGGCCCGACCAATACCGGCAAGACCCATTACGCGATGGAGCGCATGCTGGGACACCGCAGCGGCGTCATCGGCCTGCCGCTCAGGCTGCTGGCGCGCGAGGTCTTTGACCGCATCGTGGCGCTGCGCGGGCCGTCGGTGGTGGCGCTGGTCACCGGCGAGGAACGGATCGTGCCGCCGCGCGCCGCCTACTGGGTGTGCACCGTCGAGGCGATGCCGGTCGATCTCGGCGCCGATTTTCTCGCGGTCGATGAAATCCAGCTCTGTGCCGATCCCGAGCGCGGCTATATCTTCACCGACCGGCTGCTGAACGCGCGCGGGCTGACGGAAACCCTGTTTCTCGGGGCCGAAACCATGCGCGCGCGGATCGCCAGCCTGGTGCCCGGGGCGTCATTCATGAAGCGCGAGCGGTTCTCGCGCCTGTCATATGCCGGGCCGAAGAAGATCAGCCGGATGCCGGCGCGCTCCGCCGTTGTCGGTTTCTCCGCCGACAGCGTCTATGCCATCGCCGAGCTGTTGCGCCGCCAGAAGGGCGGGGCGGCCGTGGTCATGGGCGCGCTGAGCCCGCGAACCCGCAATGCGCAGGTCGAACTCTATCAGAACGGCGATGTCGATTATCTGGTGGCTACCGACGCCATCGGCATGGGGTTGAATCTCGACATCCGGCACGTCGCCTTCGCCGGCATCACCAAGTTCGACGGCAAGCGCCACCGCCCGCTGCTGGCCAACGAACTGGCGCAGATCGCCGGGCGCGCGGGCAGGTTCACGTCGGACGGCAGCTTTGGCGTGACCGGCGAGGTTGCGGACTTGCCGGAAGAGCTGGTCGAGGCCATCGAGAACCACCGGTTCAGCCCGATCCGGCGGCTGCAATGGCGCAACTCGAGGCTGGAATTCGCCACGCCGGACGCCCTGATCGCCGCGCTGGAGCGGCCGGCGGACAATCCCGAGCTGGCCCAGGCCCGCGAGGCCGAGGACCTCGCGACGCTGCGCGGCCTCTGGGCGCTGCCGGAGATCCGCGACCGGATCGCCGGCCCCGCCGATGTTCGGCTCTTGTGGGACGTCTGCCGGATACCGGATTTCCGCCAGGTTTCGGCCGGCGAGCATGCCGGCCTGTGCACCCGTCTGTTCGGCCACCTGCACGACAGCGGACAGATCCCGTCGGAATGGCTGGCCCGCCGGATCCGCCAGATCGACCGGGTTCAGGGCGATATCGACGCGCTGTCGGCGCGGCTCGCCTATGTGCGGACGTGGACATATGTCGCGCAGCGAAAGGGCTGGGTGGACGATGTCGACCATTGGCGGGACGAAACCCGTGCTGTAGAAGACCGTCTGTCGGATGCGCTGCACGCGCGACTGACCCAGCGATTTGTCGATCGCCGCACCTCGATCCTGATGCGGCGGTTGAAACAGAAGGAGAGCCTGGTGGCGGAAGTGAGCAATAACGGCGACGTCGCCGTCGAGGGTCAGTTCGTCGGGCGGCTGGAGGGTTTCCGGTTCATTCAGGATGCCACCGCCACGCCCGACGAGGCGCGCACGCTGCGCAGTACCGCCCAGGCCGCCCTTCAACAGGCCTACCGGCTCAAGGCGGACCGCTTCTACACCGCGCCGGATACCGAGATCGACGTGACCGAACAGGGCGGCCTGATGTGGGGCAGCGACGCCATCGGCAAGCTGACCCGCGGCGCCGATGCCCTCTCGCCGAACATCGAGGCCTTCGTCGATGAGGAGGCCGGTCCCGAGGTCGCCGAGAAGGTCACCCGGCGTCTGACCCACTGGCTGAACCGGCAGATCGACGCCAGGTTCGAGCCGTTGCTGGCGCTGCGCAACGACGAGAGCCTCGGCGGGCTGGCCCGCGGCATCGCTTTTCGTCTGGTCGAGGCGATGGGGGTGCTGCCGCGCAGCGCGGTGGCGGCGGACGTCAAGGCGCTCGACCAGGATCAGCGGGCGACGTTGCGCAAGCATGGCGTGCGCTTCGGCCAGTACACGATTTTCCAGCCCGCCATGCTGAAACCGGCGCCGACGCGGCTGCGTCTGGTTCTGGCCTCGCTGGACGACGGTCTGGAGGTGTTTCCCTCGGCGCCGCCGCCCGGTCTGGTTACGGTGCCGGCGCTCGCCGACGCGCCGGAAAGCTATTATCCGCGCGCCGGCTACCGGCTGGCGGGCGAGCGGGCGATCCGCGTCGACATGCTGGAACGCCTCGCCGATCTCGTGCGGAGTACGGATACGCGCGCCGGCTTCGAGGCGTCCCCGGACATGCTGTCGATAACCGGCCTGACGCTGGAACAGTTCGCCAACCTGATGGAGGGGCTCGGCTATCGGGCGGAACGCGGCGAGCGGCCGAAACCGGAGCGTCCGAAGGAGCCGCAGACCGGCCCGGCGGCGGCGGAGACGGACGAGACGGCCGCGGCGGGAGCGGCACAGGATACGCCGCCCGAAACGCCGCCCGAAACGCCGCCCGAAACGCCGCCCGTCACGCCCTCGGAAGTGCCGCAGGAAGCACCCGAAGTGCCGCCCGCCGTGCCGACCGAAGTGCCGCCGCCGGCGGAGCCGCCCGGGATCCCGCCCCGCGGCGCGCAAGAACCGCGGCAGGAAGCTGCGGCTCCGGCCGCGGAGGCCGACGCCGACGCTCCCGGCGAAGAACCCGAAAACGAGGTCTTTTTCACGTTTCGCTGGGCGCCCAGGCGCAAACCCCGCCGCCCGCCTTCCGCCCAGCAGGCCCGGGAAAAGGGAAAACCGGCGGCAAAACGCCCTTCAAAACCACCGCGCAAGACGCAGAAAAGACAGAAGTTTTCCGCCAAGCCAAGCAAACCTGCCGTGGCCGTGGATCCGGACAGTCCGTTTGCCGCGCTGCTGGCGCTCAAACAGAAGGACTGATGCGGCGTGAGCGGCTCGGCCGCCAGCGAACGGCTGGACAAATGGCTCTGGCACGCCCGCTTCTTCAAGACCCGGACCCTGGCCGCCCGGCAGGTTTCGGCCGGTCATGTCAGGGTCAACGGCAGCCGCGTCAGCAAACCGGCAACGCCGGTGCGAATCGGCGACGGGCTGAGTTTCCCGCAGGGACGCGCCGTGCGGCTCGTCCGGATACGGGCGTTCGCGCAGCGGCGCGGCCCGGCGACGGAGGCCCAGGGCCTGTACGAAGATCTCGATCCGCCGGCGTCGGGGCCGGTGGCGCCTTCGCCTGCCGCGGGCGCCCGGCCGCATGGCCGCCCCTCCAAGAAGTCGCGCCGGGCAATCGATGCGCTGCGGGGATTTGACCCTTGATCCGCTCTGCTGCCAGCCGTAAATGAAGCCCGCGGCACAAGTGTGACAGGCTTTGCGGCTCGATCATCGTGAAATGAGGGTTTGCTGTGACCTACATCGTGAACGACAAGTGCATCGCCTGCAAATACACCGACTGCGTCGAGGTCTGCCCCGTCGACTGCTTCTACGAGGGCGAGAACATGCTC
>JBHHXR010000095.1:0-12311 GCA_046757205.1 Paracoccaceae bacterium
GACCGGCATTTCGCGGCCGTGGAGGTCGATCGCCTTCGCGTCAAACCGATGGTGAAGATCACCGGCGAGTTCTATCTGCAGACAGTCGAGGGCGACCCGAATTACAACATCCACGCGTGGCTGGAGGATGAGGGCGCCGAGGTCTACCCGGCGGCCGTCGCGGTCTGGCTCGACTACCTCATCAGACACGCCGGGCAGTACTACGAGGAGCGCGAGGGCCTCGTTCCCCGCGCCGGGCTGAAGCTCGCCGCGTTCCGCGCGATCTCCAGGGTTTACCGATGGCGCTACGACAAGCTGCGCCGGGCCATGGGCGGCGCGCCGCGGCCGATGCCGCAGCAGTCCGCGCTGCGCGCCTTCGCGGCTCCTTTCTACGACCATCGCCTTTCGGGGGGCGAGGGCGACATGCTCGTCGGCAAGGCGATCTGGGCGCATCTGCGGAAGAAGGCCCACATGATCTGCGAGCTTTCGCCCTACTCGTGCATGCCCAACACCATGAGTGTCGGAGCCATGGCCGCGGTGCAGGGGCGCTACCCCGACCTGCTCTATGCGCCGCTCGAGATAAAGGGCGACAGCGAGGTGCACGCGCTGTCGCGCTGCCAGATGGTGCTGACCGAGGCGAAGAACCGGGCGCGGGAGGAATTCGACCGGGCGCTGAAGGCCGCCGGGCTGACGCTGGACGAGGCGCGCGCGCGGCTTGACCGGACGCCGGCGATGAATTCGGCGCTGCGGCGTCCGGGCAATCGCGGGGCTGCCGGCACGGCGGCCAACCTGGTGCTGGAACTGGGGGGGGCGCGGCTGTGAAAATCGCCGGGATCGATATCGGTTCGACGACCGTCAAGGGCGTCGTCCTGGCCGACGGCGAGGTCGTGTGGCGACGTTATGGCCGGCACGATACGCGGCAGGCGGAGAAAACGCTGGAGCTTCTGACGCTCATGGAGGAAGAGGCCGGCCTGCGCCCCGGCGAGGACATCACGGTCTACGCCGGCTCCGGCGCCGGGCCGATCGCGCCTCTTTCCGGCGGGCGCACGATTCAGGAGGTGGTCGCGGTCGCGGCGGCGGTCGAGGCGCTACACTCGGACGTCCGCTTCGTCTCGGAAATCGGCGGCGAGGACATGAAGACGATCTTCTTCACCCCGACCGACGCCGGCAAGGCCAAGCAGGTGTACATGCAGTCGGCCTGCAGCGGCGGCACCGGCACCTTCATCGAGAAGTCGGCCCGCAATCTGGAGATTTCCCCGGGACGGCTGGCGTCGATGGCCTATGCCGACAAGACGCTGCACCGCATCAGCGCCAAGTGCGGGATCTTCGCCGAGGCCGACGCCAACAGTCTGGTCAAGTCGGGCGTGCCCGAGGACGAGATCATCGCGAGCTTCTTCGAGGCGGTGGTGCGCCAGAACCTCGCGACGCTCACCAAGGGCAACACTCCGATGCCGTCGGCGCTGCTGCTTGGCGGGCCGAACATGTTCTTCCAGGGGCTGCGGGAGGCCTGGATCAGGCACCTCTCCGAACTTTGGCAGGATCGCGGCATCGCCCTGCCCGATGGCCGCACGGTCGAGGAGTTGATCACGGTCCCCGACGACGCGCTCTACTACGCCTGCCTGGGATGTGCGGAGATCGCGCGCCGCGAACGGGAGGTTCACAAGCCCTATACCGGCACCGATCGGCTCAGATGGTGGGTCGAGGAGGGCCAGGTTGCGGCGAAGAAGAAAGAGGGGAAGCCGGCGCTCGGCGGCGACCGCCGGGAGCTCGGCGAATTTCTGCGCACCTATGGCGGCAAACGCGTCGCATTCGTCTCCAGGCCGGCCACGGAACCGATGGTGATGGGCTGCGATTTCGGCAGCACCACGGTAAAGGCCATCGCTCTTACCGCCGACAGGGAGCCGAGCGTCTCCTGCTATCTGCCGTCGCGCGGCAATCCCATCGAGGACGCCAAGGCGATCTTTGCGCAGATGAACGAGAGGGGCGTCCGCGAGGTCCGTGGCCTCGGGATCACGGGCTATGGCAAGGATCTTCTGAAGGATATCGTCGGCGCGGACGTGCCGGTCGTGGAAACCGTGGCGCATGCGACGGCGGCGCGGCATTTCTTTCCCGACGCCGATGCAATCTGCGATGTCGGCGGCTGCGACGTAAAGATCATGCTGCTGCGCCAGAACACGGTGGCGGATTTCAGGTTGAACTCGCAGTGCTCCTCCGGCAACGGCGCGTTCCTGCAAGGGGTGGCGGAGCGGTATGCCATAGACCTCGACGACTACGCCGACCGCGCGTTCGAGGCGCGCTCGATGCCCGAGCTGATGATGGGGTGCGGGGTCTTTTTGCAATCGGACATCGTCAATCAGCAGCGCAACGGGTGGTCGCCAGAGGAAATCATGGCGGGCCTCGCCTCGGTGCTGCCGCTCAACGTCTGGATCTACGCCGGCCAGTTCCAGAACCTGTCCGCGGCGGGGCGGAAGTTCGTCCTGCAAGGCGGCACGCACCGGAACCTTGCGGTGGTCAAGGCGCAGGTCGATTTCATTCGCCAAAAGGTGCCCGGCAGCGAGATCATGGTTCATCCGTTCTGCGGCGAGGCCGGCGCTTTCGGCGCCGCGCTTCTGGCCGCCGGCAACGCCGATGACGGCGCGCCGACGCGGTTCCCGGGCTTCGAGCGGATCGAGGAACTCGAGTTCTCGACCACGACGACGGAGCGGACCGCCTGCCGCTGGTGCGCCATGAACTGCCGCCGCTCGTTCGTCGACGTGAAGATGCCCGGCGGCCGCGGCCGGCCCGACAGCAAGGTGCCGCTCGGCGAGGGGTGGGAGCGCGTGATCACCGGCAATTCCTGCCCGCGCGGGCTGATCGAGGACGCCAACGAATACCGGTTGCACAAGTCGAAGCTGGAGGAAGCGAAACATGCGTATCCCAATCTTGCGGAAACGGTTCGCGACACCGCCTTCCGCTGAGGCGCCGAAAAAGGAGCGCCGCGTCCGCATCGGGATTCCGCGCGTCCTGAACCAATGGTCGACGCACCGCTTCTGGACCACGCTGTTCACCGAACTCGGCGTCAGCCGGCGCGACGTGGTCTATTCCTCGGAGACTTCGGGGCAGCAACAGCGGGATTACGGCCGGGGCCGCGGCGCCGTCGATTGCTGCTATCCGGTGAAGTGCATGACGGGGCATTACGGCGAACTGCTGAACGGCCTCAAGAAGCCGATCGACGTGCTGTTCTCGCCCAAGATCGTGTCACTGCCCTCTTTCCTGCACGGCCACGTCGTCGACAACCTTTCGTGCCCGCGGGTCATGGCCGGGCCCGAAAGCGCCCGCGCGGGCTTCCAGCGCGAGGGCGACGCTTTCGCCGAGAACGGCGTCAGGCACATCTGCCCGGTGGTGAACCTGGCGGAGCCCGGGCTCGCGGCGCGGCAGCTTTTCCTGGGACTGGCCGATGTCCTGCCCGATCTGGAGGAACGCGAAGTGCGGTACGCCGTCGCCAGGGCGTTCGCGGCACTTCAGCAGTTCGATCGGCAGCTCCGCGACCAGACGCTCGACGTGCTGACAACCTGCGAGGCGGAAAACCGGCCCTGCATTCTGGTGCTCGGCCGGCCCTATCACATGGATACGGGCATCGGCCACGACATCGAAAGCGAACTGCAGACCTACGGTTTTCCGATCGTCTGGGGCCAGTACCTGCCGCTCGATCCCGACTACCTCGAGCGCTGGTTCGGCGAAGACGTGGCCAGCGGCAGGCTGGCCTCGCCCTTCGACATTTCCGATTGCTGGAAGTCATCCTACAGTGCCAACACCAACGAACTGATCTGGGCGGCGCGGTACGGATCCAGGGTGCCGTGGATCGCCTGCGCCATCCGCTTCTCGAGCTACGAGTGCGGCATGGACCAGCCGACCTACACGCCGGTGCAGGCGATCACCGAGGCTTCGGGCACCCTCTTCTTCGCTTTCCAGGATCTGGACGCGACGAAACCGGCGGGGTCGGTGCGCATCCGCACCGAGACCATTGCCTATTACCTGGGACGCCGGGCCAACAGCATCATCGAAGGCAAGATCGCGGCGCTGGCCGGGGCCGGCCGGCCGCGCGCGGCGTAACGCGCCTTTGGCTCAGCGCCTTGTTCGGGCGGTAGAGCCGGGCGCGCAGGGCGCGCGCGGAACATCTTGCGCCGCGGCGGGCTCAGATCCCCAGTTTCGCCATCTGCTTTGCCGGGTAGCGGGTGCCGAGTGCGGCGCCCGGCGGAAAGGCTGCGTCGAGCGCGGCAAGATCGGCGGGCGGCAGGCGCAGATCGGCGGCGGCGGCATCTTCCTCCAGCCAGCGGCGTTTCTTGGTTCCGGCGATGGGCACGACGTCGTCGCCGCGCGACAGCAGCCAGGCGAGCGCGACCTGCGCCGGTGTCGCGCCGTGCGCGTTTGCGATCCGCCGCAGTTCCGGCAGCAGGGCCTGGTTGGTCGTGACCGCCTCAGCCGAGAAGCGCGGGTGGTCGCGGCGCCGGTCGCCTTCCGGCAGATCGTCCTGCGTGGCGAAGGCGCCGGTCAGAAAGCCGCGGCCGAGCGGCGCGTAGGCGACGAAACCGACGCCCAGTTCGCGGCAGGCGGGCAGGATCGCCTCCTCCACATCGCGCGACCACAGCGAGTACTCGGTCTGCAGAGCGCTGACCGGATGCACGGCGCAGGCGCGGCGCAGGGTGTCCGGCCCGGCCTCTGACAAGCCGAGAAACCGCACCTTGCCCTGTTCCACGAGCAGCGCCATGGCGCCGACGGTGTCCTCGATCGGCGTGTCGGGATCGACCCGGTGCAGGTAGTAGAGGTCGATCCGGTCCGTGCCCAGCCGCCGCAGGCTGGCCTCGCAGGCCTCGACGACGTATTCCGGACGCCCGTTAACCGCGCGCGACCCGTCCGCCCGGCGGATATTGCCGAACTTGGTCGCCAGCACCGCCTCGTCGCGGCGGCGGCCGATGGCTCGACCGATCAGTTCCTCGTTATGGCCGTTGCCGTAGGCATCGGCGCTGTCGATGAAGGTAACGCCGATATCCAGCGCGCGGTTGAGCGTGGCTGTCGATTCCGCGTCGTCGCGCGACCCGTAGGCGGTGGACATGCCCATGCAGCCGAGACCGATTTCAGAGACCTCCAGCCCGATGTTTCCAAGTTTCCGTTGTTTCATCGCTTCACTCCGGCACCAGTATCCAGCGCGCCTCGACATCGACGTCGGCGCTTTTCATCAGGTTCATCACCGGGCAGCGGAACTCGACGTTGCGCTGCAGCTTGTGGAGGCGTTCGGCGGTTTCCGGCGAGCGCAGGCGGATCTTCAGCTTTACCCAGTTGAAATAGGGCCGCACGCCGGCAACCCCGCGCGAACCGCGCCCGTCGACCTCGCCCTCGGCCTCGATCTCCACCTTGCTGTAGGAAAACCCCATCGCCCCGGCGCAGCGGTTGATGATGACGCCCTCGCAGCCGACCAGCGCGGCGAGCGTGGTTTCCAGCGGCGTCGGCCCTTCGTTACTGCCGAATGGCTCGTCGGTGATCACCTGATGATCGCGCACCGTACAGACGGTTTTCGTGCCGGCGTCGTTGATGCCGGTCACCCGGCGGATGCCCAGCTTCTTCGCTTTCGGATCGACGCCGGGCGGCAGAAGATCGTCGCTTGCCGTTTCGCTCATGGCGGGTCGAACTCCAGAATGTCAAAACCGCGGTTGCGGTCGATCACGTGGATCAGGCCGCGCTCGTCCACATCGACGTCGTTGGACTGCGGGCTCGGAAATCCCTGGCGCGGCTGCGGAATGAAATGGCCGACTTCCTCGGGGTGGTAGGGATCGGCGACGTCGACGATCCGCAATCCGCCGGCGAACCACGTCAGGTAGACCAGCGTCGAATCCAGCTTCTCGCGGAACTGGTGCGCCCCAAACCGGCCGCCGGCACGCGCCCAGGGCGAGTCGCGCTCCGAAACGTCGAAGGCCGAGACCGCCCTGATATCCGCCAGTTCGGTCACGTCGAGCACCCACATGAAGCCATGCAGCGCGCCGTGGCGATGGGTGTGCTCCTCGTCCCCGGCGACGGCGTAGCGGCGGCCGCCGATCGGGTTTTCCAGCGGCATCACGGTATGCGTCGGCTCCGGGATCGCCGGGTGGTAGTCATAGGCGCCCAGAAGCCGGGGGCGGGTGATGTCGGAAATGTCGAGCACCCGCATGCCGGCCTGCCAGTAGGAGGCCCACAACTCGTCGCCGACCCGCATCGCGTGGTGCAGCCGGTTCTTGTAGCCCTGCCATGTCGGCACTTCGCCGCCGGCGATATGCTGGCCCGGTATCCACCAGCGCGCCACCTCGTGCGGTGCCGTCGGGTTGGACATGTCATAGACGATCAGGATGTTGCCGACATAACCCTCTGCCTCCGTCGAGATATAGGCGTGGGACTCGTCGGCATCGAAGCGGTGCACCCCGAAACCGAAGGTGCGGTGATAGAGGATTTCGCGCGGATCCGCCTTGTCCGAGACATCGTAGACCTTGAACCCGCCATCACGGTAATTCTCCGCCAGCGCGGCGCGCAACCGCGGCATGTCGGCGGCGTCGATACCCAGCCGCGCCGCGATCTCGGCCTCTTCCGGTTTTCGCCCGAGTTCGCCGGCCAGCGCCGCCTCGGCATCGGCGATCCCCGCGCTCTTGCGTTTGAAATGCCGGTCGCTCTGCTCGACATTGACATACATCAGATCGCCGACGACGCGCACCTTGTGGGTATGCGACGCGTCGCCTTCCAGCATGAGTTGCGATACCACGCGCGGGTGTGCCGGGTCCGACACGTCGATGATCGAGGTGCCGTGCGGCGGGTCCATGTGACCGACATAGGCGTAGTTGCCCTCAACCACCACCTGCCCGCCGCCCGGCAGGTCGTCGATGCTGCCCAGGCGTTTCACCAGGTGGCTGGTCTTCTCGCGTCCGGCATAGGTCATGGTGTCCTCACTTGTCGCCGTTCGGCGGCATGAAAATGCGTTTCAGCGGAGTGGCGACCAGCGACAGGACCAGCAGCACCCACAGGATGTTGCCGATGGTCGAGGAAAACAGCGTTGTCAGGTCGCCCTGCGAAATTCTGAGCGCCCGCAGGAAGAAGTTCTCCAGCAACGGTCCGAGGATGACGCCGATCAGGATCGCCGCCACGTGATAGCCGGTCTTGCGCGCGATATAGCCGATGATCCCGAAGACGATAGCCACCCCCATGTCGAAAACGTATGCGCGCGGCACGAAGGAGCCGACCAGCGTGAAGGCGATGACGATGGGCGCCATGTAGACCGTCGGCACCACCAGCGCGTGGGCGAAATAGCGGGTCAGCGGCAGGATCAGGAGACCGAGCAGGACGTAGGTGATGAACATGGCGACGAACGGGCCGTAGCCGATCAGCGGGCTGGTCTGGAACAGATCGGGGCCGAACTGCACGCCGTGATATTCCAGCACCACGGCCATGATCGCCGCCGTGGCGCCGCCCGGAACGCCGATCACCAGAAGCGGGATGAGCGTGCCGGCGGTGACGCCGTTGTTGGCGGATTCCGGCGCGATCAGCCCCTCGATATGCCCGGTGCCGTATTTTTCCGGTGTCCGCGACAGCAGCCGCGACTGCTGATAGGCGACGAAGGATGCGATGGCCGCCCCGGCACCGGGGATGACGCCGATCACCAGACCGACGAAGGCGGTCCACACCACGTGCTTCCAGCGCACCAGCGTTTCGCGGATGCCTTCGAACGTCGCGCTCCAGTCCGGCGCTACCGGTTCCTTCTCGGCGCTTTCCGACAGGATGACATGGCGTTCGATGACGACGAAGGCTTCCGAAATGGCAAAAAGGCCGACAAGGGCCGGTATCAGCGGCACCTTGTCGTACAGTTCCAGGAAGCCGAACGTGCCGCGGGGAGCCTCGTAGACCACGTCGGCGCCGATATAGCCGATCATCAGGCCGAATAATCCGGCGATCAGACCCTTCAGCGTGTCGCGTGCCGATATCGTCGCGATAAGCGATATCCCGAACAGCATGACGACGATCATCTCGACGCTGTGCAGGTAGAACGCCACGCGCGACAGCCACGGGATCAGCACCAGCGCCAGAACCGTGGTCAGCAGGCCGCCGAACACCGACGCCGTGAACGAAATCGCCAGCGCCTGCTGTGCCTTGCCCTGCACCGCCATCGGATAGCCGTCGAGCGGGGTGGCGGCGGCGCCGGCGGTGCCGGGAATGTTGACCAGAATCGCCGGAATGCCGGCCCCCAGGCGCGACGAGGCATAGATCGCCACCATGAAGATCATCCCGGCCTCCGGCCCCATGGCCAGCGTCAGCGGCAACAGGATGATGATGGTGTTGGCGGCGCTGAAACCCGGTATCGCCCCGACCACGATGCCGAGGATGGTGCCGGGGACGATGATCCACCAGTAGGTGAGGGTTTCGCCGAACAGCGAGAAGAATACCGAGAGGTCAGCTTCCACGGCGGACCTCCTTGATGAAGTGTTCTATCGGGCCTTCGGGAAACCGGGTCTCGAAGATGTAAATAAACACGACATAACCGACCACCGAGCAGGCCAGCGACACGATCAGCGCGCGCCGCCAGTTGGCGGGCGAAGACAGCAGGATGATCGACAGCAACAGGAAGACCGAAGTGGTGACCGTGAAACCCCAGCTGTCGATGATCCAGACGTAGCCGATGGTCAGCGCCAGCAGGCCGAGCCGGCGCAGGATCAGGCCGGGGTTCTTAAGGTGCCCCGTGAAACGCAGAACCTCGGATCCCAGCCGCAACCTGTAGATCGTGCGCACGCCGAAGGCCAGTATCGACGCCAGAAGCAGGCCGCTGACCACCACCGCGCTGGCCTGCGCGATCCACGGCACGCCGGTGATCGTCGTCAGGTAATAGACGGCAAACGCCAGCGCCATCACCGGAATGATCAGGTCCGGCAGGACATTGTGCGGCTTCTCAGGCTGGTTCTTGTCCAAGGCGGCGGCGATTTCCCGATAGTTACAGCGGCCCGTCGGACCGAACCATGCTTGCGTGCTGGTTTCCCGTGGCCGCTGTCCGTCAACCGCCGGTCAGCAGATCGCGGTATTCCTGACCCACCTCGGTGATAGCCTGAACGTAGGCCTTGCACTCGGCCTCGTAGCCCGGGCTGATCAGTTCCCACGGCGCCTTGGCTTTCGCCACCGCCTCCTTGTAGGCGGGGTCTTCGAAAACCGGCTTGGCGGTTTCCAGCAGCTTGGCGTAGCGGTCCGGGTACTTGTCCGCCGCCGCCTTCTTGATACCGAAAGCGCGCACGCCGGCGGCCAGCGGCGGAATGCCGAGGTCGTATTGCGTGTTGATCAGCACCGCGTCGGGTATCCGGTCAGGCACCTTGTTCTTTTCGTCGAACAGGCCGGCAACGGTGATGTTCTTGCGCCCCATCACCGTGGTCGCCGGCAGAACGCCGAGATCGGTTTCGCCGGTCAGCACGCCGTTTCGGGTGTTCTTGCCGCCCGACAGCGGGATCAGGTTGACGCTCATGCCGGTCTTGCGCGCCAGCACCAGCATGCCGAGCGAGGCCGGGTGTGCCAGACGGCTGGTCGCCACCGTCAACGTTCGCTTCTTGCCCTCGGCGATCACATCGTCGACCGTCTTCATCGGACTGTCGTCGCGCAGGAAGATGCTGCCGGGATCGGCGTCGACCTGCACGAAGTAGAAGTAGTCATCGAGGCTGAAGGTTGGTTTTTTGACCACCCAGTTCAGAACCTCCGGCCCCATGTTGCCGAAGATCAGGTCGTGGCAATCGTCGGCCGCCTTGGCCATGTAGGTCTCGTAACCGACGCGCCCCGCCGCGCCGGGATAGAAGGACGGCTCCATTTCGGCGCCCAGATGCTTCGACCACACGCCGCCGAAGGCGCGGAAGTTGCGGTCGGCGCCGCCGCCCGCGCGGGTCGGGATGTAGACCTGCATGGTGCGTTCGGGAAAACCGGCGGCACGCGATGCCGAAGGCTTCAGCCCCGTCAGACCGAGGGCGGCCGCCGCCGCGCCTGTCTGCAGGAAACCTCTGCGCGTCGCTGCGAATCTGGTGGCTTCGGTCATCGTTTTTCCTCCCTGTGTGGCCGTGTCCGGACCTGCTGAATCGGTGTCGCCCCGGGCACGCCGCGGTTGACAATCCCTGATTCCATAGTCAACCAATTGAACAAATGGTGTCAAATGGTTTGTCAAATGATGGGGGAATACGGGAAAACACCGCGAATTAGCAAACCAATAAGGGAATTTGGTTTGTATCTCTTTCATCGACGCCGGCCTTGCGGGATGGCCGCGGGGCATTCGCCAACAGGCAGACGGGAACATGACGGCCACTGAAAGGACACTCAAGAAACTCCGCATGGCGCTGGCCGACGGCACCTACCACCCCGGCAGCCGCATGCCGCCGGAACGCGACCTCGCCGGAGCGCTCGGCGTCGGGCGCAGCACGCTGCGCAAGGCGCTGGCAAGCCTGGAAGACGAGGGCCGGGTCCGGCGTCGTGTCGGCCACGGCACCTTCGCGGCCGAGGCGTTGCCCGGCCGCATAGAGGCGCCGCTTACGATGGACCCGCCGCCGAGCCCGGCAGACGTCATGGAAGCGCGCCGCATGATCGAACCGGCCATAGTCGGTGCCGCGGCGCTGCGCGCCACCGCCCCCGAGATCGATCGGCTCCGCGATCTGGTCGAAGAAGGCGCCGCCGCCGGGGAGTGGCGCGCCTGGGAACGCTCGGACAGCGCCTTTCACAGAACCATTGCCTCGGCCAGCCGCAATTCGCTGCTGGTCGGTTTTCTCGACGTGATGAACGTGATCCGCCGCCAGGAGGACTGGCGCCGGCTTCGCGGCGCGTCGCTCACCGACCGCCGCCAGGCGCTCTACACGAGCCAGCACCGCGCCATCCTCTCCGCCATCATCACACGCGATGCGCCGGCCGCGGTCGCTGCCATGCACAGCCATCTCGACACCGTCCGGCGAACCATGATCGCCGACGCAAACGGCCCGATCGACGGCGACGGGTAGGCCCGCAGGAACAGAAGGCGCCGATCTGCCGCGCCGCCGCCGTTTGCCGCGCCTCGGTCGGGCGGCGGCCCAGAATCGAAGGACCGGACACCTTCGCTCGCGAGGATACGGGCGATGGTGGCCGGTCCTTGCCCCCCGGGGCAACAGGACTACTCGCTACGCAACTGCTCGGGCCAATGGCGGATCGGGGAGGGGGGTGCCTCCTCAGTTGCGGACGTGGTGACGATGCTGCCGGGAAAACCGCTCCAGGCACGGCTTGTCGTAATAGGTGACCCAGCCGTTGCGGGTCCAGCGCTGGCGCAGGCAGACCCGGGGCTTGGCGAACCGGCGATCGTGGTCGCGGTACCTGTCGTGCCACCGGTCGCGGTCATAACCGCGCTGGCGGTCGTACCGCGCCAGGCATCGCCTGTCGTAGTAGCTGTGCCACCTGCCGTTGCGGAAGTACTTGCGTTCGCAGCGATGGGTTGCCGTGGCCGCCCGGCTCGATACCGTGGCTTTCCGCCGGCGGTTGTTGTCGTTGCTGCTCTCGATGGCCTTGCCGATGATGAAGATGGCGGCGGCGCCGGCGAGTATCTTCGCCAGATCGTCGTTGGCCCTTGCCGGTGTTGCGCTGACCCCGGCCAGCGCCACTGCGGCGACGAGAACCGATGCCGTGAGTGTCCTGAACATGTCTCAGTTCCTTTTTCCGTGTTGGCGCCCCGCGCCGGGCGCGTCGGGCCTTGATGCGGAAAGAATGGCGAGGACCGGGAAAGATAGGCAATATCGCGGCGCTGCTATCGGATAACAGCCGCCGAGGAGCATCGGCAGACACCAATGATGGCGCTGTGTTCGACGCCGATAACGTTCGCATCGATCGCATCCGCGAGGACCTTGAACATGGCGGCCTCAGGCGCCGCACGACCGCGTCGATCGGCGGCGCGGATCACTCTGCCGACCGATGACGGCTTCGGCGACGGAGAGCAGCCAAGAAGGGTCGTAGACGCCGTCATCTTTGAGCGGCTGGCGCTGGATCTGCAGCCGGGCCACCGTCCCTATCTGTTCCATCACGATCTCCCCAGCGCTTGCAGGGCGACATCAGGTCGGTCGGTAACGATGCCGTCGACACCGAGTTCGAGCAAGCGGACTATCGACTTCTCTTCGTTCACGGTCCAGACATGAACCTGGGACCCCGAAGCATGCGCCGCAGCTACGAATCGGGAATCGCAGACGTGAATCCCGCGATGAACCTCCGGTACCTGATACACATCGGCCGGAGTACGCACCGTGCGGCCGCATCGAGACGCCGCCAGCAAGAGGCCGGTTTCCAGCATTCCCGAAGATGTGGCGACACGT
>JBHHXR010000096.1:0-12167 GCA_046757205.1 Paracoccaceae bacterium
GCGACGATGACGCCAACGACGGCAACGGCGGCGACGATGACGACAAGCACGACAAGGGCGACAAGCACGACAAGGGCGGCAAGCACGACAAGGGCGACAAGGGCGACAAGGGCGGCAAGGGCGGCAAGGGCGGCAAGGACTGACGGCAAACTGCGGGCCCCCGCACGGGGAGTGGTCCCGAAGGTCCGGCTGGCGGATATCCACGAGATGGTTGCATCGCCGATACTCGGCGGTGCAACCGTGATTCACGGGGGCCCGCCGCGGCCGGCCCCGTTCAGTCTTCCTCTTCGCTCTGCAACTCGATCTCGCCGGCGTCGGCCAGCGCGCGGATGGCGGCGATGACGGCGGTCATGGCGGCTTCGGCGTCGCGGTCGCGGATCTCGCCGGCTTCCTCCAGTTCCTCGCTTAACTGCTGCGACAGCCGGGTGGTGAGGTTTTCCAGGATGAAGTCCTTGACTGCCGGGCATTGCTTCTGTGCCCCGGCCAGCGCGCGGATCAGGGTGTCCTGTTCGACGGCGCGGACCAGCTTGGCGACGTCGCGCGGCACCACGCGGGCCGGGATGTCGGGGAACGTGAACATCACGCGGCGCACTTGCGAGGCGGTTTCGGGGTCTTCCGCCTCGAACATCCGGAGCAGCCGGTCGCGGGCCTCGCTGGGCGTGAAGTTCATGATGCCGCCGATCCGTTCCGCCGGGGCGGCGGAACACGCGCGCGGCGCCGAGGCGGCGTTGAAATGGGCGTGTATGGCGCGGGCGATCGCCTCCACCGCCGCGGCGTCGATGCCGGAGGTGCGGGTGATGGCGACGATGATGTCGCGTGCCGTTTCCTCGTCGATATGGGCGAGCACGCAGGCGGCGGTTTCGGCCGGCAGTTTCGACAGCACGACGGCGGCGACCTGCGGGTGTTCGGCGCCGAGAAACCCGGCCAGCGCTTCGGCATCGATGCCGGCGATCATTTCCCACAGGTCGGTGTCCGGCGGCTCCTCCGTTTCATCGCGGAGGCGGTCGAGCGCGTCCTCGGTGACGTGGCCCTTGAGGACCGAAACGGTCTCTTCCAGCGAGCCGCGCAGCGACAGGCCGAAATCGCCGAGGTCGCGGAGGAATTCCTCGACCACGGCAATCAGGGTGGGGCGGCTGACGTCGCCCAGCGTCGCCATGGTGCGCACCACGTTGCGCAGCGGCGCCAGGCCGAGCGAGCGCAGGTCGGGCGCGGCGTCTTCGTTGAGCAGCAGGCGGATGATGATCGCGGCCTTCTGCGGCCGCGTCAGCTTGTCCGGCGCCGGTCTGTTCGGTACGGGGACCATCGCGTTCGCCATCAGCAGGGCCCGCCGGGGCGAGCGAGGTGGGCCGTGGTCGGAATTTCGGTGACAGGCATGTGTTTGCGGGCGCTTGCGTGTGACTCGCCCTTTGGTGCCGCCGGCGCGTGAAGATTGCCTTAATGGCGGCCAATACCGTCGTCTGTTCGCCCCGGGCGGCCTGCCGGGGCGAATGACGTCATATGCGGGCCGGCGCTACCGGAACAGAAGCTCGTCGCCATGCAGGGTGAGAACCTCGTTCAGACGGGCCGTGTGGCGCGGGCGCGGCGACGGGGTGGCGACCTGCTGGAAGCTGTTCTCGATCACCGACGGCACCGGGACGGGGCGTGACATATCCGGCGTCAGGGGAATCCGCGAGGCGGCGGTGAAATCCACTGCCGTATCGCCGAAACTGCCGCTGACCTTGTAGGAAAACGCGTCGGCGTCGGGCGGCGGCGCCGTGCGCTCGGGCTTCGGGCCATAGCGGGGCCGGACGCGGAGCCCGTCGGCCGGGATTTCGCGTTTCTTGCGCGGTCCGAAGAGGCTGACGCGGCGCACCGGCGGTTTCGGCGGCTCCGACAGCCAGTCCGGGTCGGGCTTGGCGCGCAGCAGCCGCTCGGCCAGCGACATCGGCTTTGACGACTCGCCCGGCGCCGCGGCCGGAGCCTCGTCAGCCGGGGCAGGCATGTCTTCGCTGGTCTCCGAGCCCGGTACCGCGCCCGTCGGCGCAGCGGCGCCGGCGTCTGGCCCGTCATCGTCTTTCGCGGCGTCCACGGAAGATGAATCCCCGGCCGCTTCGCCGGTGCCGGGATCGTCCGCGGACTGATGTTCGGCCTGCGCCCGTGGGACGGCGTCCTTTCCGGCGGGCGCGGCGTTTTCGAGTGCCCCGGCATCCTGTCCAGCGTGTTCCGGCGCGGTGTCGGGCTCCGGCGGCTTCGCGGCAGCGGCATCGGCGGGGAGGGGGGCGTCTGGAACCTCGTCGGGGACGGCATCGTCCGACGCGGCGGTTTCGCTCCCGGCCGGGGGTTCCGCGTCCTGTTCGGCGGTGGCTTCCGGCGCGCCGACGCCGGCACTTTCCGGTTCTGCGTCGGTTGCCGCGGTCGCGGACTTCCCGGCGGTCGGACCCGGGTCGGCGTCCGCGCTCTCCGGGTCGGGGCCGCTGTCGCCGGTTTGCGGCGCGCCGGTTTCATCGGCGCTGGCGTCGACATGGTCCCGGTTATCCGGTTCGGCCTGTTCGTGCGCATCGGGTGAGGTCTCCGCGCCAGCCGTTTCGCCGTCGGGCGCGCGGTCGCCCACAGCCGCATCCTTGGCCGCGGGGGCGGTTTTCTCTGCCCCGGCGGCATCCGAATCGCCCTTGGGCGCCGGATCGGTGCCGGGTTTCGGCGCTTCGACGGCGCCGGCGACCGGTTCGGTGCGTGCCTTGCCGGTCTTGGCAGGCGGGCCGGCATCCCCGGTTTCCGGTGCTTCTTCCCCGGCGGCGTGCTCCGCTTCGGGAGCGCTTTCCTTCCGGTCTCTCTTCGCCTTCTTGATGCCGGCCGCGGTGGGCTGCGGCTCGGCAGGCTTGTCCCGAGCCGCTTCCTGGGTCCGTGCGGCTTCCTGCCCGGCCGCGTCCGGCGCGTCCAGTTCGGCGCCGAGCTTGCCGACCAGTTCTTCGGCGAGGGTCTCGAAATCCCAGTTTTGCAGCATCGCCTCGCGCTGGCGTGGCGAGCCGCTGACGGGCGGCTTGCGCGAGCGGTGATGCTCTTCGCCGGGAAGCTCGGGGAGCGGCGGCGGCCCGCTGTTCACAAGATCGCGGATGGCGCCTTCGTCGAGCGCGTTTTCGACATCGTCCCAGTGCCACAGGCCGACACCGTCGAGCGACCCGTCGAAGAAGCCCCGCAATTCGCCGTGATCGACATCCTTGCCGCTGGTCATGGTCAGGTCCGGATTGGCGCCCAGGAAGAGCGGCCCGTGCCCCTGCGCCAGCGACCACGGATCGACCCCGGACTGCTCGGGCCGGGCGATCCGGGTGTGGCTCAGCCGGTTGCCGTCGACATAGACCTGAACGCCCTCGGCGGCAAAGACGACTGCCACATGGGTCCATGCACCGGCATGGAAGTGGCGATCGGCGGCGCGCCAGACCTCGTCGCCGAACTCGATGCGCAGCCGGCCGCCCTTCTGGCCTACGGCGATGTCGGTGCGGCGCTCCTTGCCCGGCAGCAGGCGGCAGAGGAAGAACTGCTGTTCCGCCACGCTCTCCGGGCAGGCCCAGAAGGTCAGGGCGCGGAAGGCGGGGGCGTGGGCAAAGAAGACGAAGCTGTTCAGCCCGTTGAAGCTGGTCGCCATCGGGCTGCCCGACGTCGGCGCGGCGAAGGCCGAGGGAGGTTCGGGCACGTCGAACGTGTTGCTGCCTTCGAACAGCTTGTAACTGGCCGCCCGGCCGCTGATGCGGTCGGTCAGAATCGTGTCGAGGGTGAGGTAAAGATCGGGGAGCATCGTCATCGGGGCCTCCAGTCATCCGTTCGCGGACGCTGTGCGGTTACCGCGGAACGGCACGGCAGAGCAGGTTTCAGAAACTGGCACGACACTGTCTACGCGCCGGCGCGTGCTGGAGCGCACCGATTACTTCGACGTCCGTTTGGGAGACTCCGCGGGGGCTTGCCTGCGCGCGAAAAAAAAGCGCGGGAAGCGGGAGATTATCTCGCCCGGACCGTATTCGGCCCCCACTGCCGCTATGAATCCCGGAATCGCGGCGTAACTCAAGAAAAAAATGACGATTCGGCCGAATTCGGCGGAAATACCCGGAAAAACCTTGTAGGGGCACGGCTTACCTGTTCAAATTCCAGTGGTTTCCCGGAGCGCCGTTCGGGAATCGGCGGCGCCCGGGTGACCGCAGCGGGGCACAGGTGACACGGAATCCGGCAACGTTGACGGGATTGCTGCGCCAGGAAATGCGCTGCGTGCTGGTTATCGACATGGTCGAATCGGTGCGTCTGATGGCGGCTGACGAGGCCGGAACGGTAGCGCGCTGGCTGGAGATCGTGGCGCATGTCCGCGACGTGCTGCTGCCGCGCGAGGGCGGCCGGATGGTCAAGAGCCTGGGCGACGGCATGCTGTTGCAGTTCGATACGGCGCTGTCGGCGATACGGGTGGCCCTTGGCTGCCAGGCATTCGCGAGCGCCCGCGAAGCCGGATTGCCGGCCGAGCGGCAGATCCGGTTGCAGCAGGGTCTGGAGATGACCGACGTTCTTGTCGGACCGGATGACATTTACGGCCACGGCGTGAACATGGCCTCGCGCTTGGCCGGGCTGGGCCGGGCCGGCGATATCGTGGCGTCCCAGGAGGTCCGTGACCGGCTGACGCCGGATGTCCATGCCGATTTCGAGGATCTCGGCGAATGCTTCGTGAAACATGTCGAGGAACCGGTGCGGGCCTACCGGGCCGGCCCGCCGGGCGGGTCCGGGCGGCCGGCGGTCCGGCCCGCAGGCGGTTTCGGCAACTTGCTGCCGGTAATCGCGGTCATCCCGTTCCGCGGGGCCGGGGCGGATGCCGCCGGCGAGGTTCTGGCCGAGGAATTGATCGCTGCCCTGTCGAAATCGGCGCGGATGAACGTGATCTCCAGGCTGACCACGACGCAGCTCAGCCACGAGCGGTGGAACGCGCGGGAATTCGGCAGGAATCTGCGGGCGAATTTCGTACTGACCGGAAGTTGCCGCGAGGATCGCGGGCGCCTGATGGCGGAACTGGAACTGGCGGAGACCCGCGGCGGCGAGGTGATCTGGAAGGATCGCGTCGGCGGCGGGCTCGGCGATCTTTTGTCGGGCGATCAGGTGATGGTGGCTTCCATCGTCGACAAGCTGGGCGAGGCCATCGTGAAGAACGAGATCAGGCGGACCGAGGCGCTGCCGCTGCCCAACCTGGAGGCCTATTCGCTTCTGCTCGGCGCCATCGGGACCATGTACCGGCTGTCGCGGCGCGAGTTCGAGCGCGCGCGGCTCATGCTTGACGCCCTGATCGAGCGCGTGCCGCGCCACCCGCTGCCACTGGCGTGGATGGGTAACTGGCACGTCCTGAAGGTGCAGCAGGGCTGGAGCGAAAACAGTGACCGCGAGCAGCGGATGGCGCGCGGCAACACCGAGCGGGCGCTCGATCTGGACCCGGAAAACGACACGGCGCTGACTTTCGACGGGTTCGTGCACACCAATCTGATGCTCGATCCGGAGGGGGGCGAGGCGCGTTACATCAAGGCGCTGGAGCGCAACCCCAGCGCGTCGCTGGCATGGCTCCTGCGCGGCGTGGCGCAGGCGTTCAAGGGCAACGGCGAACCGGCCGTGGAATTCACCGACCGGGCGATGTCGCTGTCGCCCTACGACCCGCAGAGGTTTTTCTACACCTCGCTGGCGGCCAGCGCGAATTACTGCGCCGGGCGCCATGAGGACGCCAAGCGGCTTGCCATCGCCTCGCTGCGGGACAACCGGGCGCATACCTCGACATTGCGGGTTCTCGCCGCCAGCCAGTGGCTGTCGGGCGAGGAGGAGGCGGCGCGCAAGACCGGCCGCGAGCTTGTGGCGCTGGAACCTTCGCTGAACGTGACGGACTGGCTGCGGCGTTCGCCGTCGGCGGAAACGCCACAGGGGGCGGAGATGGCGTCGATCCTGAAAAAAATCGGAATACCAGAGTGAAACCAGCAATTTGAAAGGGAAAGTATATCATGTCGAATTTGGGTCCTGAAGGCGGTTATGGCGGGTACGGCGGTTATGGCGGCTATGGCGGCTATGGCGGGTACGGAGGCTATGGCGGTTATGGCGGGTACGGAGGTTACGGCGGTTATGGTGCCGGCGGCGACGGCTACGGCACGCCGTTTACCAGCGCCGCGCTGATCACCAACAATGACGGCATTGCCGGGCCGTGGGTACCGCCCGCGGTGCTGCCGCCGGAACTGGCGCCGAACAGTGCCGACCATATCGAGCTGTGGTCGGGACAGGTGCGCGGGCGGCTCTACGATTTCGAGATGTTCTCCAAGCTCGGCCTTTCGGCAAGCGGTCCGAGGGCGCGGCTGTGGCATGTGAACACCACCGGCAGCAACCCGCCGCAGGCGACGTTCAGGCGGCTGATGGAAATGAAGCGGCCCGGCATGAACGTGTTCGAGGAACAGTTGCCCTATCTGAACCAGTACGCCGACCTGCGCCCGGACCGGACCACGGAGATCGCCGCGCAGCTCAACCTGCCGACGGCGTTCTTCGGCTCGATCGCGTTTCTCAACGACGAACGGACGAAGTGGACGTACGATCTCGTGCTGTGCGCCCTGCGGCTGGCGAATTTCGCCGAGATGCGGTTCAAGCACGCGCTGGCCTGCCGCCGGCCTGTCGAGTTGTCGCCGCAGGTGCAGCCGATCATCCCGACGCCGATGCACGGCACCCTGCCGAGCGGCCACGCCACCGAGGCTTTTACCGTGGCGACCACCCTGATGCGGCTGCTGGAGGCGGCCGGAAGCCCGGTCTACCGTCAGCCGGAATGGGCGCAGCAACTGATGCGCCAGGCGGCGCGGATCGCCATCAACCGCACCGTCGCCGGCGTGCATTTCCCGGCCGACAGCGCCGCCGGGGCCTGCCTCGGCATGACGCTGGGCGACTATCTGGTGCGCCGGGCGCGGCACGCCAACAGCTACGGTGCCTGGAAATTCGACGGCACCAGGTTCCGCGAGGATTTCGACTGGCGCGACCAGTTCGATCTGGCATCGGGGTCGCGCACCGAGGCCAGCTCTTCGGCCGGAAAATACGCCGTCGACCGGGGTGCACAGGCGATGAGCCACGGTTCCGGCAACGATGTTCTGGCCGCCTTGTGGGACCGCGCCGTGGCGGAATGGTCATGAGCGGGGTCGTCAACGGCTGGCGGGAGGTGCGCACACCGGGCGGCGGCGCCGGGAGCGGCGCGGCGCGGCCGCATCCGGTGCTGGCGCCGCCGGTCTCGCTGGCGGGCAATCCGGAGCCGGGCAATATCGCCGTCACCGCGGTGATCGACGACGGGATCGGCATCGGGCACGCGCGGTTCCGCGATGCCGTCCACTCCAGCCGGATCGCCTATGCCTGGTTTCAGGACGGCGTGACGCCGCCGGGATCGCCGGTGCTCTACGGCCGCGAATTCGCCAAGGCGGAGATCGACGGGCTGTTGTCGGCGAGCGATGACGGGGTGAGCGTCGACGAGGACCGGTTCTACCGGACGCTGGCAAAGGCCGGGCTGAAGGACGGGCATCCGGGCGTTCTGGCGCGGCGCGCGACGCACGGCACGCACGTGCTGGACCTTGCCGCCGGCGGCAATGGCGCCGAGAACCCGATCATCGCGGTACAGTTGCCGCGCGACGTCACCGAGGATACGTCGGGGCAGCAACTCACCGAATTCGCCGAGGACGCGCTGCGTTACATCGTCGACCGGGCCGACCGGATCGCTGCCCTTCTGGGCGCCGCGGAACTGCCGCTGGTGATAAATTTCAGCTACGGATTCATTGCCGGGCCACACGACGGAACGCACCCGCTGGAACGCGTCATGGAGGACATCCTGGCGGCGCGTAACGCGGCGGGCGAGAAAACCGCCATCGTGCTGCCGGCGGGAAACAGCCGGGAGTCGCGCTGCCACGCGCGGCTGACCTTCGCGGCGGCCGGTGCGGCGAAGGAGCTTGAGTGGCGCGTCCAGCCCGACGACCGGACGCCGAGCCACGTCGAAATCCACATGCCGTATTCCGCCGGCCCACCGGCCACGAGCCGGATCAGCGCGCGGTTGACGGCGCCGGGCGGCGCGGCGGTCAGCCCGGACCTCGCAGAGGTTGACGGACTGGCCTGGGAATGGCCGGCGACGGGACCGGTCAGAGCCCGCATCGGATACCGGTATCAGGCCGGCGCCACCGGACGGGGGAGGTTTCTGGCAAGCCTGGCGCCGACCCGCGACCTGCTGGACGCCGCCGGGCAGGCGCCGCCGGGAACGTGGAGGATCACGCTGACCAACGCGGCGCTGGGTCCTGCCGAGCAGGTCCACGCCTATGTGCAGCGCGACGACACCCCGTTCGGGCACGAAAGGCACGGGCGGCAGTCACGTTTCGAGGACGCCGCCTACCATCTGTTCACACCCCAGGGAGGGCCTGTGGAGCAGGACGCCGGGACCGGCTACCTGCGCCGCGCCGGGCTGATCAACGGCATGGGAACCGGGGCGGCGACCGTGGTGATGGCGGGTTACGACCGGAGGTCGGGCAGGCCGGCGCTGTATTCCTCCGGCGGGCCGGTGCAGCCGGCGGGCGGCGCGGGGCAGCCCGGCCGGAGCGGGCCGGACGCGATGGCGGTGAGCGATACCAGCCGGGCGCATCGGGGGGTTCTCGGTTCCGCCACCCGCAGCGGGCGGCTGGTGGCGCTGGCCGGCACCAGCGTCGCCGCGCCGCAGATGGCGCGGCGGATCGCGGCGGCGATGATCGCCGGCACGTGGGCCGGAAAGGCGACCCTCGCGGGCTGGGCGCAGCACGGAACGGCGCACCGGCCGCCGGACTATCCGCCACCGGTCGGCGCCCTGCGCGGCGGCGACGGCTGGATCCTTCATCCGCCGGTGCATGAACGGGCGCGGATCTGGCGCTGAGGCGGCGGGCGGACCGGCCGGAAATGGCGGGCAGGGACGCGCGGCCTGGCGGCGGGGCGCGGAATGCGGACGACCGGTCGTCGGCCCGATTGCCGGGGCCAACGATATTTCGTAAGGATCGGAATCGCTTGGAATAAGGCGGCCGCGCGCCTAGCTAGGAAAGGATGCGGTTCGCGCCGCGCCAGAGCGAAGGGAGGGATCATGCCGTTTGTTTATCTCGCAGCGTTGATTGCCGCCTATCTGGCAGTTCTTGCCGCCTATCCGCGGCTGCGGCTCGGCGGCAGCATCGCCGGCGCGGCGGTGATCGCCGGCGTGGTGGCGTATCTGCTCTGGGCACCGCGCGCGGACCGCGTGGTGGCGCACGGGATTCCGGTTGACCAGGTGCGGTTCGAAGAGTTGAGTTTCACCGACAACGGGCGGTCCTTCACGCTGAGCGGGCGGGTGCAGAACCTTTCGCAAGACCTGATCCTTCGCGACATGGACGTGCGGATACGCATTTACGACTGCCCCTCTGCCGAATCGCCGCTGGCCGAATGCGAGACCATAGGAGACGATATCGGCATCGCCCGCGCGCAAGTGCCGCCGGGGCAGGTGCGGGCGTTTTCGGCGATTTTCTATTATCCCGGCCTGCCGCCGGTGAAAGGCGAGATGCGCTGGCAGGAAGAGATCATTTCGGCCCATGCGATGCGCGACAGCGCGGCGGCGCGCAACTGACCGGGCGGCATGGAGGGACCCCGATAGCGCCAGCGCGGGGACAGGTCGCCGGATCGCGGCTCGGACGGCTGCGGATGGACGGCCCGATTCAGATATCCTTGACCGCCTCCATCGCCACGTAGGTCGAAGTGGTGGAAACGTGCGGCAGGGTCGAGATGGTTTCGCCGAGGACGCGGCGGTAGTGGCCGATATCGGCGGTGCGGATCTTCAGCAGGTAGTCGAAACCGGCGGCCGTCATGTGGCATTCCTCGATCTCGTCGACCGCCTGTACGGCGCGGTTGAAGGCGGCCAGCGCCTCGGACCGGGTGCTGTCGAGCCGGACCTGCACGAAGGCGACATGGCCGCGACCGAGTTTCAGATGATCGACGCGGGCGGCGTAGCCCCTCAGGATGCCGGCCGCCTCGAGCTTGCGAACGCGCGCCTGCACCGGCGTTTTCGAGAGGCCGACGGTTTGCGCCAGCGCCGCCATCGACAGCCGGGCGTTGGCGCGGAGCGCGCCGATGATGCGCCGGTCTATGCGGTCGATTTGGTCTGTCATCAGGTCAATCACGAGCCGGAAAATTCATAATTACGGAAAAAATGGCGTATTCGGGACGATTTGTCCAGAAAAACGGACCGGATAAAATTTCCCAGTGTGATAGGATGAAGCGAATCCGGCGGGAGGGAGAGATGGCACGGAGGCTAGAAGACCTGCGCGATACGGTGAGGCGCAACACCTATGGCGACGAGGCCGCCGCGCTGGCCGAATTGAAACGGCTGGCGGCGCTGACGCCGGAGGAACGCGCGGCGATCGCAGCCGTCGGCACGACGCTGGTCAAGGGGGTGCGCAACGCCCCGGGCACGGGGATCATGGAATCCTTCCTGGCGGAATACGGCCTTTCAACGCGCGAGGGCGTGGCGCTGATGTGCCTGGCCGAGGCGCTGCTCAGGGTGCCCGATTCAGAGACCATCGACGACCTCATACGCGACAAGATCGCGCCGCATGATTGGGGGGCGCATGTCGGCGACAGCAGTTCGATCCTGGTCAACGCGTCGACCTGGGCACTGATGCTGACCGGGCGCGTCCTCGATGAGGAGCCGGAAGGCATCGTTGGCGCGCTGCGCGCGCTGGTGCGGCGGATGGGCGAGCCCGTGATACGCGGCGCGGTCGGCCGCGCGATGAAGGAAATGGGGGCGCAATTCGTGCTGGGCGAAGATATCGGCTCGGCGCTGAAGCGCGGCGCGGCGAACGTCGCCAGGGGCTACACCTATTCCTTCGACATGCTGGGTGAGGCGGCGCGCACCGAGGCCGACGCGGAACGCTACCAGCAGGCCTATTCCGACGCCATCGCGGCGATCGCGGCCGAGGCCAAGTCGGACGACCTGAGAGACAATCCCAGCATTTCGGTAAAGCTTTCGGCGCTGCACCCGCGGTTCGAATATCCGCAGCGCGAGGTGATGCTGCCGGAGCTGGTGGCGCGGACGCTGAAACTGGTGCAGCAGGCGAAAGCGGCGAAGGTCGGGTTCAATATCGATGCCGAGGAGGCAGACAGGCTGGATCTGACGCTCGACGTCTTCGAGGGCGTGCTGACGGACGCGTCGCTTGAGGGTTGGGACGGGTTCGGCGTCGTCGTGCAGACCTACGGGCAGCGCGCGCCTTTCGTCATCGACTGGCTCCATGCGCTGGCCGAAAGCCTCGACCGGCGTATCATGGTGCGGCTGGTCAAGGGCGCCTACTGGGACACCGAGGTCAAGCGGGCGCAGGTGCTGGGGCTGCCGGGCTATCCGGTGTTTACCCGAAAGGCGAACACCGATGTCAGCTTCATCGCCTGCGCGCGCAAGCTGCTGGACATGCGGGGCCGGATCTTTCCGCAGTTCGCCACCCATAACGCGCACAGCATTGCGGCGATCCTGGAGATGGCGGGAAGCGACCGCGACACTTTCGAATTCCAGCGGCTGCACGGCATGGGCGAGGCGCTGCACCGGCTGGTCAGGGAGGCGGACAACACGCGCTGCCGCATCTACGCTCCGGTCGGCGCGCATCGCGACCTCCTGGCCTATCTGGTGCGCCGGCTGCTGGAGAACGGCGCGAATTCGAGTTTCGTGCACCAGATCGTCGACAAGGACGTGCCGGCCGAGCAGATCGCCGCCGATCCGTTCGAGGCTGAGGGCGCGGGCACGGCGAACCCGGACCTGCCGCTGCCGGCGGATATTTTCCCGGAGCGGCGGAATTCCCGGGGCTGGGACATCACCGATCCGCTCGTTGTGGCCGAGATAGACCGGCGAGGGGGCGGGTTCCGCGACGGCCACGTCTGGCAGTTCGCTGGCGACGGGCTGAGCGGCGAGGTGCGGGAGATCGCGAACCCGGCGGTGCCCGGCGAGACGGTCGGGCAGGTGCGCGAGGCGGCGGTCGAGGATGCCGGAGCCGCGGTCGATCGAGCCGTGGCGGCGGCGAACGGTTGGGGGGCGGTGCCGGTAGGCGAGCGCGCGGCGATCCTGGGCCGGATTGCCGCGTTGTACGAGGCCAACGCGCCGGAGTTGTTCATGCTGGCTGCCCGCGAGGCCGGAAAGACCCTGCTCGACG
>JBHHXR010000097.1:0-12068 GCA_046757205.1 Paracoccaceae bacterium
GGGTCCGGAGCGCCCGCACCGGGGGCGGGCGGCCCGAGGCGGCCTCGGCGCGGGCCCCGACCTCCCGCACGACGTCCCGCATCATCGCTTCGTTTTCGGCCGCGATCTCCATCAGAAAGCCATCCGGTTCCCGCCGGACGAGACCGAGCGGCGTCAGGACGCGCGTCGGAAAGTCCTTCAGGTTTCTGGTCAGAAGCGTGTCGGCCTTGCCCGAAATCGCCGCGGCAAGAACGTGAAGGTCGTTGTCATCGGGGAGGTGCAGGTCGCGTTCGTCACGCGGATCGGAGGCAACCTCGGCTTGCGGCCAGCGGTCGCGTATCAGAGCGATTTCCGCCCGCGCGATGCCCTCGGCGCCGTCGCCCAGCTTGCGCGTCGCGCGCGCCCATTCCTCCAGAATCCTGGCCGACCAGAGCGGCTGGAAAGCGCCGCCCGCCGCCGCGCCCAGCAGCACCTCGCGCATCACCGTTGGGAAAAGGACATTGGCGTCCATGAGCACACGCATCAGTCGAGCCGCAGAAAGAGCGCCTTGAGGTAGGCGCTTTCGGCCAGGTAGGGGTGCACCGGATGATCCGGCCCCGCCGTCCCGGTATGGATGATCTGCGCTTGCCGGCCGGCCCGGCCGACGCCGCGCAGGCAGGCCTCGCGAAACGCCGGCAGGCCGGCGGCATGCGAGCAGGAGCAAAGAACCACAAAGCCGCCCGGCCGAACCAGCGACGCGGCCAGCCGGGCGACCTTCTCATAGGCGCGCAGCCCGGCAACCAGCGACGCCCTGTTAGGCGCGAAAGCCGGCGGATCGCAGACGACGAGGCCGAACCGGCGCCGGGCGTCGCGAAGCGACGCCATTGCCTCGAAGGCGTCGGAACGCTGCGTGGAAAACCGATCGGATACGCCGGTGGCCAGCGCCCCGCCGGCAGCCAGTTCCAGCGCCGCCGCCGACGCATCCACCGCAAGAGCGCTCGCCGCTCCCTGCCTCAGCGCCGCCAACGAGAAGCCGCCCACATGCGCGAAAACGTCAAGAACGTCGCGGCCCCGTGCCAGCCGGGCCGCCAGGGCGTGGTTGGGCCGCTGGTCGTAGAACAGCCCGGTCTTCTGACCGCCAAGAAGGTCGGCTTTGTAGACGGCTCCGTTCATCGGGACATCGAGCGGGCCGTCAACCTTGCCGCGCAGAACGCGGATGCCGCTGTCCAGTCCTTCGAGCGCACGCGCCCGGCCGGTTCCGTTCACTACCAACGCAGAGGCCCCGGAGACAGACGCCAGCGCGTCGACCGCCGTGTCCAGCACCGCCGCCGCCCAGGCCGAGTTCGGCTGCACCACGATGGTGTCGCCGAACCTGTCGGCGATCAGCCCGGGAAGGCCGTCGGCCTCGGCGTGGCACAGCCGGTAATAGGGCGCATCGAACAGGTCCTCGCGCAGCGCCAGTGCGCGGCGGAACTTTTCCGCAAGCCATTCACTTCCGATCTTCGCCGCCGGGTCGCTGTCGAGTACGCGGATGGCTATCTTCGAGTTCGGGTTGAAAGCCGCCGCCGCCAGCGGCCGGCGATCGTTGCCGTGCAATTCGACGACAGTGCCCGGCGCGATGGCGCGCGTTCGCCGGTCGAGCACCAGTTCGTCGGCGTAGACCCAGGGCGCGCCGAAGCGGACGGCGCGGGCGGAGGTTTTCGGCCGCATGCGGACGACCGGTCTGGCGGGAGGTTTCGTCATCCGCCACTACTACGCGGCGCGCGCGGATAAAAAAAGGGCCGCCCCCTGCGGGACGGCCCGAGTCTGAGGGAGGAATTCAGACTCAAATATGCGCATGCCGGTGGAACGCCGCAGCCATGGCATGCCAACCCCGCGCCAGCTTCCTTCCGGCCGCCAGCGCGCCCTGGCGAAGAAATTCCGCGCGCATCCGGTGGGCGCGCGCCTCGTAGGCCCTGATCGTGTCCGCGTCCGGGAACTGAAAGTTTTCGGTTTTCATCTCATCTACTCCGTTTACCGGCGACCGTGGGGAACGCCTTCTCGTCGATTACATCAAGCAATGTAGGGTGCCCGCCTGCATATTGCAGCGCACAAAAAGCGAAAGCCGCCATGCGCCCGGCGCATGGCCCGATGCATGATCCAGCGTATCCGGCGGATCGGGTTGCCACAGCCAAGCCGCTCGGCCGCACCGGCGCGCGCCCGCGCGAGACCGGCGGGTTTTTCCGCTTCGGCTCAGAAATACTCCGGCAGGCTTCCCGGCAGCGCGGCCGTCTTCAGCCACTCGAACATGAACCCGGCGACCGAGCGGAAACACACAAGCTCGAAATGATCCTCGTCCACCAGCCAGAAGGCGGCGGCGATCTGGCCGACCCTCGTGCGGCGCACCTCGCCCCTGGCGAAACCGGCCGGCGACAGGTCCACCGGCGCGCCCTTGGCCAGAACCTCGCGCGCGCCCTTGCCGTGGATCGAGAAGACGGCGCGCGCGTCCGAGACGTCGAGCGCCAGGTGGTGTTCCCCGGACAGCGCCGCCGAAAGCCTGCCGACGATGCCCGGCGCCTCCGGGTGCGGCACCATGATCAGCAACTCGTCGGGGCTCATCCAGGCCACCGCGCGCCCGTCGCCGCCGACGATCTGACGTTGCGCCGGGACCGGCAGGCCCGTTGCATCCTTGAGCGCCAAAGCAATCGCCTCGCTGTCGAGGTCGCCGCGTAGCGTGACCATGCCGCGCAGTCCGGCCTCCTCCACCGCGACCTCGCCTTCGTTTTTCGCACCCGGAAGTGCCGACACCGCCTCAGACATTCTGGCGCTCCCCTTCCTTGTCGAGGAATACCGGATCCACGACCCTTGCCCGGACCACCTTGCCATCGCCCACCGGGAAGGCCAGTGTTTCACCCATACGGCGGCTGCCGCCCTTTATCAGTGCCATGGCGATCGAGTGTTTCAGGGTCGGAGAATAGTAGGTCGAGGTGACATGACCGATCATGTTCTCCTGGCCGTATCGGTTCTTTCCACCCTCCACCGCGTGCGCTCCGTCGGGCAGCACCTCCTGCGGGTCAAGAGTGGCCAGGCCGACAAGCTGCTTGCGGTCCGGATTGTTGAGATAGCTGCGTTCCTGCGCCCGCTTGCCGATGAAGTCCGTCTTTTTCTTCGACACCGCCCAGCCGAGGCCCAGGTCCTGCGGGATCACCGTGCCGTCGGTCTCGTCGCCGATCATGATGAAGCCCTTCTCGGCGCGCATCACGTGCAGGGCCTCGGTGCCGTAGGGCATCATGCCGAATTCCTCGCCGGCCTCTCGCAGTCGGTCCCAGAGTTCCTGCCCGCGCGATGCCGGAACGGCGATTTCGTAGGATAGTTCACCGCTGAATGAAATCCGGTGGATGCGCGCCGGGATGCCGGCCAACTCGCCGTTCACGAAGGACATGAACGGCAGCGTCTCCGCCGATACGTCAATGCCGCCGAGTTTTTCCAGCACCGCCCGCGCCTTGGGCCCGACAACCGCAATCTGGGCGAACTGTTCGGTGACGTTGGCGGTGTAGACATTGAGGTCCCACCACTCGCATTGCAGCCATTCCTCCAGCCAGCCGAACACGCGGTCCGACCCGCCCGAGGTGGTGTGGCAGAGGAATTCGTCCTGCGCCAACCGCGCCACGACACCGTCGTCGAAAAGGAATCCGTTTTCGGTGCACATCAGCCCGTAGCGGCATCTGCCGACCTTCAGGCTCGACATCATGTTGGTGTAGATCAGGTCGAGGAATTTCGCCGCATCCGGCCCCTTGACGATGATCTTGCCCAGCGTCGAGGCATCCAGCAGACCGACGCCGTTGCGGGTGTTGAGAATCTCCCGGTGCACCGCCTGCTGCACGGTTTCCCCGGCACGAAGGTAGGTGTACGGCCGCCGCCAGTCGCCCACCGGCTCCCAGTGCGCACCGTTGGCGTCATGCCAGGCATCCATCGGCGACTTGCGGGTCGGCTTGAACAGCGGCCCGCGCGCCTCACCGGCGATGGCGCCAAGCGATATGGGCGTGTAGGGCGGGCGGAAGGTGGTCGTTCCGACCTCCGGGATCGGACTGCCGAGCGAACCGGCGAGCACGGCCAGCCCGTTGATATTGCTGAGCTTGCCCTGATCCGTCGCCATGCCGAGCGTGGTGTAGCGTTTGGTGTGTTCGACCGACTCGTAGCCTTCCTGCGCGGCAAGCCGGATATCGGAGACCTTGACGTCGTTCTGGTAGTCGAGGAACGCCTTGCTCCGCAACCTGGCGCTTGCTCCCTGCGGCATCGACCACACCGGCAACGGTGCGGTTTCCCGCGGCGCATCAACCTCGGGCGCCTTTACGTCCGCTGCCCGGTGCCCGGCTTCCGCGGCGGCGCGGCGGCCCGCCCGCATGGCGTCTTCGAGCGCTTCGCCGGCTGTCAGAAAGCCCGACGCCGTGCCGGCGGAAAGCACGAATCCCGTGCCGTCGTCACCCAGCGGCGGCCGCTCCGGATCGGGCCGGAAAAGCACGTTCTTGTCGTCCCAGGAAAGCTTGCCGCCGCAGTGCGACCACAGGTGCACCACCGGCGACCAGCCGCCCGACATGGCGACGCAGTCGCACGGGATGGTTTCCAACTCCGCCCCTTCGCCCGCCTGGGCGCAGACCGCGACGCCGGTGACCGCCTTGCCGCCGCTCACCTTGGCCACGCCGCGTCCGGTTTCGACCCGTATGCCGAGCGCGCGGGCGGCCTCGGGCAATTCGCCGGCCGCCACCGGTCTGGCGTCCAGAACCGCCGGCACTTCGAGACCGGCTTCCTTCATGGCAATCGCGGTCCGGTAGGCATCGTCATTGTTGGTGACGACGACGGTACGATCCCCCGGACTGACGCCCCAAAGCTTCACGTAGTCCCGCACGGCGGAGGCCAGCATCACGCCGGGCACGTCATTGGCCGCAAAGGCCAGCGGCCGCTCGATCGCGCCCGTCGCCGTGACAATCCGCCTGGCGCGGATGCGCCACAGCCGGTGGCGCGGGCGGCCATCGCCCGGCGCATGATCGGCGACCCGCTCGCAGGCCAGCGCGTAGCCGTGGTCGAAGATACCCGAAGCCATCGTACGGCAGCGGATCCGCACGTTTTCCATCGCCGCCAGGGCAGCGGTCTGATCTTCGATCCACGATGGCGCACCGGCGCCGCCGATCCGTGCCCCGTCCACCCTCAGGCGGCCGCCGAGATGCGGCAACTGCTCCACCAGCAGCACCTTGGCGCCGCCGGCCCCGGCCTCCCGCGCGGCGGCCAGCCCGGCCATGCCGCCGCCGACCACCAGCACATCGACGTGGGCGTAGAAATACTCATAGCGGTCGACGTCGCGCTCGGTCGGCACCGCGCCCAGCCCGGCGGCGCGGCGGATTACCGGCTCGAAAACATGTTTCCACGCCGCGCGCGGCTGCATGAAGGTCTTGTAGTAGAAGCCGGCGGGAAAGAACGGCGAAAGCTTCGCGTTGAAGGCCCCGACATCGAATTCGAGGCTCGGCCAGTGGTTCTGCGAGACCGCCTTCAGCCCGTCGAACAACTCCGTCGCGGTGGCACATTGGTTCGGCTCGAACCGCGCTCCCTCGCCGATGCCCAGCAGCGCGTTCGGCTCTTCGGCCCCGGAAGCGATGACGCCGCGCGGCCGGTGATACTTGTAGGACCGCCCGACCATCGACTGGCCGTTGGCCAACAGGGCCGAGGCCACCGTGTCGCCGGAATACCCGCTCAGCCTCTTGCCGTTGAACGTGAAGGAAACCGGCCGCGAGCGATCGATCAGGACACCGCCCGACGCAAGACGCGTGCTCATTCGAAACCTCCCCAGCCGGCTCGCCTGGCCTTGATCCCGGCGACGACGTCGGCGGGCGGTTCGGTGGTTTGCGCGGAATAGGTGCCGAATACCTCCAGCGTCGCCGTGCAACGCGCGGCGTGGAACCACTTGCCGCAGCCGAAGGCGTGACGCCAGCGCTCGAAATGCACGCCGCGCGGGTTCTTGCGCTGGAACAGGTATTCGCGGAAATCCTCGTCGCCCGACCCGGCACCGAAGCGTTTCAGATGCGCTTCGCCGCCCGGCGCCAATTCCGTTTCATCGGCTTCGACTCCGCAACAGGGGCAGGTGAGTTTCCGCATGGCACTGTCGCCGTGCGACAATTCGTCACAGAAATTCGCCCAATTCTCGACAAATTAATGTAGTTGACAACAGGAAGCGACAAGTTGTTGTTCTCCGAGTGTGCATTCAGAGGATGCTTGCCGCGTACCGTGTGGGTTTTGTAATGAGTATACGTTTTGAGCGGGCGCCGCAGGGTGCCGCAGACTACTTCGCCGCAGCACAGGAATTTGTCGGTCGCGTGATCGAGGCGTCCTTCGGATACACCACGTCGCCCGAACTGAACGCATTGCTGGTTTACGCCGGTTTGCTGTTTCTCGTGGTTCTGGCCGGGCGCGTTCGCGGTACACGGCCGCGTTTTCGGGGGCATGACTGGGCTAACGGATCGGATGCGGGATATAACATCTGGCGTAACCGGTAACGCACCGGCCTTCGGCGGCCTCGCCGGCCGCGGTCGGTTCAGCAGCGCGGCCATCAATGCGCCACCGCCGCGGCGACCGACTCGTCGATCATGCGGCCCTCTGTGAACCGGTCCAGGCTGAACGGCGCGGCCAGTGCGCGGGGCGCCCCGTCGGCCAGCATTTCCGCCGTCGCCCAGCCGGAGCCGGGGATGGACTTGAACCCGCCCGTGCCCCACCCGCAGTTGATGAAAATGCCATCCACCGGGGTCTTGCCGATGATCGGTGAACGGTCGCCGGTCATGTCGACGATACCGCCCCACTGGCGAAGCTGCTTGAGGCGCGAGATGACCGGGAAGGTCTCGATCAGGGCGCGCACGGTCTCCTCTATGTGCTGGAAACTGCCGCGCTGGGTGTAGTTGTTGTAACCGTCCGCGCCGCCGCCGATGACCAGTTCGCCCTTGTCGGACTGCGACAGGTAGCCGTGCACGGTATTCGCCATCACCACGCAGTCGATGATGGGCTTGATCGGCTCCGACACCATGGCCTGCAGCGCCACCGATTCGATCGGCAGCCGGAACCCCGCCATCTCCGCCAGCACGCCCGACGATCCGGCCACCACGATACACAGCTTCTTGCAGCGGATCGGCCCCTTGGACGTCTGGACCCCGGTTACGCCGCCGGCGTCCCGGTCGATGCCGGTCACCTCGCATTTCTGGATGATGTCCACGCCCATATCCGAGGCCGCGCGGGCATATCCCCAGGCAATCGCGTCGTGCCGTGCCGTGCCTCCGCGCGGCTGCCACAGCCCGCCCAGCACGGGATAGCGCGGCCCGTCGAGATTGATGACCGGGACGATCTTCGCGATGCGCTCGGGCGTGACCATCTCCGATTCGATCCCGGCCAGCCGGTTGGCGTGGGACGTGCGTTTCCAGGCGCGCAGCTCGTGCTCCGTCTGGGCGAGCATCAGAACCCCGCGCGGCGAAAACATGATATTGTAATTCAGCTCCTGGCTGAGGTTTTCATAAAGGCTGCGGGACTTCTCGAAGATCGCGGCGCTCTCGTCCTGCAGATAATTCGAGCGGATGATCGCGGTGTTGCGCCCGGTATTTCCGCCGCCCAGCCAGCCTTTTTCCAGCACCGCGACGTTGCGGATGCCGTGGTTCCTGGCCAGGTAATAGGCGGTGGCGAGCCCGTGCCCGCCGGCCCCGACGATCACGATTTCATACTCGCTCTTGGGATCGGGGGAATTCCAGGCGCGCTCCCAGCCGGTATGGGCGCGAAACGCTTCGCGGGCGATTGCAAAGGCCGAATAGCGTCTCATCTTCGGAAGCTCCGGATAGGGCCTGCGACCGGTGGTATCATGGCTCCACACGAGGACCGGCGCAAGGCAACCAGTACTGCGTGACTATCTGCCGCGCCTGCCGCGTCCTGCCAATGCGGCAACCGGCATTCGGACTGCAATTCACGACATCACCGGCGTCTCGGGGCTGGCGGATTCGTCAGCAAGGGCCTATATGTGCGCCGATTGGCTGCGCGGACACATGATGCATTCGACCTCCCCTGAAACCGGGTGCCGGCAATGAGTTTCTGGCTTTTGGCAGCGGCCGGGCTGGCGGCGGCCGTGTTCTGGCTGCTGCGGCCCCTGATGCGGCGCACCGAAGGCTCCGTGCAACGCGCCAGTTTCGACATGCAGGTTTATCGCGACCAGCTCGCTGAAGTCGAAGCCGATCTGGCGCGCGGCGTATTGAGCGAAAGCGAGGCCGAGGGCAGCCGCGCCGAAGTTTCGCGCCGGCTGCTCGCGGCGGCGTCGGAGGCGGACCGCGGAACCGGCGGCGGTCCGGCTCCGCGGTCGGCGTCGCGCTGGCTGGCCGCCGGTATCGCGACCGTGACCGCCGCCGCCAGCCTTGGCCTCTATTTCCATCTCGGTGCGCCCGGCTATCACGACCGGCCGCTGGCGCTGAGGATCGCGGAACTGCGGGCGGCCCAAGAGAACCGCCCCTCGCAGGCCGAGGCGGAGGCCAACATGCCCGCCCGGCAGCCGGTGGCCGAACCCGACAAGCAGGCGGCTGCGCTGATCGAACAGCTTGAAGAGACACTGAAGAACCGGCCCGACGATATTCGCGGCCATGAGCTCCTGGCCGACAATCTGGGCCGTCTGGGACGGTTCGCCGATGCGCGGGCGGCCCAGCAGAAAGTCGTCGAACTGAAAGGCGATGCCGCCACCGCCGAGGACCACGCGCAGCATGCCGAGTTCATGATCTGGGCCGCCGGTGGCTATGTTTCTCCGGAGGCCGAGCAGGCGCTGACCGATGCCCTCAAGGCCGATCCAAAAAACGTCGCAGCCCGCTATTATTCCGGCATCGCCCTGGCCCAGGCCAACCGGCCCGACCTGACCATGCGGATATGGCGGGAATTGCTGGCCGAGGGACCGGAGGACGCGCCGTGGATCGCCATGATCCGCGCCCAGATCGGTGAACTGGCCGCCCAAACCGGCATTCCCGCCCCCGAGGCCGCGGCGCCGCCGCCCGGACCTTCGGCGGAAGACGTCGAGGCGGCCAGGAACATGGACGAACAGGACCGCGACGCCATGATCCGCGGCATGGTCGGCCGGCTGGCCGACCGGCTGACGGCCGAGGGCGGCCCGTCCGAGGATTGGGCGCGTCTGATCCGCGCCTACGGCGTCCTCGGCGAGACGGAAAAGGCCGCCAGTGCGTGGTCCGACGCGCAGAAGGCCTTCGCCGGCGACGAAACCGCTCTTGCCGCTCTGCGCCAGGCGGCCCGCGACGCCGGGGCCGCCGATTGATGGTGATAGACGAGCTGGAGGCTTTCGCGCAGTCGGTGCCGCGGCCCGGCACGCTTCTGGGACTCGATCTCGGCACCAAGACCATCGGCGTCGCGGTCGGGGACCTGACGCTTTCCATTGCATCGCCGCTCACCACTGTCCGGCGGCGGAAATTCGGGCTCGACGCCAGGCTGCTGCTTGACATGGCGGAAGAAAGGAAGGTTCAGGGCATCGTCTTCGGCCTGCCGCGCAACATGGACGGAAGCGAGGGGCCGCGCTGCCAGTCGACGCGCGCGTTCGCCCGCAATCTCGCCCGGCTCACCGATCTGCCGATAACCTTCTGGGACGAACGCCTGTCGACCGTCGCCGCGGAACGCGCGCTGCTGGAAGCGGATGCGTCGCGGAAGCGCCGTAGAGAGGTCATAGACCACGTGGCCGCCGGCTATATTCTTCAGGGCGCGCTGGAACGGTTGGCGCGTCTGGCCGCAGAAACCCCGGGCCAGCCATGACCGATGACGTCTGGAAACGCGACGAGGTGGAAAGCCCCTGCGTCAGGATCTGCCTTATCCATCCCGAGGTGCGGCTCTGTATCGGCTGCCACCGCAGCGCCGAGGAGATCGCCGCCTGGGGCCGGATGACCCCCGGCGAGCGCCGCGCCATCATGGCGGACCTGGCGTCGCGCGCGCCACGCCTCGCCGGCAGCCGCCGCGGCCGCGCCGTGCGCCGCGCCGCGCGCAGGGCACAGGGGACGGGATGATCGGATTTCCGCTGAACAATGGCCATCTTGCCGCCCCAATGGAAATCTAGCTTCGCCGCCAATCAACCCTTGCGGAGGGCGTGCCTTGCAAAACTGGATCGTCGTCGCGTTCATGCTAATTGGCGCCGTTTTCGTTCTCAGAAGCGATTTCACCGCGATATTCACCCAAAAATCGGATGACGTCTGGCTGGGCTACCTGTCGCTGATTCTCGCCGGACTGTTCCTCGGCCACGTCCTGCGAATCCTCTGGCGACGTGTTCCCGGACAATGGCGCAGCAGCCTGGCCGCGCTGGCCCTGGTCGCGATATTCGGCCTCGTCGAGTTTCGCGACGAGATATCCAACGTGTTCAAGGGCTACGAATTCTCCAACCGGCCGCTGGCGGCGCTGGCGACGACCAAATCCGAATCGCAGGTCAGCCGGTCCTGGGACGGCCATTTCCGGACCCTGGCGACCATCAACGGAACCGAGATCGCGGTGCTCGTCGATACCGGCGCATCGCTTGTCCTGCTGCGCTACCAGGACGCCAAGAATGTCGGCGTGAACATCGAGGCGCTGGATTTCTCGATCCCGGTGACGACCGCCATGGGCCGGTCGGTGGTGGCGCCGGTAGTGTTCGACAAGGTGCAGGTCGGATCCGTGACCGTGCCGCGCGTACGCGGCGCCGTGGCCCGCCCCGGTGAACTGCACGCAAGCCTTCTTGGCATGAGCTTTCTTGAGGGTCTTCTCGAGACGGTGATCCGCAAGGACCGCCTGATCCTGCGCAACTGACGCCTTGCGGCGCTTCCGGAGCGCGCCGCGTCCCATCGGGCTCGAAGCCGCCCCGGCCGAAAGGCATGGTCACCTGACCGGGCAATGGAATTCTGTCGAGGTGGGGATCATGGCAAGATCAGAAGGAATTATCGTACCTGCCGCGATGGCGGTCGCCGCCGTGGCGATCGTCGCGGCGCCACGCCGGTTCCCGTGGCCGGCAAGACGCGCCCGCCGCAACCCGGCCCGACAGCGCCTTCGGTCGACACCTCCCGAGCCGGCGGAACGCCCCGTTCATCAGGCTGCGACCGTTTCCAGCGCAGTCAGGGCGCGCTCCACCAGTTCCGTACCGGCGCCGTCGCGATGCGCGCCTTCCGACAGGACGCGCCGCCAGCGTCGGGCGCCCGGACGGCCGGTGAAAACGCCGAGAATATGCCGCGTCATCCGGTTCAGCGGCGTGCCCCGCGCCAGCTCCCTCTCGATATAGGGCAGGAAGTCCCGCACCGCCTGCCGGCCATCGCGCGGCGGTGCCGGATCGTCGAAGATACGTGCATCGGCGGCCGCCAGCAGACGCACCGGATCGTGATAGGCGGCGCGCCCGATCATCACGCCGTCGAGCCCCGCCGCCAGATGCGCCTCCGCTTCGCCGAGGCTGCCGATGCCGCCGTTGATGCAGATTTCCAGTTGCGGAAACCGCGCCTTCATCCGGCGCACCAGCCCGTAATCCAGCGGCGGAACGTCGCGGTTTTCCTTCGGGCTGAGCCCCCCTAGCCACGCCTTGCGGGCATGGATGGTGAAACTCCGCACGCCGGCCGCCGACACCCGCGCCAGAAAATCCGGCAGCACCTCGCGCGGCTCCTGATCGTCCACGCCGATACGGCATTTCACCGTGATCTCCGGCCCTGTCGTCGCCGCCGGCATCGCCGCCGCGCAGTCGGCCACAAGGCCCGGCTCCTTCATCAGCACCGCCCCGAAGCGGCCCGACCGCACCCGGTCCGACGGGCAGCCGATGTTCAGGTTGACCTCGTCATAGCCGAAATCGCAGGCGATCTTCACGCAGGCGGCAAGCTCGCCGGGGTCAGCGCCGCCCAGTTGCAGCGCCACCGGATGCTCGGCGGCGTCGATCGCCAGCAGCCGCTCGCGGTCGCCGTGCAAAACCGCGCCGGACGTCACCATCTCGGTATAAAGCCGCGCGTGGCGCGTAAGCAGCCGGTGGAAATACCGGCAATGCCGGTCCGTCCAATCCATCATCGGCGCGACCGAGAGACGTCTTTTCGTCGGTTTCATGCTATTCCGGGCCATATCGGCGATGTGGCTAG
>JBHHXR010000098.1:0-12022 GCA_046757205.1 Paracoccaceae bacterium
AGGACTGGCGCGACGACGCGCTGGCGGCGAAATGGGAAGCCATACGCCGGGTGCGGCGCGTGGTGACCGGCGCCATCGAGATCGAGCGGCAGGAGAAGAACATCGGCGCCTCGCTGGAGGCGGCGCCGACGGTGCACATCCGCGACGCCGGGACGCTGGCGCATGTGCGCAGCGTCGATTTCGCCGATGTCTGCATCACTTCGGCCATCCAGCTTACCGATGCGCCGATCCCCGACCGCGCCTTCCGGCTGCCGGAGATCGCCGGAATTGCGGTCGAGTTCGAACCCGCCGAGGGCGAAAAATGCCAGCGCTGCTGGAAAATCCTGCCCGACGTCGGAAGCCATGCGCATGCGGGCGTGTGCGCGCGCTGCGACGGGGCGTTGGGGTAGAGAGAAAGCCGCCCCGGCCCCGAGCCTGGGCCTCGTGGTTCGGGTGAGGCCCCTGCTCGGCGCCGGGCGGCGTGGCTCCGGGTGCCGCCGGGGCGACATGGCAGCCTGCCTTGCCGGTCCGCATGGCGCATGTATAACTGGCCCGCGCCGCGTTCCGGCCGGAGTTCTTCATGGCTTTAGGGGTTTTTCTTGCCGTCCTGTTCGCGGCCTTTCTGCACGCGGCCTGGAACGCCGTCGTCAAGGTCGGCGTCGATCCGTTTCGCGGCATGCTGGTCATGTCGCTGGCGCAGGGGCTGATGGGCTTTGCCATGTTGCTCTGGTTCCCGGTGCCGGCCGCGGCGGCGTGGCCGTGGATACTGGCCTCCGGGGTGATACACACCGCCTACAAGCTGTTTCTCGTCTCCGCCTACCAGCGCGGCGACCTGAGCCGGGTCTATCCCATCGCGCGCGGCGCGGCGCCGATCATGGTGGCGCTGTTCGGGGCGGTGTTTCTGGCCGAAGGGATCACCACGGCGGAATATCTCGGCGTTCTGGCGGTCGGCTGCGGCATCATGCTGATGGCGCATGGCGTGTGGACCGGCGGCGAGGCGCGTTCGCTGGTGCCGCTGGCCCTGCTGTCCGCGACCTCGACGGCTGCCTATTCGATCGTCGACGGTCTGGGCGCGCGCCTGTCGGGTACGGCGTCGGGCTATACCGGCTGGATGTTCGCCGTCGACGGAATTTTCTTCCTGACATGGAGCCTGATCCGCCGCGGGCCGTCGGTGATCCCGCGCGCACCGCGCCTGTGGGCCGTTGGCGGGACGGCCGGAGCGATGTCGCTGGCGGCCTACTGGATCGTGATCTGGGGCATGACGGTGGCGCCGATCGCGCTGGTCGCTGCCCTGCGCGAGACCTCGGTCCTGTTCGCCATGCTGATCGGCATTGTCTGGATGAAGGACAGGGCGGGCGCCGGGAAGATCGTCGCAGGTTCGATGATCGTCGCCGGGGTGATCCTTACACGCGTGGCATAAGCTGCTGGGCTATTCCGGCGAACAGCAGGTAGATCGAGGTGAGCGTCAACCCGATCTGTGCCACCGCCGGGCCCTCGAAATGGTTCCACGTCAGCCAGGCGGCAAAGCCGGTCCAGGCGGCCATGACCGGCAGCGTGACCCAGCGCCAGCGCGCCGTGCGCACCGGATGCACGAATTTCAACGAGAAGAACTGCGCCAGAGCAATGCCGATGATGAGAAACATCGCCGCCCACGAGCCGATGTCGATGGCGAATAGCGCCAGTATCACCATGTTCCAGCAGCCGGGAAAGCCGGAGAAGGACTTGTCCTCCATCTTCATCCTGGTGTCGGCGAAATAGACGGCTCCGGTAGTGACGATGAGCAGCCCCGCCGCCAGGCTCCAGCCGACGCCGATCACGTTGGCCTCCACCAGCGCGTAGGCGGGGATGAACACGTAGGTCAGAAAATCGATGATCAGATCGAGAAGGTCGCCGTCCCATTGCGGGGCGTAGATCTTGGTTTGCGCCATCCGGGCCATCGGGCCGTCGGCGCCGTCCACCAGCAGCGCCAGCAGCAGCCAGCCGAACATCCGCGGCCAGTCCATCCGGCCCGCCTCAAGGATTGCCATGAGCGCCAGCGCTGCGCCGAGGGCGGTGAACATGTGGACGGAGAATGCGACCCAGAATTTGCTCATTCCGGGTTGATACGCCGAAACGCGGCCGCCGGAAAGCGCCGACGCCAATTACTTGGCGGCTGTATCCGCCGGGTCGGTCTTGGCGCGCGGGTGCGCCCGTTGGTAGATGTCCATCAGCGCCTGCTGATCGACCGCCGTATAGACCTGCGTCGTCGACAGCGAGGCGTGGCCGAGAAGTTCCTGGATGGTGCGGAGGTCGCCGCCGGCGGCAAGCAGATGCGTCGCGAACGAATGGCGCAGCGCGTGCGGTGTCGTCGTCGCGGGCAGCCCGAGCTGCGCTCTCGCCGTGGCGGTTATCTTCTGGATCTGCCTGGCGCCCAGCGGCCCGCCGCGGGCACCGAGAAACAGCGCGTCGCCGGGGCCGGAGGCGGCCAAGGGGAGCAGGTCGAGATAGCGATCAACGGCAGCGCGCGCGACGCCCAGAACCGGGACCATCCGTTCCTTTTGGCCCTTGCCGACGATACGAAGCACTTCGGGCAGCGGAGCATCGCTCCGGCGCAGCGACAGCGCCTCGCCGATGCGCAATCCGCAACCGTAGAGAAGCAGCAGAACCGCCGTGTCGCGGGCCGCGATCCATGCGCTCGGGCCGGCCTTTCCCGCCATGTCGATGAGGGCGGAAGCAGCGCTGGCGGATACCGGCCGCGGCAGTCTGGGGTTCGATCTTGGCGCCCGGGCGGATGTCACGGCGGCGATTTCGGTTCCGCCGGTTTCTCCCGGCCAGCGGTAGAAGCTCCTGACCGCCGACAATTCGCGCGCCAGCGACCGCGACCCCAGCCCCCGCCGCCGCTCGTGCGCCATCCACGCGCGGATATCGGTTGTCGCGACGCGCCCGAGCGCGGCGCGGCCCGCGGGCGCGCCCCAATGTTCCGCGAGAAATCCGAGAAACCCCGACACATCGCGCCGGTAGGCCTCGACGGTCCGCGGCCCGGCGCCACCCACGACAGCGAGATATTCCAGCCACGCCCGCATGGCGTCCAGCGCGCCCGGCGAACCGCCCGTCACGCCAGCCAGCGGCGCATCATCCGTTCGAACGCGCCGGCGAAAAAGGTCAGCAGATCAGTTCCCTGGTCCTGGTGAAAGCGGTGCGGGTCCTCCGATCCGAAGGCCAGAAGGCCAGGCAGGCGGCCGGGGCCGAGATCGAGTTTCATCAGCGCCTCGGATTGTATCCACGTGGACGATTTGCCGAAGATCGAGGCCTGATCGGGGGCGCATTGCCTGAGCGTGATCTGGCGCGGCTGCACGTTTCGGTTGTCGCGGACATAGGCGTCGACGCCATGGCGCGGCAGGGCGAACACCAGTTCGTGCAACTTGCCCTTCGGGCCGAGCGGCTGTCCGGCCGTGGCGGCCGAGCTCTCCAGCCCGAGACGGATCACGTCGATCGACAGGATATTGGCGACATCATGCGCCAGCGCGGCGAGAAACCCCTCGAAATCCGGCGGCTCCATGATGGCCAGCGCGGCGCGATGGACCTGATTGGTGCCGGCGAGGTTTTCATAGGCGGCGGCGATCACGTTGCGGTGGGTGTCTTCGAGGCGCACCAGCCGGTCTTCGAGGCGTTCGACCAGAACGGTGCGCAGATCCACGACATTGCGGCTGCCGCGCCCGCCATGCGCCTTGAGCAGGGCGTTCACCAGATCCTGATCTTCCAGAATGGCGCCGGGATCGTCGAGAATGTGGCCGCGAATGGCCTGCAGCGTCTCGTCCTTGCTCTTCATCGCTTCCATACGTTCCGCGCCCCCGTTTACCTGTTCCCGGCCGTGCGTCCCGGTTCAGCCGATCTTCTGGCCGGTCTTCGCCCAGTCCTTCAGGAATGCGTCCAGCCCCCTGTCGGTCAGCGGATGGTCGGCCAGCTTTTTCAGGACGGCCGGCGGGGCGGTCACGACATCGGCGCCGATCCGGGCGGCGGCAGTGACGTGATTGACCGAGCGCACCGAAGCCGTGAGGATCTCGGTGCGGAAGCCGTAGTTGTCGTAGATCTGGCGAATGTCGGCGATCAGTTCCATCCCATCCGAATTAATGTCGTCCAGCCGGCCCACGAAGGGACTTATGAAAGTGGCTCCCGCCTTGGCGGCGAGAATCGCCTGATTGGCCGAAAAACACAGCGTCACGTTTACCATCCGGCCCTCGCCGGTCAGTGCCTTGCAGGCCTTCAGTCCCTCCCAGGTCAGCGGCACCTTGATCGCAATATTGTCGGCAATCTTGGCCAATTTGCGGCCCTGTTCGATCATTTGTTCGGCTTCCAGCGCGGTGACTTCCGCACTGACCGGCCCATCGACGACGCCGCAGATTTCCCGTGTCACCTCGACGATGTCGCGGCCCGACTTGAGTATCAGAGACGGGTTGGTCGTCACGCCGTCGACCATTCCGGTTTCCGCCAGGGCGCGGATTTCGTCTATTTCAGCCGAGTCGACAAAGAATTTCATTCTCAATTTTCCGTTTGTCGGGGATAGGTTCGGCGCAGACCATATCGGATAGGGATTCGCGATGGAACCTGTTCTTTGACGCCCGCGAGTCACATGGAACGGCCTGTGTTCTTCAAGCAAGGCGACCGCGTCGGCGTACTCACGACGCAGCCTCTCGACCGGGTGCTGGATTACATCGCGCCCGAAGGCGGCGTTGCCCTCGGTGCGTTCGTCGAGGTGCCGCTCGGCCCGCGCCGGGTCCTCGGCGTTGTCTGGGGCATTGGCGAGGGGGATTTCGATGCGGCGAAGCTGAAGGACGTCACCCGGCGCCTGGACGTCCCGCCGCTGCGTCCCGACATGCTGGAGTTTCTGGAGCGTGTGGCCGGCTACACGATGTCTCCGCTTTCGTCGGTTCTGCGCCTTGCGACGCGGGCGCCGGGCCTCGGCCGGCCGCCGGCGCGGCGGGTGATCTACCGGCTCGGCCCGGCACTGCCGGAGCGGCTGACGGATGCGCGCAGGCGGGTGATAGAGGTGCTTGAGCAACATGGCGGGCTGGGGTTCGCGCCGGGCGACCTGTCGGCGCTGGCCGGCGTGTCCCCGGCGGTATTGAAGGGGTTGAGCGATGCCGGAGTCCTGATCCGCGAAAAACAGGCCCGCGACCTGCCGTTTCAGAGGCCCGAACACGGCCGCGCCGGTGCGGTTCTGACGCATGACCAGAAAGCGGCGGCGCATGACTTGCGCATGCAGGTCCGGTCGGCGGAATACGCAACGACTTTGCTGAAGGGTGTCACCGGCTCGGGCAAGACGGAAGTCTACCTTGAGGCCGTGGCGGAGGCGCTTTCGAGGGGCAGGCAGGCGCTGATCCTCCTGCCCGAGATCGCGCTGACGGTGAGCTTTCTTGCCCGGGTCGAGGAACGCTTCGGCGTGCGCCCCGCCGAGTGGCATTCCGGCATCACGCAGGCGGAACGGCGCAGATGCTGGAACGGCGTGGCAACCGGCGACGCGCGGCTGGTGATCGGCGCGCGCTCGGCGCTCTTCCTGCCGTTTCGCGAACTCGGCGTCATCGTCGTCGATGAAGAGCATGACGGGTCCTACAAGCAGGAGGACGGCGTGCTTTACCATGCCCGCGACATGGCGGTGCTGCGCGCCTCGATCTGTTCGGCCAGCGTGGTGCTGTCCTCGGCCACTCCGTCGCTGGAGACCTGGACCAATGCCGAGGCCGGGAAGTACCGCCGCCTCGATTTGCCGCAGAGATACGGCGAGGCGGTCCTGCCCGAAATCAGTTCGCTCGACATGCGCAGCGAAGGACCGGCCCCGGGCGAATGGATTTCGCCGCCCCTGGCCGACGCCGTGCGCGACCGCCTGGACAAGGGCGAACAATCGCTTCTGTTTCTCAACCGGCGCGGCTATGCGCCGCTGACTCTGTGCCGGGCCTGCGGCCACCAGATCGGCTGCAAGGATTGCGACGCGCGCATGGTCGAGCACCGGTTCCTGGCGCGGCTCATGTGCCATCAGTGCGGCGCCACGCGCGCCGTGCCTCGCACCTGCCCGAACTGCGGGGCGGAGGACCGGCTGGCCGCGATCGGCCCCGGCGTCGAGCGGCTCGCGGAAGAAACCGGGCGCCGGTTCGAAGGCGCCCGCGTGGCGGTCCTGTCGTCGGATCTCGCCGCCACCGCCCGCGAGATGAAGGCGCGGATCGAGGAGATCGCCGGCGGCGGGGCCGACATCGTCATCGGCACCCAGATCGTGGCCAAGGGCCACAATTTCCCGCTTCTCACGCTGGTCGGCGTGATCGACGCAGATCTGGGGCTGCAGGGGGGTGACCTGCGGGCCGCCGAAAAGACCTTTCAGCTGATCCGCCAGGTCTCCGGCCGGGCCGGGCGCGCCGATCGCCCGGGGGTCGCGCTGGTCCAGACCCATCAGCCCGAACACCCGGTGATCCGGGCCATCGTTTCCGACGACGAGGAGGCGTTCTGGAAGGCCGAGGCCGAAAGCCGCGCCCGGGCCGGGGCGCCGCCCTTCGGGCGCATGGCCGGGATCGTCATCTCCGGCCCCGACGAGAAGGCGGTCTATGATCTCGGCCGGGCCCTGGCGCGGGCGCACGCGCCGTTGACCGGCATCGGCGCGCAGCTTCTGGGCCCGGCCCCGGCGCCGGTCGCGCGCATTCGCGGCCGCCACCGCGCGCGGATGCTTGTCAAGGCACCGAAGGGTGCCGCCCTGCAGGCCGCGCTTGCGGCCTGGCGCGGCCAGGTGAAGGTCCCGAACGGCGTCCGCGTCACGGTCGACGTCGATCCGCAGACTTTTTACTGAGGCGGTTCCATTCGGGCGCGTCCCGCTCTAGAACCGGCTGGCACAAGAGCGCAGACGGCAGGCATGAGCAGACCGCATCCCGAAATCACGCCGAAACCGGGCATTCTGGAGATCTCGCCCTATGTCGGCGGCGACAGCAGCCTCGCCTCGGGCAACCGGGTGACCAAGCTGAGTTCCAACGAAAACCCGCTGGGGCCGAGCCCCAAGGCGGTCGAGGAATATCACGCGGCGGCGGGCGATCTGGCCCGATATCCCGACGGCAGCCACGCGGATTTGCGCGCGGCGATCGCCGAGGTCAACGGGCTGGACGCCGACCGGGTAATCTGCGGCGCCGGGTCCGACGAGATCATTTCGTTCCTGTGCAACACCTACGCCGGCGCGGGCGACGAGGTGATCCATACCGAGCACGGTTTCGGCATGTACCGGATTTCGGCGCTGGCCGCCGGGGCGACGCCGGTCGAAGTGCCCGAGAAGGAACGGACGACGGATGTCGATGGGCTGCTCGCGGCCTGCACGGAGCGGACGCGGCTGGTTTTCATCGCCAATCCCAACAATCCCACCGGCACCATGATCGGCGAAGCCGAGGTGGCGCGGCTGGCCGGCGGGCTGCCCGCGCGGGCGCTTCTGGTGCTTGACGGCGCCTATGCCGAGTATGTCGCGGATTTCGACGCCGGGCTGGCGCTGGTCGAGGCGCGCGACAACGTGGTCATGACGCGGACCTTCTCCAAGATCTACGGGCTGGCGGCGCTGCGCGTCGGCTGGGGGTACGGCCCGGCCCCCGTGATCGACGCGCTGAACCGCGTCAGGGGGCCGTTCAACCTGTCTTCGGCGGCGCAGGCGGCGGCGCAGGCGGCGGTGCTGGATACCGGGCGCACGGAGTTCTGCCGGGAAGAAAACGCCAGATGGCGGGAATGGCTGGCCGGTGAACTGGCCACGGCGGGCGTGCCGTCGGACCCGTCGCGGGCGAATTTCATTCTCGCCAGGTTCGGCGATCCGGCGCAGGCGGAACGCTGCGATACCTGGCTGCGCCGACGCGGCGTGATAGTCAGGAATGTCGCCGGCTACAAACTGCCTCACGCTCTGCGCATTACCGTCGGCGACGAAATGGCCTGCAGGCTGGTGGCGGGGGCGGTCAGGGACTTCATGGAGACCGAGAGCAGATGAAAAACCCTTATCGCCACATCGCGCTGATCGGCCTCGGCCTGATCGCGTCATCCATCAGCCTGGCGATGCGCAGGGCCGGGATGGGGGCGCGGATCACCGGGTACGCGAAGACACCGCGAACGCGTGCGACGGCGCGCGAACTCGGGCTGTGCGACGAAGTATTCGAAACGGCAACCGAGGCGGCCGCGGGCGCCGATCTGGTCATCCTGTGCGTACCGGTTGGCGTCATGTCCGAGGTTGGCCGGGAAATCATCCCGGCCATGAAGCCCGGCGCCACCCTGAGCGACGTCGGTTCCGTCAAGGGCGCCGTGATAGAGGCGCTGGCGCCGCATCTGGGCGAAGGCATCACGTTCATTCCCGGCCACCCGCTGGCCGGGACCGAGCATTCCGGACCCGAGGCGGGGTTCGCCTCCCTGTTCGACAACCGCTGGTGCCTGCTGACGCCGGTGCCGGGAACGGCGCCGGCGGAGACCGAGAGGTTGCGTGACTTCTGGCGGGCGCTTGGCGCGCATGTCGACGTGATGGATCCCGAGCACCACGATCTGGTGGTCGCGGTGACGTCGCACGCACCGCACCTGATCGCCTACACCATGGTTGGCGTGGCCGATCACATGAAACGCGTGACGTCGTCGGAAGTGGTGAAATACTCCGCCGCCGGGTTTCGCGACTTCACGCGCATCGCGGCCTCCGACCCGACCATGTGGCGCGATGTGTTTCTCAACAACAAGCAGGCGACGCTGGAGATCCTCGGGCGTTTCACCGAGGAACTCTTCGCCCTGCAACGGGCCATCCGCACCGGCGACGGCGACCACCTGTTCGACTACTTCACCCGCACCCGGGCCATACGCAGGGGCATCATCGAGGCCGGTCAGGATACCGAAGCGCCGGATTTCGGACGGGTCCTGGCCAGCGGGGAGAAAAAGGCATGAAGTTCCCGTTGCTCCTATCCCTTCTGGCGCTGCTTCTGGCCGGTTCGTGCGGGAAATCCCGGGGGCCGGACATCGGGCGTTCGGGCAGCGTGTGTGGCGGCAGGGACATCATCGGTCAGATGATCGCGCCGATCGACGGGCCGGGATCGTGCGGCATCGACCGCCCGGTCAAGCTCTATTCGGTCGCCGGCGTCAGCCTGTCGCAACACGCCACGGTCCGCTGCGAAACGGCGCGGGCGCTGGGCAAATGGATCAGACGCGGCATCAAACCGGCGATCGGCCGCACCGGCGGCGGGGTTGAGGAACTGCGCGTGGCATCGCACTACGCCTGCCGGTCGCGCAACAGCCGCCGCGGCGCCAAACTGTCGGAGCACGCCAGGGGCAACGCGATCGACGTTTCGGCTTTCGTGCTCAGGAACGGGTCGGAGATCTCGGTCGAGAGAGACTGGGGACGCGGGAAGTACGGCCGGATCCTGAAGCAAATCCACCGCTCCGCCTGCGGCCCGTTCGGGACGGTTCTGGGACCGAATTCCGACCGCCACCACCGGGACCATTTCCACGGCGACGTTGCTCGGTACGGCAACGGGAACTATTGCCGGTAGACCAGCAGCGGCGCAGCGCCCACATCGACCGGGCCGACGAATGCGCGGCCGTTCCGGAACGTCAGGGGAACCTGAATGCGGTCGGGCTTGCCGTCGAGCCCGTCGAGAAGCCCGAGGGCGGAACCGAGCGCCTGCGCGGTCTCCCGGTCTATGGTGCCAGCTTTCTTTGCCGCCTTCACCAGTAACCTCCAGTTGCGGACATCCAGCGTCAGGTCGCCCTCCGCAAGGCCGTCCGGCGTGATGTCCACGGCGCCGCTGGCGGTCAGCCGGACATCGCCCCATCTGGCGTCGAAGTCGAGTATGTCGATGCCAAGAAGGGTGGGCGGCGGGGATATCGTGGTCCGGTCCCAATATTCGTCGAACCGCAACAGGACCGTCGATGTGACGCTGGAAAGATTTACGGGCAGCAGCCCGGCGAGGCCGAGTTCTCGAATTGCCGGCTCGGGAAACCGGACGGAATCGAGCTCGACGCTCAGATCGTAGGAATATTCCGGCGCATCGAGCATTTCCGATCTGCGCGTCGATATCAGGCCGCTTTCGATGGCTGTCGAGGACCCGTCGCTGCCGGTTATGGTCGTCGCCAGCATTTCGAGGGTCAGCCGGTCCAGCGTCAGTTTGGTGTCGGGAACCAGGATCACGCTGGCGCGGATACGTTCGCCTTCGACGCGGTACCGATTACCACGTGACGATATTTCCTGGCGGCCGGGCCACGCGGCAACGATGTGGTTTGGCTTGTACGACAGCGACAGGATCTGGAACTGCCCGGCCCGCCACGACCATCCGGCGGCCGGATCGGCGATGCGGAGGTTTCCCACATGGGTATCGAGCCGGTTGGGATATCCGGTCACGCGGAGATCGTCGTGTTCGACGGTCCAGCCCGCCGCGCGCTGCGAATTCATCCACGCCCGAAGGGCATTTTCGTGCGCGGTGGAAGCGAACCACCAATAACCGCTCCAGCCGAGCGCGGCGAGAAGAACCAGTACGATGAGACCACGCATAAAAACCTCTCCACGCCGGGCAGTGGAACCGCTATATGGCCACCGAGGATAGCGGGCTGGCAACGATGAGCAACGACGGATTTTGGGTTTTTGGTTACGGTTCGTTGATCTGGCGGCCGGAGTTCAAGTTCGAGACGCGCGAACTTGCCACGCTGCGCGGGTTTCACCGCTCGTTCTGCATGCGCTCGATCCATTACCGAGGCACGGCGGACGATCCGGGCCTGGTCCTGGCGCTGGATCCGAAACCGGAGGCGAGTTGCCGTGGCGTGGCGTTCCGCGTCGGCCCGGCCCACGCCGAGGAAACGCTTCTTGCGCTGCGCGAGAGGGAGCTCATTTCATCGGCATATCTGGAAACCTGGCAGGAAATGGAGCTCGATCACGGCGGCAGGGCCACGGCCGTCTGCTACGTTGTCGATACCGGTCACGCGCAGTATTGCGGCGGCTTGAGCCTGGAGGAACAGGCCAACGTGATAGCGAAGGCCGAGGGTCTGAAAGGCCCGAACGACGAGTACCTGTTCAACACCGTGGACAGCCTGGAGCGACTGGGCATCGCCGACGCCGACCTGCGCCGTCTCAGCGAGCTGGTGCAGGCACGAAATGGCTGACCGGGTCAGCCCCGTTCGGCCCGGACCGTCAGCAACATCCCGTCCGCTTTGACGACGGTGACGTAATCCGGGCGGTCCTTTTCCGGCGGGGCTTCCCAGTGCGCCTTCCAGCGTATTCCGTCGATTTCAACGGCGCCTTCGCCGCCTTCGTACTCCAATACCTTGGCGCGCCTGCCTATCAACTGGCTTGACCGCCGGTTGATGGTCGTCACCGAACCGTTTTCGAGTCTCATGAAGAAGTGCCGGCCAATGTAAGTTATGGCGATCGCCAGAACGGCAAACAAGGCGACCCGAAGTTCGCCGGACATTCCCGGGAAAAACGCGAGGATAACGGCCATGACCAGCGCCGCCACCCCGAGCCAGATCAGGAAAAATGACATGGTGGCCATTTCCACGACGCCGAGGCCCACCGCGAACGCCACCCACCACCACGGCGAAATCCCGGCGATCACGTCGAAGATTGACGGTTCCATCGCCGTTATTCCCTCTTCAGTCCGGCGGCTTTGGCGATCTCCGAGATGCCAGCGATCGACCCGATGAGCCCTGCCGCCTCAAGCGGGATCATCACCGTCTTGCTGTTGTCCGAGCCAGCGATGCTTTGCAGCGCTTCGGTGTATTTCTGGGCCACGAAGTAATTGATCGCCTGCACGTCGCCCTGCGCGATGGCCTCTGACACCATCGCCGTTGCCTTGGCTTCCGCTTCCGCCTGGCGTTCGCGCGCCTCGGCATCCAGAAAGGCGGCTTCGCGGCGGCCTTCGGCTTCGCGGATCTGCGCCTCCCGCAAGCCCTCGGCCTTCAGAACGGCGGATTGCTTGAGGCCTTCGGCGGAAAGGATCTGCGCCCGCTTTTCGCGTTCCGCCTTCATCTGGCGCGCCATCGCTTCGGTGATGTCGGCGGACGGCGCCAGATCCTTGATCTCGACGCGGGTCACTTTCACCCC
>JBHHXR010000099.1:0-11951 GCA_046757205.1 Paracoccaceae bacterium
CAGGTTGGAGCCGACGTGGCGGTCCCAGCTTCTGGCATCCGCGGTTTCCAGCGTGTCGTATTCGAATATCGATGCGTTGTTGACCAGCAGCGTCAGCGGACGGCCCAGCGCCTTGACCGCGGCCGGGACCAGCGCCAGCGTCTCTTCGTGATCCAGCAGATCGCCCCTGATCGCCTCGGCCCGCCGCCCGAGCTTGCGGATTTCCGCGACCCCGTCCTCGGCCTCGCGCCGGCTGCTGCCGTAGTTGACCACAACATCCCAGCCAAGCCGGGCAAGATCGAGCGCCATGGCACGGCCGAGCCGCCTGGCGCCACCGGTAATCAACGCAGCTCCGGGTTGCATTTCGAATCAGCTCTCCAACCTTCAGGCGACTATAAAACTGACATAGAATCCGTAAATCGCAACAAAAACGATTCCCCACCTTCGCCCCAGGCGCCACAACCCCCAAACGAAGGGCAGCAACAGAAGCGAGGATGCCAGCATCGCCCACAGATGGAAGCCGAGAAAATCCGCGGAAACCGGCAACGGGCCAAACAGGCTGGTGACGCCCATGATCGCCAGGATATTGAACAGGTTGGAACCGATGACATTGCCGAGAATGACATCCGCCTGGCGCCGTATGGCGGCCATGACCGATGTCGCCAGTTCCGGCAGCGACGTCCCCACCGCGATCAGCGTCAGGCCGATGGTTTCGTTCGATACGCCCCACGCCCTGGCTATGCCGACCGATCCGTCGACAAGTATTTCCGCGCCGACCGGAAGACCGATTATTCCCAGCAGGATATAAAGGCCGGCGCGCCAGCCCGGCATCTTCAGGTCGACCTCGTCGATCCGGACCTCGCTGGCCAGCGAATCGCAGCGCGCCCGGTGCGCCGAATGGGCCGCATCGACCAGCATCATCGTCAGAACCGCAAGCAGCACCAGGGCGTGCCAGAAATGCAGCGGCCCGAGAAAGCACAGGACGATGAAAAGAAGCGAAACCGCCAGCATGAACACGAAGTTGCGTCTGGTGTCGCAATTTCGCGGGTCGATGCGCGACAACACCGCCGGAATCCCCATGACCAGCAGGACATTGGCGATGTTGGAGCCGACCACATTGCCGAGCGCGATTTCCGGCACGCCCTCCAGTGCCGCCTGTATGGCGACCAGCAACTCCGGCGCCGAGGTGCCGAAGGCGACGACAGTCAGGCTCACCATCAGCGCCGGCACACCGAGCCGCAGACTGAGCGAAACGGCGCCGCGGACAAGCACATCACCGGAAAGCAGCAGGACAACCAGACCAGCACCTGCCATCAAGGCATTCATCAAGAAGCTCCCGTGTGATGACCGGCACCGGCCCGCGTTACATCTATTGCGATTTCCTGCACGAACAAGGCCCGTCGCCGAGGATATAGTTTCCGCAGCGTGGGCATTTCTTGGCTGTTTCTATCCGGCCACGGGGCTTTCTCGGCTTTGTTCCCGGCATCCTGAGCTTGCCGAACATGCCGAGAACCAGCATGCCGACGAGGAACAATGTAACCGCCTTGATGATCACCGGATCATAATCCGTAGCGCGCCCATATGAGGCGCTCCTCGACCGCGCCCATCACCGCGTCGACGCCGCTTCCGCCGAGGCGCTGGAACAGCGAACGCCGCGGGCCGTGCACCATGAAACGCACCTTGTCGCCATAGACTTCCTTCATCTTCGGCACCAGATGCGCCAGCCCGTCGACCAGGCCGTTGTCCAGCGCTTCCCTTCCGGACCAGATTTCCCCGGTGAACAGGCCCTCCCCTTTCAGGCGCGCGCCGCGCCGCTTCTTGACCTGCTCGATAAAATTGTCGTGAATGATTTTCTGCAGCCGCTGCAACCGCGCTATGTCCTTTTTCTTCTCCGGACGGAACGGGTCCAGCAGCGACTTGTCCTCGCCCGCCGTGTAGACCCTGCGCTCCACGCCGTGCCGGCCGATCAGATCGTGGAATCCGAACGACGCGCTGATGACGCCGATCGAGCCGACGATGCTGTTGGGGTCGGCGAATATCTCGTCGGCCGCGGTCGCCAGCCAGTAGCCGCCCGACGCCGCCACGTCTTCGCAGAAAGCGTAGACCGGTATCTTCTTTTCGTCCGCCAGCCGCCGGATCCTCGCGGCGATGAGCGCCGATTGAACCGGCGAGCCGCCCGGCGAATTCACCGACAGCGCCACCGCTTTCGGCTTTCCGCCGGTGAACGCGCGCTCGATGAGCGGTGCCAGCAATTCGTCGTTCAGGGCGGGCCCGCCGAGCCGCGCCGCTCCGACGATGACGCCGCGCAGCCTGATCACCGATACCACGGGGCGGGAACTCAGGCGGGCGATCATGTTCTTCATACGCCCGATGTATGCGGAAGCCGGGCCGGCCACAAGCCGCAACGCGACGGCCCAGCAAGGCGTCCGCCTCCTCTTGACGGCGCAACGGCCTGCTGCACACTGCCGGGGATTCGCACGAGGAACCCGCAGCATGACCAAACCGCTCGAGGGCGTTCGCGTCCTGGAACTCGCCCGTGTCCTCGCCGGGCCATGGATCGGCCAGACCATGGCGGACCTCGGCGCCGATGTCATCAAGGTCGAGGCGCCGGGCGGCGACGAGACGCGCGGCTGGGGCAGGCCGCTGCCGCCGCACGGCGCCTCGTCGTACTTTCACAGCTGCAACCGCGGCAAGCGCTCGATCGCCCTCGACTTCCGCGATCCCGAAGACCTGCGCACTGTCCGTGCCCTGGCGCGGGAGGCCGACGTGCTGCTGGAGAATTTCAAGGTCGGCGGGCTGAAGAAATTCGCCCTCGATCACCCGACGCTTTCGGCAGCTAACCCGCGGCTCATCACCTGTTCCGTGACCGGCTTCGGACAGGACGGCCCGCGCGCGCCGCAGGCCGGCTATGACTTCATCATCCAGGCGATGGGAGGCATCATGGACCTGACGGGCGAACCGGACGGCGAACCGCAGAAACCCGGCGTCGCCTATGCCGATCTGTTTACCGGCCTCTACGGCGTGATCGCGGTTCAGGCGGCGCTGCTGTTGCGCGAGAAAACCGGCCTCGGCCAGCATATCGACATGTCCCTGTTCGACACCCAGCTGGCGGTGCTGGCCAATCAGGCATCGAGTTACCTGATGACCGGCGAGGTGCCGAAGCGCATGGGCAACACCCATCCCTCGATCGTTCCCTACCAGGTGTTTCACGCCGCCGACGGCCCGCTGGTCATCGCCTGCGGCAACGACGGCCAGTTCGTCCGGCTGAGCGAGGCGCTCGGCGCCGGTTTTCACCGCGACCCCAGGTTCCGCACCAACAACGACCGGCTGGAACACCGCGATGCGCTGGTCGCACTGCTGGAGGACCGGCTTGCCGCCATGCCGCGCGGCGATGTCATCGCCGCCATGGAAGCCGCCGGCGTGCCGGCCGGGCCGATCAACAATGTCGGGGAAGCGTTCTCCGATCCGCAGGCGGAGTTTCGCGGCATGGCGATTCCGCTCGACGGCCACCGGGGCGTGCGGACGCCGATCCGGGCCACCGGAATGGAGCTTTCGCTGGACCGGCCTGCGCCCGGCCTCGACGCCGACGGCGCCGATATCCACGCCGCGCTCCGCCACGCCGCCGGCTGGCCGGATTGATGGCCGGATTGATGGCCGTCGCCCTGGCCGTCGAGGCGGCAAGAAACCTCGTGCGGTGGCGGCGATCGCAGGCTCTGGGGCACCGGGCGCGGTCGCCAAGACCACCGTGTGCCGATGCTTGAAATCGCCGGTCTGCACAAGTCGTTTTCCACCGCCCAGGGTCCGCTGCGGGTGCTTCGCGGCATCGACCTGACCCTCCGCGCCGGAGACACCGTTGCGCTGACCGGCGAATCCGGCTCCGGCAAGAGCACGCTCCTGCACATCGCGGCCGGGCTGGAGCCGGCGGATGCCGGTTCGGTGAAAGTCGGCGGCGTGAACCTCGCGGAGGCCACGGAAAGCGCACGCGCGGCGGTTCGCCGCGACATGGTCGGGCTGATCTTCCAGCAGTTCAACCTGATTCCCAGCCTGTGCGTCGCCGACAACCTGTCGTTTCAGGCGCGTCTCGCCGGCAACCACGATGCAACGTGGCTCGACACCCTGGCCAGGCGCCTCGGCCTTGAGGACGCCATGCCGCGCTACCCGGAAAACCTGTCGGGCGGACAGCAGCAACGGGTGGCGATCGGCCGCGCCCTCGCCGCCCGCCCGCCGCTCATCCTCGCCGACGAACCGACCGGAAATCTCGACGAGGAAACCGGCGACGAAGTCCTCGCCCTCCTGCTGGAACTGGTCGCGACCACCGGCGCGGCGCTGCTGCTGGTGACGCACAGCCGCCGCCTGGCGCGACGCCTGGCCCGAACCTGCCGCCTGCATGGCGGGCACCTGGAATGACCGTGCCGGTCGTTCTGCATACCCTGCTGTCGCACTGGCGCCGTCACCGCTTCCAGTTCGCCACGCTGTTCGTCGGGCTGGCGGCGGCGACCGCGCTGTGGACCGGCGTCCAGGCGATCAACACCGAGGCCAGGTCCAGTTACGCCAAGGCCGAAAGGTTGCTCGGCAGCACGCGCGTCGAAACCGTCGTTCCGCTTCGCGGCCGGTACTTCGACCAATCGCTCTGGGTTCGGCTGCGGCGCGCCGGCGTGCCGGTTTCCCCGGTCGTCGAAGGGCGGCTGCGGGCCGCCGGCGAGCGCATCCGCCTCATCGGCATCGAGCCGATAAGCCTGCCGGCACCGTCCCGGCTCGACAGCGCGGGAGCCGATCCGCTGCGGGACTTCACGGCATTCGCAACGCCGCCCCACAGGGCCTACGCCGGCCCCGAAACGGCGCGAATGCTGAACGGCAACGGCGGACTGCCGCCGGTTTTCCCGGCCGACATGGCCGAGGGCGCCGTCATCACCGACATCGGTGTGGCGCAAGAGCTGCTTGGCCTGCGGGGCCGCCTGTCGCGGCTGCTGCTCGACCCGAAACGGACGGCGGAGGCGGCGGCGCTGATCGAAACGCTCGCCGGCGACAGCCTGCGTCTGATCCCGCCCCAGGAAGGGTCCGACCTGTCGCGCATGACCGACAGTCTGCATCTCAACCTGACGGCGTTCGGCTTTCTTTCCTTTCTGGTCGGCCTGTTCATCGTCCACGCCCAGACCGGCCTGGCGTTCGAACAACGCCGGCCCATGCTGCGCACCTTGCGTGCCTGCGGCGTGTCGCCGCGGACGCTGGCCGGCGTCATGGCTGGCGAACTGGTGATCCTGGCGGCGGTTTCCGGCGCCGTCGGAACCGCCGCCGGCTACCTCCTCGCCTCGGCGCTGATGCCCGACGTGGCCGCCAGTCTGCGCGGCCTTTACGGCGCCCGCGTGCCCGGGGAGCTGAGCCTGCCGCCGCTCTGGTGGCTCGCCGGTCTGGCGATCAGCGTCGCCGGCGCGCTGGCCGCAAGCGCCACCAGCCTGACGCGCGCCTTCCGTCTGCCGCTTCTTACCGCGGCGCAGCCGCGCGCCTGGCGGCAGACCCACGAAAGGACGATCCGTCTGCAGGCCATGGCCTGCGCCGCGCTGCTCGGTGTCGCGCTGTTTCTGTTCTTGGCCGGCCAAGGCCTGCTTGCCGGCTTTGCCCTTCTGGGCACCGTCCTTCTCGCCGCCGCACTCGGTCTGCCGGTTCTGGTTTCCGTGCTGCTGGCATTTCTCGAAAACCGGTCGGCGTCGCCACTGGCGCAGTGGTTCTGGTCCGACAGCCGCCAGCAGCTCGGCGGCATTTCGCTCGCCCTCATGGCGCTCCTGCTGGCGCTGTCGGTAAACATCGGCGTCGGCACCATGGTCGGCAGTTTCCGGCTGACGTTCCTCGACTGGCTCGATCACCGGCTGACGGCGGAGCTCTACGTAACCGCGTCGAGCGACGAGCAGGCCGGGGAACTGTCGCAATGGCTGGCGCCGAAAGTCGACGCCCTGCTCCCGATCTGGCGTGCCGACAGCCGGCTCGGCGACTGGCCGACGGAAGTCTACGGCGTGCGCGACGATCCGTCGTATCGGGAAAACTGGCCGGTTCTTGAAGCCACGCCGCAAGCCTGGGACGAACTGGCCGCCGGGCGCGGCGCCCTCATCTCGGAGCAACTGGCCAACCGGCTGGAACTGCGGCCGGGCGATCTCGTCACGCTGCCGACTTCGACCGGCGACTGGCGCGTGCCGGTAGCCGGGGTCTACAGCGATTACGGCAACCCCAGGGGGCACATGCTGGTCTCGCTCGAAGCCTTGCTGGCCCACTGGCCGGACGTTGAAAAACGCCGGTTCGGCGCCCGCCTCGACCCCGCCCGCGTGCCCGCCATCTTGGACGGGCTGGTGCGCGAGGTCGGCCTCGACCGTTCGCAGATGATCGACCGGGCGGCGCTGAAATCCTCGGCGTTGTCGGTATTCGAGCGCACTTTCGCGGTAACCGCCGCGCTCAGCGCGCTGACCTTGACGGTGGCGGGGATCGCTCTCATGACCGGGCTGCTGACCCTCGGCTCGATGCGCCTGCCGCAGATCGCGCCGCTCTGGGCGCTCGGCGTGCGGCGGCGCAGCCTGGCGCGGATCGCCCTGTGGCAGACGCTCTTTCTGGCGACCCTCACCACGCTGGCGGCGCTTCCGGTCGGGCTGGCGGTGGCCTGGATGCTGACCGAAATCGTCAACGTGCGCGCGTTCGGATGGCGCCTGCCGATGCATCTCTTCCCCGGCGACTGGCTGGTGCTGGCATCGCTCGCGGTCGGCGCCGCCGTCGCCGCGGCGCTGGTGCCCGTCCTGCGCCTGCTGCGTGTCCCGCCGGCGCGGCTGCTGCAGGTGTTTTCCGGTGATCGCTAGAGCCGCCGCACTGGTCCTCGTCTGCTGCGCCGCACAGGCTGCGGCCCAGGGTTTTGCCGGTCTCGGGAAAACCGCCGAGGGATACCGCGAGGTCGCCGCCGGCGTGCCGATCGTGTTTCCCCGGGACCGCGGCGCCCACCCGGATTTCCGCATCGAGTGGTGGTATCTCACCGCCAACCTGACAGCGTCCGACGGCCGCCGGTTCGGCGCCCAGTGGACCCTGTTCCGCGCGGCGCTCACGCCCGAGAGCCTTGTCGAAGGCTGGTCCAGCCGCCAGGTCTGGATGGGGCACGCCGCGGTCACTTCCGAAAAGACGCACAGGTTCGCCGAGAAATTCGCCCGCGGCGGGGTCGGCCAGTCCGGCGTCTCGGCGGCGCCGTTCGCGGCATGGATCGACGACTGGGAACTGGCCGCGGCAGACAGCGACGGGGCGAGCGACGAACTTGCGGTGTCGGCAAGCGGCGACGGCTTCGGCTACCGGCTGCGCCTGACCGGCGCCATGACGCCGGTCCTTCACGGCGACGCCGGCTACAGCGTGAAGACCGAATCCGGCAAGGCCTCGTACTATTACAGCCGCCCCTTCCTGCAAGCCGAAGGCACGCTGCGGCTCGACGGAACGGAAATCGCCGTCAGCGGCAACGCCTGGCTTGACCGGGAATGGAGCAGCCAGCCGCTCGACGCCAGACAAGGCGGCTGGGACTGGGCCGCGATCCACTTTGACAGCGGCGAAAAACTCATGGTCTTCCGCGTCAGGGTTAATGACGGCGGCGACTTCCGCTCCGGCACCTGGATCGCACGCGACGGAAGCGCGGAAGAGATTGCCGCAAGCGACATCCGCCTCGCACCTCTGGACAGGCACGTTGTCGGCGGCCGTACACTGCCATTGCGCTGGCGCCTGAGCATCCCCTCGCGCGCGCTCGATGTGGAGTTGTCCCCGCTCAACCCTGACAGCTGGATGGGCACCTACTTTCCTTACTGGGAAGGCCCCGTCACGGTGACCGGAAATCGCCCGGGCCAGGGATACCTGGAAATGACCGGTTACTGACGCGGGCTTTGGCGAGCGGGGATCGGCGTGCGGCGGGGGCTCGCCGGCGTGGGCCGTGCCGGACCGAACTCCTCCGGCTCAGCGCATGAAGGCTTCGACGGTTTCGACCATGACTTTGCCGAGTTCCGCGTGCTGATCGATATCGAAATGGATGCCGTCGACCGCGCTCGAGACAATGTGCCGGCCGGTGTCGATGAACCCGGCGCCGTAGCGGTGCGCAACGTCGCGGTAGAGATCGGCCAGACGCGTCGACTTGCGGGTGCCGCCATCGAACATTTCCGCGAGGCACCCGGTTTCCAGGATCGGCGGCGGCGCCATGATGATGACGCCTGGCGCGGCTCCGTCGGGGCCGGCCTCGCTGGCGCATATCGTGCGCACGACGACATTGAGCCCGGCCGCGATGTCGCTCGGCGGCAGGTTGTAGCGCGCCTTGAGGTCGTTGGTGCCCAGCATCAGCAGCACTACGTCGATCGGCTGATGGCTCTCCAGCGACACCGGGATATAGGCCAGGCCGTTGCGGTTGGTGCCCTCGATCGGGTCCGGGTGCACCGTCGTGCGGCCGTTGTGGCCCTCCTCGACGACCCGCCAGCCCTGCCCCAGGCCGGCAGCGAGGACGCCTGTCCATCGAACCCGCCAGGGGTAGCGGCGGCGATCGTCGACATGCGCCATGGGACAGGCGCCGTGTGTATTGGAATCACCGAAGCACAGCAGCGTTCGTTCTCCGTCCATCGTCCCCGCTCCCGTTATCTTTTCCGGCGAAGAAATACCGGAACGCGGAAAGACCGTCTATGGGCTTTGAACTGTCCCCTGGCCGCTCCCGTCAGATCGCCTGGCTGTAGCGCGAGGCGGATTCGCGGTAGTTGTCGAACCGCCGGGCGACGATGCGGGCGATCAGCCTGCCCGAATCCGTCAGCGCAAAACCTTCGGCGCCGGTCTTTACAAGGCCGGGATACAGCCGTGCCACCTCGTCGATACCGGGCAGAACGGCATCGGTCAGTTCGCCGAATTCCTCGCGTAGACGCGGCAGCGAAACGCCGAACTCGCACATGATCATCTCGATGGCGCGGCCGAAAACCTTGTCGTATTCGGTCAGTTCGAAACCGCGCGCGATGGGGCAGTCGCCGGCGTTGACAGCCTTCAGGTAAGACGAGGTCGCGGCCCGGTTCTGAAGATACCCCTGCGGCAGCTTCGAGATCGACGAGGCGCCGACGCCAAGAAGAACCTTGCAGTTGTCGTCGGTATATCCCTGGAAATTCCGCCGCAGCCGGCCGGTCCGCGCCGCCGCCGCCAGAGTGTCGGTGGGAAGCGCGAAGTGGTCGATGCCGATGGAATCGTAGCCGGCCCCGTTGAATTGAGAAACGGCCCGGTTGAACAGGGCCAGCCGGGTTTCCGTGTCCGGAAGGGCGGCTTCATCGATCATCTGCTGGCGCTTCGCCATCCACGGCACGTGCGCGTACCCGAACAGCGCCACCCGGTCGGGCCGAAGCGAAATGACCTTTTCGACGGTGCGGGTAAGTCCTTCTATGCTCTGGAACGGCAGGCCATACACGATATCGATGTTCAGGCTGGCGATCCCCGCCCGCCGAAGCGTCTCGATGCAATCTCGCGTGATCTCGTATCCCTGCAGCCGGCCGATGGCCTTCTGAACGGTCAGCGCGAAGTCCTGCACGCCGATGCTTGCCCGCGTCATGCCGTTTTCCACCAGGGCCTGCATCTTGGCCTCGTCGGCGCCGGTCGGATCGATCTCGACGGAAAAATCCAGGTCCGACGACAGCGGCAGCGCTTCACGCAGCGTCTCCAACAGATCGACCGACAGTTCCGGCGTCAGAATCGTCGGCGACCCGCCTCCCCAATGCATGCGCGATATGCGAACGCCTTCGGGCAGCAGTGCGGCAAGCCGCGCAATTTCCTTTTTCAGCACTTCAACGTAGGCTGCGACCGGCGTAAGCGTCTTCACACCCTGGGTTCGGCAGGCGCAATACCAGCACAAGCGATGGCAGAACGGAATATGGATATAGAGGGATATGTCTGTGCCGGCCGCAAGGCCGCTGATCCATTGTTCATATTCGTCGCACCCGACGCCCGCATGAAACTTGGTTGCCGGGGGGTAGCTCGTGTAACGCGGGACTTTCTCATCGAAGAGACCGGCCCGCTTAAGGCGATCGAGGTTGTTCATTCACCGGTCATTGTCACACCCTTTGGCGTTTCACATTGATCGAGATCAAACAGATGATATTGTCCACACCCAGCTTCAGGGGACCCGGTTGAAAATTGATCCGCGCCTCACGCCGCATTTGCGTTGCCGCGACTGCCCGATCCGCCATCGGGCAATATGCTCGCGCTGTGGGTCCGAGGAACTGAAGAAACTGGACGCCCTGAAGTTTTACCGCACCTATTCGCCGGGGGATCACATCGCCTGGGCCGGGGAGAAGCTCGAATTCCTCGGTTCCGTGGTCAAAGGCTATGCTGCGGTTTCGCGCACCATCCCGGACGGGCGGCGCCAGATGGTCGGGCTTCTGCTGCCGTCGGATTTCGTCGGCCGGCCGGGCCGGGAATCGACCCGCTACGATGTCGTCGCCTCGACCGAGATTACGCTGTGCATGTTCCGCAAGACCGAATTCGAGCGTCTCGTCGCCGAGACGCCGTCGCTGGAGCGCCGGCTTCTGGAAATGACACTCGACGAACTCGACGTCGCGCGCGAATGGATGCTGCTTCTTGGCCGCAAGACGGCGCGGGAAAAGATCGCCAGCCTGCTGGCAATCCTGGCGCGGCGCAGCGCGGCCCTGGGGTTGCGGGACCCGGACGACGGGCTGGGCTTCGAATTGCCCTTCACGCGCGAGACGATGGCCGACTATCTGGGCCTGACCATCGAGACCGTGAGCCGCCAGCTCACGTCGCTGCGAAAAGACGGCATTGTCGCGATGAAGGACGCCCACTACTTCGCAATCCCGGACTACACCTTGTTGCTCGACGAGGCGGGGGAAGATTCCGACGGCGGCATTTTTTCCTAGATGCGTCCTTTCGTTCCGCGCCGTCCCGGTGCCGTTTACATGCGTAAGTTCGCCGCAGTGAATCGCTGCTGACCAAGGTACGACATTGACACAGATCAAGGTATCCGCTAGCCGCGCTGCGGCATTACTGGCGCGGTGTTCGGGGGGCACGATTGTTCCCGGAAATTGCCGAACCTATCCGAACGAGGGGCAAAATGCTGAACGCACTCAAACTGATACTGCTGGGCATGATCGCCCTGTTTGCAGCGGTCGCAACAAACCATGCGCGCGACGTCGCCTACCAGGTGCACGCCGTGCTCATATTCCTGATCGCCGCCGGCCTGTTCATCTGGGTACTTCGCCGAACCGGTGAACCGGCGCCGGCGCCTCAGACCGGCTACATGGACGACGTCATACGCTACGGCGTGGTGGCGACGGCGTTCTGGGGCGTGGTCGGGTTTCTTGCCGGCACCTATATTGCCTTTCAACTCGCCTTCCCGGAACTGAATTTGGGCCTGTCCTTCACCAGCTTCGGGCGGCTGCGCCCGCTGCACACGTCGGCGGTGATATTCGCTTTCGGCGGCAACGCCCTGATCGCCACCTCCTTCTATGTCGTGCAGCGCACGTCCGCCGCGCGGCTCTGGGGCGGCAGCCTGGCGTGGTTCGTTTTCTGGGGCTACCAGCTTTTCATCGTGCTGGCGGCGACCGGCTATCTGCTGGGCGCCACCCAGTCGAAGGAATACGCCGAGCCGGAATGGTACGTCGATCTCTGGATCACCGTCGTCTGGGTCGCCTATCTGGCGGTCTTCCTCGGCACCATCATCAAGCGAAGAGAGCCGCATATCTTCGTGGCGAACTGGTTCTACCTTTCGTTCATCGTCACCATCGCCATGCTGCACATCGTCAACAACCTCAGCATCCCGGTGTCGATCTTCGGCTCGAAATCGGTGCAGGTATTCTCCGGCGTGCAGGACGCGCTGGTGCAGTGGTGGTACGGCCACAACGCCGTCGGCTTCTTCCTCACCGCCGGCTTCCTCGGCATGATGTACTACTTCGTCCCCAAGGCGGCCGAGCGGCCCGTCTACTCGTACCGGCTCTCCA
>JBHHXR010000100.1:0-11914 GCA_046757205.1 Paracoccaceae bacterium
GCGGGCGCGAATGCGCCTGCCGGTGGGCAGGCAGGCGCAGCCCGGGCCGCAAGCGACCCGGGCGGGATAACCGGACATGTTTCCACGTAAACTCATCATGCACTAGAAATAGGTTACCAGCCGCAAGGTGAATTCCTGCGCCGGGCGGGTAAAAACGCCCGATCCGGACGTGGTTTCGCGGCCGCCGAATTCGGTCCCATGCTGACCGACGGGTCCGCGCGCATCGAGCATCAGGTCGGTGTTGTCGCCCAGCGAATAGGTCATCTGCACCCCCAGCAGGGCGCTGGCCTCGTCAAGACTGATGATCGCGCTTGGCGACACCAGGAAATCCGGCGTGACTTCCAGCGTCGCGCCGAACGCCAGAAGATCGCGCGCCGCCGTGAAGACCTGGCCGGTGGCCAGACGATCGGTCAGATCGGATGGCAGCGCGTCGACCGCGACCCGGCCGCCGACGCCGAAACCGTTATGGTAGTATTCGGCAAAATAGGTGGCGTTGCGGCCGATGATGGTGGCGCTGGTGGATATGTTGGCGAGCTATGACGTGCGACGCGCGCCGCCGGAGACGTCGTGGTGCACGATCTCTGCATTCCACGCGGCACCGCCAAGCGCCCCGCCCAGAGTGAAACCGGCCAGCGTGTCGCCGCGGTCGCGGGCGGCGGTGAAGCCGATGTTGAGTTCCCCCAGCGTGTGGCTGCCGCGCAGGGCAAAGGTCGAGGCGTCGGAGATCACCGGGCCGCCATCCCTTGCCGGCCGGGGCACCGCGATGGCCTGGATGTCGGCACCGCTTTCGAAAAGATACTGGGCATAGATCATGTCGACGCCGGGCTTGTAGCTGGTGTCGAGCTGATTGGGCGCGAACGGGGCCACGATGTCGGAGGGGTGAAAGAAAATGCCGCTGCCCCAGGTGATGGCCTGACGCCCGATTTTCACGACCAGGCTGGGGCCGGCATAGGTGACGGAGAGCCGGTCGACGGTGTTGGAAAACTCGGTCCTTCCGCCGGAGTGCAGGTTGGCCGTGAGGTCAAGCAGCGTGGCCGGCGGCGGTTTCGGCAGGAACGGCGCGACGGCGGCGCGATAGGCCGGATCGTCGCCGTGGGTCAGCCGGAGGTTGGAGTGGATCTCGAACTGCAGCGGCCCGGCCGCTTCGTTCCACATGACGCGCAGGCCGGCGAACGCGGTCTGCCGGTCGGCAAAACCAAGCGCCGCATCGAGGCTCGACGGCTCCGACCGGTCGAAGACGCCGCCCGCTTCGAGCCGCGTCCGGAATTCGCCGGCCTCAACCGGCCGGAGACCGGTCAGCAGGAGGACCGTCGTAATCAGACATGTTCGTGCTGTCGCTTTCGATCTTGCCATCTGTCATCTCGATATGCCGTCGGGAATGCGCCATCACCCGCGGATCGTGGGTGCCGATCACGAAGGTGATGCCGAGCTCCCGGTTCAGCCGGTACATCAGCCCGATCAGGTCTTCGGTGGTGCCCGAATCGAGGTTGGCCGTCGGCTCGTCGGCCAGAACGATCGAGGGGCGGGAGACCAGCGCGCGCGCCACGGCGACGCGTTGCTGCTGGCCGCCGGAAAGCGCCGACGGCCGGCGGTTTTCCGTTCCCTCCAGGCCGACATCGCGCAGCGCGGCGGCGGCCCTGTCGCGCCGTTCGGCCGCCGGCACGCCCTGAAGTTCGAGCACGAACTCGACATTCTCGAGCGCCGACAGGACCGGGATCAGGTTGAAGGACTGGAAGACGAAGCCGATGCGGTTGAGCCGGAGACCCGACAGTTCGGCCTTGGTCATGCCCATCAGGTGTTTGCCGTCGATCGAAACCTCGCCCGACGTCGGCCGGTCCAGCGCGCCGATCATGTTGAGAAGCGTCGTCTTGCCGGAACCCGACGGGCCGGCGAGCGTGGCGAAGTCGCCGCTGTTGATGTCGAGGTCTATGCCGCGCAGGGCGTGGACCGCAAGATCTCCCTTGCCGTAGACTTTCGTCACGCCGCGGCAGGACACCGTGGGAACCTCGATATCGGCCATCGGTTCAGCTTTCATGTCTCATGGCCTCCACCGGGCTGGCCAGGGCCGCGCGCATGGCGGGCCAGAAAGCCACCAGGACACCGAGCCCCCAGATGATCAGCGAGTTTGTCGCGAATCCCGCCGAGGCCAGTCTCGGGTAGAGGACGTGTCCGGTCTGGAACATGTCCAACGCCTGGGCAAAGAAACTGAGGTCGATACCGCCGCGGAACGAGAAGATCGTCAGTGCCGACAGCATCGCGCCGATCAGCACGCCGACCCCGACCAGCAGCGCCGATTCCAGCGCTACCAGCGCCAGGACGGTGCGGGCGCGCATGCCGAGCGCACGCAGCAGCCCGAATTCCTGGGTGCGTTCGAACACCGCCATCAGTTGGGTGTTGACGATGCCGATGCCCATCAGCGTGAACATGATGCCGAGCCAGACATAGATGAACCCCTTCATGTAGGTGTCGATGGTCGAGAAGAGCGGCGAGAGATCGCGCCACGAGCGGATATCGAGCGCCGGCGCGGCCGCCTCCAGGCCGGCGATCACCGCCGGCAGGTCGGCGTCGAGCGGCACCGTGAAGGCAATCTCGGAAATCTCAGAGGTCAGCCCCAGATAGCTCTGCGACGGCGCCAGCCCGGTGAAGGCGTAGCCGTCCTCGGTCTGCTCGTCGGCATCGAACAGGCCGATCACATCGAAGCTGCGTTCCGCCAGCGTGCCGTCGGCGGCCTGTGACATCAGGATCACCCGCCGGCCGGGTTCGGTCTTCAGCCGCTTCGCCAGATGGCTGCCGATCACGATGCCGTCGTCGTCGCGGTCGCGCAGGTACCTGCCGGCAACGACCTTGCCGGGAAGCGTGGAAATCCGCCGTTCGGCCGCCGGATCCACGCCCATCAGCGTAACCGGCAGGGTCTTGTATTCGCTCTGGATCACCGCCGGTTCCGCCAGCCGCGCCGCCCACGCACCGATTGCCGGTGCGGACAGCGCCCGCGACAGGTCGGCGTCGGGCTGCGGCATGACGTGATCCACGCTGGGATCGTCCAGGTATCCCTCGGCGTGAATCTGGCCCTGCCCTATGAGCAGGCCGAGCGTCGCTTCGCGGCTCGACTGCACCCACGCCTCCATCAGCGACGCGAAGGTCAGGATCGACCACAGGCCGACCGAGACGACGATCAGCGTGATCAGCGTCCGCCGCGGGTTGCGCCACAGGTTCCGCCAGGCCAGGGGCACAAGGTATCCGGGCGCGGTTTTCATGCGTGCGCCATCGCGCTTACCGGTTCCAGACCCAGGGCGCGGCGGTACGGGATGAAACCGAGTATCGCGATCACCGCGACCATGACGCCCGGGCCCGACAGCGCACTGAGCGCGCTGAGTTCGGGAAAGAACCGGGACGGGAGCCCCCATTGGGCATAGATGTCCTCCATGCCGGAAAACGCGATGCCGTGTTTCTGGAAATACAGCGTCGCGACCGCGCCGAGGGCGATACCGGCGGCGTTGCCGAGCAGCGACAGAAAAATCAGTTCGAGCCAGATCATCCGGCCGATCTGGCCCGGACGCATGCCAACGGCGAGCAGCACGCCGAACTCCCGCGTGCGTTCCAGCACCGACATGTAGAGCGTGTTGAGGATGATGAAGACGACGACGACGATCAGCGCCACGTACCACAGCATCGCCGTGCTCATGTCGAGGGTGATGGCCTGCTTGACGGCGGGCTGAAGTTCCCCCCAGTTGCGATAGACGACACCGTTCTGCTCCGCGATACTTCGCAGTTCCGGCTCCGCCGCGACAATGTCGGCCAGACGATCGCCGGTTATGGCGACGGTGTTGACGGCGTCTTCCATGAAAAACGCTTCCTGGAAACGGGCAAGCGGCATTTGCGCGACCTGCCGGTCGATTTCCGGCACGCCGGAGTGAAAGATGCCTACCAGGGTCAGGACATCGGCGGCAACGGAACCGTCAAGGCCGGAGCCGAGCATGGTCACGCCGTCGCCGAGCTTCAGTTTCAGGTTGCGCACCAGCCCGTCGCCGAGGACGACGGCACCATCATCCTCCCCGACCAGGTAGCGCCCTTCCCTGACGGTCGCGGACAGGGTGGATATCCGCCGCTCGCCTTGCGGTTCCACGCCGATGATGGCGGCGGCGAAGCTGCGTTCGCCATTGGCCAGGATCACGTAGCCGGTGTTGCGCGGCGAGGCGGCGGTGATGGCCGGCACGCCTTGCAGCGCGGCCACGAGCGCCGCCGGATCGGGGATGGTTCGCGAGATGTCGGGGTCGTCGGCATAGCCCGCGGGCTGAAACTGCCCGAAGCCGTCGAAGACGCGCAGGGCGCTGGTTTTCATGGTCTCGTAGGTGCCGAGCTGGAAGGACAGCATGAACACCATCAGCATCGAGGTGAAGGTCATGCCGCTGACGCTTAGCGCGGTGCGCACCGGTTGCCGCCAGATGTTTCGCCAGGCAAGGGCCGGGATCATCGCTCAGGTCCGCGGGTTTTGCAGGTTGGACTTGGTGAACACCCAGGCGGGGAGCGGGATACCGAACTCCGCCGACTTGGTGGTGATGCGGGTGAACTGGCCTTTCTTGGCGATGGTGCGCATGGTGAGCACCACCGGATACGGCCGCCCGCCCAGAACGCCGATCCTGTCGGTCGTCATCTTGCGGACCAGCCGGCCGCGCTGATCGTAGAATTCCTCGAACATCAGCACGCCGTCGTCGCGCACGCCGACCACCTGCTTGCCCCAGACGATCGGTTTGCCGCGCTTCGGAACCGCCTCTATGACAAAGACCCTGTGCCCGCCGGAGCTTTGCCTGGCGATGAGCTTGTGGGTGTAGTCGTCGATTATCTGGTCGGACTTGGCCAGATCGTTGTAGGAAAAATCGGAGCCCATCCAGGATTGCGACATGGCGCTGGCCGGCAGCTTGATCACCTGGTTGAGCTTGGGGTTGTAGACCCAGGTGCTGCGCCCGATCTGCAGCGTGCCGTTACCGGCGTCGCGCTTCGGCGCGATGAACCGCACCAGGGCCTTGTCGGTTCCCTTTGTCCAGCTCTCCAGCGTCATCCGGCGCTCCGAATTCGTTCGCTTGATGACCATCTCCACCAGACCGTGGGAGCTTTCCGCGCGCCAGTTGTCGAAGGCCGCCAGCAGGATTTCCTTGGGATCCTGTGCAAGAGTAACGGAGGGGATCGCGGCCAGCAGCAGCGTCAGTAACAGCCCCCTCAGCCGGTAACATCGAAACCCGCGCAGGCTTGATCGGCGTTCGGGTCGGTTCATGTTCGGGCTCGTTTCGCAATGCGCATTGCCGGAAAGTCCGCTGTAGGCGGCGCGAAAAAGTGACTGGACCACCCGGTCCAATAGCGAGATAATCGTGCCCGTACGGAGAGTCAAGGCCATGAAACAGCATCCATCCCGCAAACTTGACCCGGCAAAACGGGCCAGGCTTTTTTCCGTTGCGGCAGCGGAGTTTGCGGCGGGAGGCTTCCGTAACGCCTCGCTCAACCGCATCGCCGCGCAAGTCGGTATGAGCAAGAGTTCTTTCTACCACTATTTCGAGGACAAGGCCGATCTGTTCAGGCAAGTCCTGGAGCAAAGCCTGGCGCCCCTGGCCACGGCCCTTGAAACAATCGACATCGACGCGTTGACGGCGGAAAACTTCTGGCCGTCGCTGGAAGCCAAGACGGGCGAGATCCTCGTGTTGCTCGAATCGACGCCGGAACTGATCCTGGTGGGAAAGATGACCTACCGGAGCCTGGACAATCCCGAGGAAAGGGCGCTGACCGGCGAACTGATGGAGACCGTCACGGCCTGGATGTCAAGGCTACTTGCGCGCGGACAGGAGGTTGGCGTACTGCGCGACGACCTGCCGAATTCCCTGTTGATCGAGGTGCTCATGGCGCTGGGAATGGTTGTCGACCGCTGGATGCTCGCCCGCTGGGACCAGTTGTCGGAAACCCGGCGGCGAGACCTTGAGCAGCAGAGCTTCAACCTGTTCATCCGAATTCTGAGCAAGTAATGCGGGCGGCACGGGGGCGCTCTCGCAAGACCGGTCAGGGCAACTGCAGAACCGCCTCGAAACCGTCACGCCGGCCAAGGGCCGGCGAGCGCAGAATGAGCGCGCCTCCGCTCTGCTTCATGATGCGGTCGACGATCGACAGGCCGAGTCCGGACCCCGAAGCCGGCGTGTCACCGCGCGCAAATCTTTCGGTGAGTTCGCTGAGCCGGTCTGACGCCACGGCCGGTCCTGAACTGATCACATGGATGCTCCAATCGCTTTCGATAACCACTTCGATTGGCGTTTCGCCGTCGCCATGCAGGATCGCGTTTTCAAACAGGTTTCGAAGACAGATGGCCAGCGCATCGGGATCCATGGCCACGATCAAGTCCTGGTTCAGACGGTCTTCAATCTTGATTTCTGCAGCGTTTTCCGCGCGTTCCGCGAAATCCTTGATGACCAGATCGAGCACGGGCCTCATGTTTTCGCGGATCTTGTGCACGCCGGGCTCCGCATCGACGCGCGAGAGCTGCAGCAACTTGTCGGTGAAATCGGCCAGACGTTTCATGGTCGCTTCAATTTCCAGCGCGCGGTCGCGTCCGGGTCCGTCGACCAGTTCGTTCTTGAGCCGTTGGACTTGCGCCAGCGCGCCGGCGATCGGCGTTCGCAATTCGTGCGCGCTGCTTGCGGAAAACGCGCGTTCGGCGTCCATCGCCGCCCGCAGGCGCTCCAGCAGGCGGTCGATGGCGTCGGCGATCGGGCGCAGTTCCGATGGCTGGTTGGCGATGTCCAGGCGGTCGAAATTCGTCCCGCCGCGCGCCGAGACCTGCAGGCTCAGCCGGTGCAGGGGCTCGACGATCTGACGGGACAGGTACAGGATCGCGAGCGCGGTCAACGGCAGCATGAGAAGCAACGGCGTGAACAATGCCAGCGTGGCTTCCGCAATCGCCTCGTCGCGGTGCGAATCGGGTTCACCTACGATGAGCGACAAGCCGCTTTGCCGGTCCGTCATTGTATATGTCGTGAGATCATTCTCGTCCTCGAATCCCGCTTTGGTCATGTCGGGGAAATCGTATCTGTCGGCATCGAAGGAACGCAGCCGGACATTGCCGTCCCGGTCCCGCACCTCGAACGACAGAACACCGTCCTGGGTGGCTGTCAGGAAGCGAAGTTCCTCGTCCAGCTCCCGCGGGCCTTCGCTGTCGCTATCGTCGTCGCGGCCATCGTGGCCTTCCACTTCGCGAAGAACCAGCGGCATGAAGCGGCTGGCGGCAACGGACAGGTTTTCGCTGGTCATCTCGTCGATTTCGTGGATGACGACGGACCGGGAAATTATCGCCGCGGTGACCCATAGGACCGAGACCAGCGCGGTTACGTAGATGATGAGTCGCAGTCTTACGGACATATGCTCTCTTTTCAGACCGGTACCTGGTAGCCCAGCCCTCTGACGGTTCTGATAAAATCCCTGCCCAGCTTGCGGCGCAGGCGGCTGACGTAGACCTCTACGGTGTTGCTTTCGACCTCGGCGCCGAACGCATACAGGGAATCCTCGATTTCCGGTTTGGAAACCGTGGCGTTGGGCTTGCGGGTCAGACGTTCCAGAACCGCCCATTCGCGGGCAGTCACGTCGACCTTGCGCCCCTCCTTCTCCACGTGGCGCAGGGAACAGTCTATGGATACGGCACCGAACTCCCGCACGGCGCTGGCGGCGCCGTTGTAGCGTCGCGCGACGGCGGCGACCCGGGCGCTGAGTTCGGCGAGATCGAAGGGCTTGACGAGGTAGTCGTCCGCACCCTTGTTCAGCCCCTCGATGCGCGAGGAAATCTGATCGTGCGCCGTGATGATGATTATCGGCGTGTCCGTTCCCCGGCCCCGGATCTCCCCGAGCAGATCCATGCCGCGCCCGTCGGGCAGCGACATGTCGAGCAGGATCAGTTCGTAGTCAACCACCGACAGGGCGTCGCGCGCGCCTTCCAGCCTTTGGGTCCAGTCCACGCCATGCCCGTCCGCCGCGATGTGGTCGCGAACGGCAATACCTATCACGTGGTCATCCTCAATAAGCAACACGCGCACGGACCTATTCTCCTTGTGCGGCCACTACGCTCCAATCCTTGCACCAACCTGAACAAAAATCACCGATTACTTAAGGCCGGTGTCAGGTTGGCGTTCTAAGTTGCCGCAATGACAACGCCCCCAGCCGTCAGTGACACTGGCCGATCGACCGTCATCGCGCGGTTCACGCCCAAGGACGGCGAAACGGAACAAGGAAGGACTACAAGTATGAATACAGCGTTGAAGGTAGCGTCGCTGGTTGCGGCTCTTTCGCTTGGCAGCCCCGTCTCGGCGGCCAAGGCACTTTCGATCACCACGGCGATGGCCTCTTACAACGGCAACCGCGCCTACGCGGTGGTCTATATCGTCGATTCGAGGGGAAAATACATCGGCACGATCTACGCGGCGGGACAGCGCGCCAAGTATTTCAGCCACATGTCCAGATGGCATCGCATGTTCTCGCGCTCCGGTCGCGGGGTGGACGGAACGACGGGCGCCAGCGTCGGGTCGGGCCAGTCATTTTCGACGACCATGAACATTCCCGACACATTGATCAATGCCGGTTACGTCCTGCGCATCGAGACCGTGGTCGAGAACCAAAGGTACTTTCCCAAGGATGTTTCGATCCCGATCGACAACGCGCACAACGGCAAGATCGTTTTCGGCAACGGTTACGTCGATACGGCAATAATCAAGTACTGAGTTCTTCCGATGTGGCGTAACCTGCACTCCCTGCCGGGAATATTTTCACTGCTGCTGATCGCGTGTCTTGCGGTCAGCGGGGCCATGCTGGCATTCTTTCCGGTTCGAAACGACCTTGCCGCCGAGGTTCAGCCGACGAACGCGCTGAGCGTGGCCGACGCTGTTGCGGCCGTCACCCAAAAACACGCGGATATCGACACGCTGACTAGAACCCCGTCCGGCAGCCTTGTACTGAATTACTTCGATGCCGAAGGGATGCCGCAGCGCGGCTTTGTCGATGTCCGATCCGGCGCAATACTCAGGCCGGTTGCACAGGGTCCGTCGTTCTACGGCAGCCTGAAGACGTTTCACCGTTCGCTTTTCCTGAACGAATGGGGGCGCTGGGTGGCCGCGTTCGGGGCTGCGATGTTGGCGTTTCTTTCGCTGAGCGGCCTGTTCCTGATGGCCGCGAGGATGGGGGGATGGACCAGGTTGTTCGACCGGCCGCGCGGTAACTGGTCGGCCCGGATTCACACGATTCTGGCGCGGCTGGCCATCGTGCCGCTTGTGTTGTCCGCTTGCACCGGCATCTATATCGCCCTGGCCGAGTTCGCGATAATTCCGGTGACCAAGGCCGAACCCGCGGCGTTTCGGGAAAGCGCACCGAACATGACGCCTGTCGCCCCCGGTTCGTTGCACGGGCTGGCGGAGATACCGCTATCCTCGCTCCGCGTCCTGACATTTCCGATCCCCGGCGACAGTTCCGACATCTTCACCGCCAGGACGAATTCGGGCATCCTCTTGATCGACCAGGCAAATGGCGACGTGCTGGAACGCGTGCCATACACCGTTTCGGAGCGCGCTTACGGGTGGATCTACGCGATGCACACCGGTGTCGGCATGGCCTGGATGGGTGTGATTCTGGCGCTGGCCTCGCTGAGCGTTCCGGCGATCGGCCTGACCGGTGTCGCAATCTGGCTGAAACGGACGCGCGGCGGAAACAGGCGCATCAAGGGAAACGCACCGGCGGCGCTGGCCGACATCGTCGTGCTGGTCGGTTCGGAGAGCGGCGCGACATGGGGATTTGCGCGGTCGCTGCACCGGGACGCGACGGCATCCGGATTCGCGGTTCACGTGGCGCCGATGAACGCTTACGGCGACCATTATCCCAATGCCACGGCGTTGCTGTTTCTTACGTCGACCCACGGCAATGGCAGCGCGCCGGGAACGGCGGATAGGTTTTTGCAGCTGCTCGCCAGGCAGGAACGCAAACCCTTCTGGTCCTTCGCCGTGCTTGGCTTCGGTGACCGGGCATTTCCGCAATTCTGCAAGTTCGCGAAGGATCTGGACCTTGAACTGGAGAGCCACGGCTGGAAGCGTCTGCTTCGCCCGGCTTTCATCAACCGGCAATCGACCCAGGCCTTTGCCAACTGGGGAAACGAACTGGCGGCCGCGCTGAATTCGGACTTCAAGCTGAGTCACGCGATCCAGTTGCCGAAAACCCGGCGGCTGACGCTGGTCGAACGGCGGGTATACGGAACCGAGGTACAGGCCCCGACGGCCGTGTTGAAATTCAGCTTTGACGGGGGCGGCGGGTCGTCATTCCTGGACAGGATTGTCGGTCGGGACGGCAAGTACCCACGCTTCGCGCCGGGTGATCTGCTGGGAGTGGTGCCGCCTTCCGGGACCGCGCCGCGCTTCTATTCCGTGTCCTCGCTGCCGTCGAACACCGAGGTCGAGATATGCGTCAGGAAGCGCCTCGGCGGCGAGTGTTCGACGTATCTCCATGAGCTTGAAATCGGCGGCCGGATCGAATGCTTCGTCCGGAGCAACCCCGATTTCCGCCCGTCGCCGGGGCAAGCGCCGGTCATCATGATCGGGGCCGGAACCGGAATCGCGCCGTTCATGGGAATGATTCGCGACAATCGCCGCCGGCGCGACATCCATCTTTTCTGGGGCGGCCGCGACCCTTCATCCGACTTTCTTTATGAGGATACCCTGAAGGCATGCCGCGAAGACGGGCGACTGACCACGCTGGCGACGGCGTTCAGCCGTACCGGCGCGTGCAGTTACGTTCAGGACCGGCTGCGCGAGGAAGCCGGGCACCTGCGCGAGATGCTGCGCTGCGGGGCCTCGATCATGGTGTGCGGCGGCGATGAAATGGCGCGGGCGGTCATGGCGGAAATCGATGCCGTCCTCATGCCGCTCCATCTCAGTGTCGCGCGGCTGAAGCAGCACGGGCAATACTTCGAAGAAGTGTTCTGAAAGACCGGGAGGCAGGATGTTCGGATTCCTGAGCCGCAAGAAGGAAGCCCCGCAGCCACCGGCAAAGCCGGCGGGCCGGTTTACGCTTTTCCACATCGCGGGCGAAACCATGGGGACGCGGTACACGGTCTCGTTTGCCACCTCCGGAGAGCCCGACCAAGACCGGCTGAAGGCGGATGTTCACCAGGCCGTAGACCTTGTCGATCGCCAGATGTCGACCTGGAAACCCGACTCTCCGCTGTCGCAATTCAATCGCTCGACGCCCGGCGACTGGTTTTCCGTTCCGGCGGAGCTGGCGCATGTCGTCGACACCGGCCTTCGGATCAGCCGCAGCACGCAGGGCGCCTTCGACATGACGGTGGGCAGCGCCGTGAACCTCTGGGGTTTCGGGCCGGACGGAGGCCGGCAAGACGTGCCGACACAGCCCGAGGCGGATGCCGCCGGGGGCAGTTGCGGGTACGGCATGCTCGAAGTGAGGCACGATCCGCCGGCATTGCGCAAGGCCGGTGAATGCAGTGTCGACCTGTCGGGTATCGCCAAGGGCTACGGCGTCGATCGCATCGCCGAAACGCTCGAGGCCTCTGGCGTCACGGACTATCTGGTGGCCATCGACGGTGAACTGCGGCTGCGGGGGAGAAAGCCGGGCAACGAACCGCGGTGGGCGGTTTCCGTCGATGCCCCGGTCCACGGCCAGAAGCAGACGTGGGACATTCTTCTGCCGCCGGACGGGGCGCTCGCGACTTCCGGCGATTACCGGCGTGTGTTCTCCGACGGCGGCAAGGCGTACGCGCACAGTATCGATCCGGCAACCGGCCGCCCCGTTGACAATGATATCGCCTCGGTCACCGTCTTTCATCGCGACTGCATGATGGCCGACGCCTGGGCGACGGCGCTGCTCGTCAAGGGCTCGCATGCCGGTGTGGTGCTGG
>JBHHXR010000101.1:0-11894 GCA_046757205.1 Paracoccaceae bacterium
GGTGTCAACTTTACACTGTGTAAAGTGACCATGGGATCAATTCCATCCATAGGAGAGAACAATGCGTCACCTGATTTCTGCTTCAGCCATCGCGTGCCTCGTGCTTCTGAACGAGACAACGCCGGTCATCGCGGAGGCCACCTTTAACCCGGCAAACACGATTAGCCTTGAGGCCGGTCACCGCAATAGTTTCCGCAACTTCGCACCGGAACTGGCAAAGATGCGCGACCGCGTTGTGCCGCCGAACACAGAGTTCGGCCTGCGCGTGAGCGAGATTGAGCCCGGGCTCTTTTTCGTGACCGACATGATCTATCAGTCGGCGTTTCTGGTAACGACGGAAGGCGTTGTGGTCTTTGACGCTCCGCCAAGCATTGGCGAGCACCTGCGCGCGGCGATCGAAATGTCGGCTCCGGACGTGCCCATAACCCACCTGATCATGAGCCATGGACACGGAGACCACAACGGCGGTGGCTTTGCCTTTGCAGATATACCAGACTTGAAGATCATTGCGTCCCGCGAGGTGGCAGAGACGCTGGAAATACACCCGTTGCCGGGGGTTTTGAGGCCAACCGAGACCTTCAACGAGATGCTTGATCTGACCATCGGCGGCATCCCGATCAAGCTGCAGAATGCGCATTTCCATGCCGAAGACGTTGACACGATGATCTATCTGCCGGAACAGAAATTTCTCATGGCGGTCGATACGATCGCCCCCGGCGAAGTGCCTTTCATGAACTTTGGAGCCACAACGGACGTGCGAGCCTATCTCGACAGCTTTGACACCCTGCTGGCGCACGATTTCGAGCACTTTCTGTCTGGCCATGTCTCGGTTCTTGGAACCCGAGACGATGTGATCGCGGCGCGGGACTATTCATGGGATGTGCGCGACACGGTAGCGGCGATGATGCCCGGTTTTCTTGACCGGGTCATGAAAGGCATGAACGCCATGGAGTTTCAGAACGGCAATCTCGCCTATCGATACGCGATGGAGAGCATTCGCGACGATTGCGCCGCCCAGATCATCGAACGCTGGAAGCAAGAACTTTCGGTCGCTGATGTCTGGGCCGACAGCCACTGCGAAACCACGGTGTTGCACTTCATCATGCACTGACGGTCGGTGCGCGCCAATGCCCCGACCTTTATTAAGCCCGCCGGAAACCACGCCGATACCGGCTACAAGATCGCGTTGGATTGTGCGAGGGGGGGGCCGAAGCATCCTGGGATATTGGGGTAGGGTGTTTGGCGGGAGCCGGGTCCGCGCTGGAGATCAGAGCGCGTGCTCGCATACTCGTACCTCGAATTACGATTGTTCTGTTTGGAAACATAACCCGTTAGCCCCGCCCGGGGCGCCCCGCGGCCCGGGCTGCGCCTGCCTGCCGACCGGCAGGCGCATTCGCGCCCGCCCAGTCAGGCGCAGCCCTGTGGTCGGGGCGGTCATCTGACGGTTCAGGTCGGGCCTTGGAAGCGATACTCGCGATCGAGGGACGGCCCGGCGGCCAATGCGGGACAGACATGCCTTTCGCCAAATGGCAATGCGCACCGGGAAAATGGGCGTAGTCATCGGCGTTGGAAACGGGCGCAAGGCGGTGCTGGCGGGGTTGCAGGATTACCGGCCCTGATCCGAGGGGTCCCGTTCAGGGGCTCTTCCGTATCGATACCGGAAATCGCAGTGCGACGCGCCCTGCATTATCGTCTGGGTCCTTTCCAGCGTGATGTCCGGGTCGTAGCCGGTGCAGAACACGCTGTCGCGGCCGCACGAAAGCAGGTGTCCGATCTCGGACAGCCCCATTTCGCGATACATCTCCGCGTAACGGCAGCGGGTCACGTTGTAGCTGACGCGCTCTTCGGTTTCCTCCAGCACGTCCATTTCCAGGGCACCCCCGGCCTTCCACTGCTCGTGCAGCTTCTGGAACGACAGGAGCGATGTCCGGCCGCCCTCGGATTCGGCGTAGTTCCTGGCCTGCGCCACCGCATCCCTGCGGACCGCCGCGGAAATGATCGCCCGTGCACGCTCCGCGCCGAGTTGGCGCACCAGTTCCTCGTAGATCGGCTTGACGATACCGGCCTCGATCCTTCTGCGCTCGAGAATGGGCGACACCGCCTCGGCCATGCGTTCAATCCCTCTTCCTGAAAAGCGTCAGCAATACCGTATCGTCGTCATGCCCGTCGCCGACGCGGTTTCGGTAGACGCGCGCACTGGAAAACCGCGGCTGCGAGATCTTGTCCTGAAGGGCCGTGAACTTTTCGCCGAAGCCGGAAGCGGCGTAGTGCTCTTCGTTGATAGTGATGGCAACCAGCCCACCCGGCCGCACCACGCGCAACACCTCGTCCAGACCGCCGGGGCCGAGATGGCCGTGCGTGAACGTCCCCGACGAAATCGCCGCGCCATAGGATGCCGCCTCGATAGGCGTCCGGCCGGAAAGGTCCGCTTCCAGATAATTCCGGTAGCGGCCCTTTGCCTGCGCCACGCGCAGCATCTCCAGCGAGATGTCGAGCGCATCCACCTGCCAGTCGCCAAGCCCCGCCAGCGCCTCGGCCACCAGGCCGGTACCGGCGCCGATATCCAGAACGGGCGTATCCTCGGACCCGGCAAGGGCGGCAAAAGCCTTGGCTATGAGACCGGGAATCCGGTAGCCGCGCTCCTGCACAAAGCCGGATTCGTAGCTGCCCGCCCAATCGTCATAGAAGCGACGATTCGCTTCCGGCGAACCGAGTGCGTAGGCGCCGTCCAGGTTTTTCTCGTCCTTTTGCACATGCCGAGACTAGGAGTTGGCGGATCGCCGCGCAAAGAAAAAATCGCTGGGCCATATCCCGCGCGGCGGCGGCGGCGGGCCGCCGAAACCGCTCGTTTTCACGTCAAATTCTAGTCACTATAAGATTGCCTTACCGGCGTGGAATTTGGCACAGTGGACCCATCGAAAGCGGGCCAACCTGCGCCCCCACCCAGAGGCCGCTTTCAGAAGGTAAAGCGCAAGCTGCACCGATTTTGATGGGGGCGCGTTTCACCGGAAGCGCGCCCCCATCTGCATCTCAGGAAGCGGCGAAATATCCCAGCACGACACCCATCAGCGTGCAGCCGATCGTGGCGTAGAGACCATCGACAAGCGTCAGTTTCATCGGCCGCCCCGAGAACGCGTAATTCGTGGCGATCCATGGCGTTGCAATGAAAAGGCCGAGGCCGAGGCCGTTCTTGAGGCCGTTCGCCACGCCCGCGACATTCGACTCGAAAAAGATGTGACGCATCATCCCGGCAACCAGAATCACCGCGACGGCACCGATCAGGTACGGCACGGGGTTGGTGCGATTGATGTCGCCCTCTTTCAGGCCGGCGGCCTCCATCCACTGTTTCGCCATCACCATGTACCATATCGCACCGAAGACATAGGCGGCCAAGGCCGCGAGAATAACTGCTAGAATGCCCATCACTGTCTCCTTCTGTTTGGCCGGGGGACTTTGCCGGAACAGACGAAAAAAGCAACGATCAGGTTTCGTAACCGCCCATTTCGCAGACGGTTTTCCATTCCTCGAAGGTCACCGGCTGGACCGACAGCCGGGTGTTGTTGACCAACACCATGTCTTTCAGGCGCCGGTCTGCCTTGCACATTTCCAGCGTCACCGGCACCGGGAACGGCGCCACCGCGCGAATATCGACGCATTCCCATCTGGGATCTTCGGTCGTGCTGTCGTGGTGCGCCTCGGCCGATACCTCGACCACGCCAACAATTCGTTTCTCGTTGACCGAATGGTAGAAAAACCCGCGATCGCCGATTTTCATCGCCCGCATGTTGTTGCGCGCCTGATAGTTGCGCACGCCGTCCCATTCCTCGCCCGCCGCGCCCTTTGCGACCTGGTCGTCCCAGCTCCACGCGCCCGGTTCCGACTTGAAAAGCCAGTATTGCATCTGTCGCCGCCTCACTCGCCGATGGTCTGTTTCCAGGCCCGGATCTGCACGCTCTCGAACAGGCCTGCCCTGGCATAAGGATCGTTGGCCGCCCATGCCCCGGCGGCGGCCCGGTCGGCGGCCTCTATGAACAGAAGCGACCCGACCATCGCGCCGTCATCGTCCAGCAACGGCCCGCCCCGGCGCACGGCGCCGGTTTGCGCGGCGTAGGCCAGATGCGCCTCCCGGTTGGCATTGCGAACATCCACTGCACCGGGCTTGTCATTGCAGATCACAGCGAAAATCATGAACGGGATTCCTCCTTGAGCGGGCGCGACAGCAGCGCCTCCATCGCCTCGCCGATTGTCGCACCGCCGTCAAGAACTTGCTTGACGGCGCCTGCAATCGGCATGTCGACACCGTATCGCGCGGCAAGCACGCAGACCGCAAGCGCCGTCTTGATACCTTCCACGGTCTTTCCGGCCGGCGCCGGGCTGCCCGCCCCGAGCGATTGCCCGAAAGCGAAGTTCCGCGACTGCGCGGACGTGCAGGTCAACGCCAGATCGCCGAGACCGGACAGGCCCGCCAGTGTGTGCCGCGAAGCCCCCATCGCCTCGGCGAGCCGCGTCATTTCGGCGAATCCCCGCGTCATCAGCGCCGCCCGCGCGCTTTCCCCGAGCCCGGCGCCGACGCTCAGTCCGCAGGCGATGGCGATCACGTTCTTCAAGGATCCGCCAAGCTGGGCGCCTGTCAAATCCGATGTCAGGTAGAGACGCATCCGCCCGGTCGAAAGCAGGGTCTGGAGCGCCGCGCCGGTCTTCCGGTCCGCGCAGGCCAGCGTCAGCGCCGTCGGCAGGCCGCGGGCGATTTCGCCGGCAAAGCCCGGTCCGGTCAGCACCGCGAGCGGCCTGCCGCCACAATGCGCCGCGGCGATCTCGCTCTGCATGCGATGGGTTTTCGCGTCGATCCCCTTGGCGCAAAGAACCACCGGCGCGTCGGCAAGCGCGCCGCCATGCGCCGCCATGAAGCTTTCGGTCTCCTGCGCCGGCAGCACCAGCAGCGTCGCCTGCGCCGTGGCGAGGTCGTTGATGCCGGCCGTCGCCACGACAGCGCCGGGCAAGCGGACGCCGGGCAGCCTCGCCGCGTTTTCCCGGGTTTCGCGCAGTTTCGATGCCCGCGCCCCTGACCGCATCCACAAGGTCACGTCGCGTCCGGCGCTTGCCAGGACCACCGCCAGCGCGGTGCCGAAGGCGCCGGCTCCGACAATGGCGATCCGTCTCATGCCTTGGCCCCCTTGCGGCCGCCGCCGTAAAGCGGCGCGGCGCGGGCATCGAGCGGCCAGCGCGGTCGCGCGCCCAGCGTCATGTCATCGCGGCGACCGGCGAGAAACAGCTCGAGACCCGCCCACGCTATCATCGCGGCGTTGTCGGTACAAAGCGCCGGCGGCGGCGCGAGAAACCGGAAACCGCCGGCGGCGGCGGTGCGTTCCAGCGCTTCCCGGATGACGCCATTGGCCGAAACACCGCCCGCCACCGCGATGGCCTTCGGCGCCCGCGGGTGCAAGCTTTCGAACTCCGCGCAGGCGCGGCGCGCCTTTTCCGCCAGCACGTCGGCGACCGCGGCCTGGAACCCGGCGCAGAGATCGGTCCGGTCCCGTCGCGTCAGCCCGCCCCTTTCGGCAAGGATCAGGTCGCGGGCCCGGCGCAGCGCGGTTTTCAGCCCGGAGAAAGACATGTCGCAACCCTCGCGGTCGAGCAACGGGCGCGGAAAGGCGAAACGCGCGGGATCGCCGCGCCGCGCCGCCCGCTCCACCTCCGGCCCGCCCGGATACCCCAGCCCGAGCAGTTTCGCGGTCTTGTCGAAGGCCTCGCCGGGGGCATCGTCGATGGTGCCGCCGAGACGGCGGAACCGGTTTGCCCCCTCGACGACCAAAAACTGGCAATGACCGCCGGAAACCAGAAGCATGAGATAGGGAAAAGGCAGGCCGTGCGTCAGCCGCGGCGTCAGCGCGTGCCCGGCCAGATGGTTGACGCCCACCAACGGCGCCCCGCACCCCGCCGCCAGCCCCTTGGCGCACATCAGGCCGGACAGCAGCCCGCCGATCAGCCCCGGCCCCGCCGTCACGGCGATCGCGTCGATCCGGTCCAGCCCGAGGTCCGCCTGCGCAAGCGCGGCTTCGACGCAATGATCGAGCCGTTCGGCATGGGCGCGCGCCGCGATCTCGGGGACCACGCCGCCATAGATGGTGTGCAGATCGTCCTGGCCGAATACCACGGAAGAAACGATCTCGCCCGGCCCGCCCGGCCGTTCCGCCGCCATCCGCACGACGGCGGCGGCCGTGTCGTCGCAACTGCTTTCGAGCCCGAGAATGGTTGTGGCGTGCGGCATCACCCTGCTGGCGCGATTGCGAAAAACCGTCCCGGCAGGTAACACCCCGGCCATGGACACGCAATCCCACCTGCTGCTGACCCGTCCGCGGCCGAGATCGGAAGCCTTCGCGGCGGAACTGGAACGGGCGCTTCCCGGGAGGTTTCGTTGCACCATTGCGCCGCTGATCGAGATCGAACCTGTGGCCGCGGCGATCGACGCGAACGGCGCCCAGGGCCTGATCTTCACTTCCGCGACCGCCGTCCGCCTGGCCGCCGGGAACGCCGCCCTGCATCGCCTGCCGTGCATTTGCGTCGGTCCGGCGACCGCAAGCTGCGCCCGGGCGGAAGGGTTCCGCGCGCTCAGCGCCGACGGCGGCGCCGGCGACGTGCTGCGTCTGGCGATCGCCACGTTCCGCCCCGGCGCCGGCAGGATCCTGCATTGCCGCGGCCAGCACGCAGCGGGAGATCTGGCGGCCGGGCTCGCGGCCGCCGGGCTGCCGGTCGAGACGGTGATCCTGTACGACCAGAAGGCCTTGCCCCTGAACGCCGCGGCGCGGCGGGATCTCAGGGACGGGCGAATCGATATCGTTACATTCTTTTCGCCGCGCACCGCCGCGATTTTCCGCCAACAATCGGAATCCGATTGGAAAATTTCCCAAACCGTTGCCGTCTGCCTCAGCCCGGCGGTGGCCGAAAAGCTGAAAAACCTGCGCTTCAAGGCTGTTTGCACTGCAAAAAGACCGAATTCCGGGGCGCTTGTCGCCCTGCTCGGCGAAATCAGCCGCTAGCCTCTACCCGCAAGAAAGGCAAACCGTGGTTCTTGTCGCCTCTGCGCCCGTCACCTAAACTTCGACCCCTGAGGTCGCGACGGTCCGCAATGGCGGATGCGCGGCCAGTTCGACAGGATCTGCCATGGCCAAAAGACCTTCCACCGGCAAATCACGCGCCGGAACGGAAAAACAAAGCGTGAGAAAGCGCACTGCGAAGGCGCCGCCCGGGGATGCTGACGCCGTTGAACCCCCGGTTGAAGCGGAACCGGAGTCGCCCGATGCCGGTAAAGCGGCAAAACAAGACGCGAGAAAGCGAGCTGCGAAAGCGCCGCCCAAGGGCGCTGCCGCCAGCGAACCGCCGGTTGAGGCGGAACCGGAGTCGCCGGATGCGGGCGAAGCGGCCGTCGCCGCCGCCCCCGAGCCGGCAGCCCCCGAGCCGGCCGCCCCCGAGCCTGCCGGGCCCGAGGATCACGACGATCACGACGATCACGACGATGGCCACCATGAGCATGAAGAAGAACACGGATCTTCGCTGTCACGCAAACTGCTGACCGTCCTTCTGCTGCTGATCGCCGGGGCCGGTATCGCGCTCTGGGGCGCACCGAAACTGGCGACGAAGATCCCCTCCGGGCTGGAACCGGTGGCGCGGTGGCTGACCCCCGGTCTCGGGAGCGCGCGGGATGACATACAGAAACTGCGCTCCGACATGGAGGCCCGGTTTGCCGAAATGCCGGCGCCGCTCGGCGAAGAGCGCATCCGCGAAATCGCCGCCGAGAGCGCCGACGCGGTCACCGCCGGACTGACGGAGCGCATCGACAAGCTGAGCGATCAAGTTGCCGCCGGTGAGGCGGCCGAGTTCGGCGCCCGGCTGACGTCGGTGGAAACCCGGCTCGAAGGGCTTGCCACCGAGATCGCCTCGCTCGGGGACCAGCTTTCCAGTTTCGAGATGGGCAACGGCGAAGTCTCTGCCGAGACAGCCTCGACGATCGCCGGCTACAAGGCCACGGTGGAGGGGCTGCGCGCGGAAATCGAAAGCCTGTCGGCACGGCAGGGCGAACTGTCGCACCGTGTCGATTCCGTCGAGGCAGCGGCGGCCCGGCAGGCCGAGGAGGCCAACGCCACGCTCCGGGCCGCCGAACGCGAAGCCGCGCTGAAAGCCGGGTTGGCCGGAGTGCGCGCGGGCCTTGCCTCCGGGACGGGTTTCGAACCGGCGCTCGCCGATCTGGCGAGGGCGGCCGGCGAACCGATGCCGTCGGCCCTGGTTTCGGCCGCCAAGGAAGGGGTTCCGACCCTGCAGTCCCTGCTCGACGCGTTTCCCGATGCGGCCCACGCCGCCATCCGCTCGTCGATAAACGCGCAGGCCGGCGGCGGCACGCTGTCGCGGCTCGGCGCCTATGTCGAATCGCGCGTCGCCACGCGGTCGCTGACGCCACAGGAGGGCATGACGCCGGACGCCATCCTGTCGCGGATGGAGGCGGCCCTCAAGGCGGACGACCTCACAACGGTGATGTCGGAGGCCGACAGTTTGCCCAGCGAAGCCAAGGCGGCCATGTCGGACTGGCTGGCGCTCGCCAAACGCCGGTTCGCGGCAACCGATGCATTTGCCCGCCTGGCGGCGGAACTGACGCCGTCAAACTGAGACGCTTAAGGAAGTTTCATGCTCTGGTCGATTGTAAAAATCAGCGTCTTCATAGCCTTGGCGGCGGCGCTGGCCTACGTGGTGGGGATGCTCGGCGAAACACCCGGCGGCGTGCGCATCGCCTTCGCCGGCCGCGAAATCTCTCTGACCCCGATTGAATTCGTCCTCGCGCTGTTTGTCGGTTTCATCCTTTTCTGGATCGCGCTCAAGATCGCCGGATTGCTGACGGCGACGCTGCGGTTCCTGGCCGGCGACGACAGCGCCCTGTCGCGCTATTTCGATCGCCACCGCCAGCGCAAGGGCTTCACCGCCCTGACCGAGGGCATGATCGCGCTGGCGGCGGGAGAGGGGAAGATCGCCCGGGCCAAGGCGGCGCGGGCCGAAAAGCTGCTCCGGCGGCCCGAGTTGACCCGCCTGTTGAGCGCCCAGGCCGCGGAACTGACGGGCGACCGGGCCGCGGCGCAGGCCCACTACCGCGAGATGCTGAAAGACGAAAAGACGCGGTTCGTGGGCATTCGCGGCGTGCTCAAGCAGAAACTCGACGAAGGCGATACCGAAACCGCGCTGAAGCTGGCGGAAAGGGCGTTTGCCCTGCGGCCTCGCAACAAGGGTATCGTCGACACGCTGTTCGGCCTGCAGACGGACCGCAAGGACTGGTCGGGCGCGCGCGGAACGCTTCAGGCGATGATCCGCAACAAGACCTTGCCCAAGGACGTGGGAACCCGGCGCGACGCCGTGCTGTCGCTGGCCGATGCGCAGAAGGCGCTCGATGCCGGAGAGGCCGACATCGCCTTCAACGCCGCCGTTCAGGCCAACCGGCTGGCGCCGACGCTGGTGCCGGCGGCGGCGCTCGCGGCACGGCTGCAGGCCGGCAAGGGAAACAAGCGCGCGGCGCAGAAACTGCTGGTCAAGGCCTGGTCGGTGAACCCCCATCCCGACCTTGCGGCAAGCTTCGCCGCCATCGAACCCGAAGAAACGCCGGAGGCCCGTCGCAAGCGCTTCGAGGCCCTGATCAGGATCAACCCGGACCACCCGGAATCGCGCTTGCTCGGCGCCGAACTGGCGCTCGCGGCAGAGGACTTTCCGGGCGCCCGCAAGGCGCTCGGCAAGCTCGCCGAGGAGGCGCCGACCACGCGCAGCCTGGCGATCATGGCGGCCATAGAAAAAGGCTCCGGTGCCACCGAGGCGGTGGTGCGGGGCTGGCTTGCCAAGGCCCTCGAAGCGCCGCGCGGCGAGCGGTGGATATGCCGCTCGTGCAACCACATCCACGGCCGGTGGCAGCCGGTTTGCGAGAATTGCGGCGCCTTCGACACGCTCGACTGGTCGGCGCCGCCGGCGGGCGCGGAAGACCGGCAGCCGGCCTCCAGCATGCTGCCGCTGATCGTCGGCGCGCTGGCGTCCGACACGGCCGAACCGGAACCCGGGGACGTGGAGGACAGTCTTCCCGGCGAGGACCGGACGCCCGCCGGCGAACCGCACCAGCCGCCCGCCGATTTCGTCGAGGACGCCGAGGAAGTCAAATGACCCGGGCGTCTGGACTTGCCCGGCAATCTGACATAGAACCCGCCGCGGTTGGCCGCAGTAGCTCAGCTGGTAGAGCACGTCATTCGTAATGATGGGGTCGGGGGTTCGAGTCCCTTCTGCGGCACCACTTTCCAAATCCGATAAAGTCCTGTATCGTCCGATTATGCCCTATTTTATTGGGATTTTTCGAAGCCAGCCGTCCGATGCAGTCCATGCTGGTTGGGGGTATATCAGCGTCATCCGGGCATTTCTGGGGGTACGATTTGGAAAATGTACCCCCAAGGCTGGGGGTACATTCAGTTTCGCCGTTTTTCTGCCGGAGGCAGTTTCATGCCCTTGACCGACGTGAAGCTGCGAAACCTGAAGCCGCGTGAAAAACCGTACAAGCTGGCGGACAGCGAAGGGCTGTACGTCCTGGTCAATCCCGGCGGGTCGCGTCTCTGGCGTCTGAAATATCGGATTGGCGGCAAGGAGAAGCTGCTGGCCTTGGGGAAATACCCCGAGGTCGGCTTGCAAGAAGCTCGGTCGATGCGACTAGAGGCCCGGCGCGAGATTGCGGCAGGCGTCGACCCGGCAGCCCGAAGGAGCCGCGTGAAAGCGAAGAGGAAGGTCGAAGCGTCAAATACGTTTGCGCGTATCGCCGACGAGTATCGCGAGCGGATGCAGAAAGAAGGGAAGGCGGAAATCACGCTGCAAAAACTTGATTGGCTCTTAGGCATGGCCAAGGCCCAGTTTGGCAGCGTGCCGATAACCGACCTGGCTGCGCCTGAAATACTGAGGCTGCTCCGCAAGGTGGAGGCGCGAGGGAATTACGAAACCGCGCGCCGCCTGAGGTCTTCGATAGGACGTGTCTTTCGCTATGCAGTTGCAACGGGCCGGGCCGATGGCGATCCCACCTACGCCCTGAAAGGCGCGCTCATTACGCCGAAAGTCCAATCGAGGGCGGCGATCACGGACAAACCCATGCTGGGCGGACTTCTCCGCGCAATCGCGGGTCTTAACGGTCAACCGGCCACGCGAATCGCGCTTGAATTACTGGCGCTGTTGTACCCACGCCCGGGAGAGCTCCGCAGGGGGAAATGGGTTGAATTCGACCTTGAGGGGGCGATCTGGACCGTTCCCGCCGAACGGATGAAGATGCGCCGTCCGCACCGTGTGCCCCTGCCAAAACAGGCCGTCCGGCTCGTTGACGAACTCCGGCAGCACACCGGTCACCGCGACTATCTGTTCCCCTCCCTGCGGACGCCAAGGAGGCCTTTGAGCGAAAACACTCTGAATGCTGCCCTGCGCCGAATGGGTTACAGCGGAGACGAAATGACCTCACACGGTTTCCGTGCAACTTTTTCGACCATCGCCAACGAAAGTGGCCTGTGGAACCCGGACGCAATCGAAAGGGCGCTGGCCCATGTTGAAAACAACGAGGTCAGGCGTGCATATGCGCGTGGGGAACATTGGGAAGAGCGGAAGCGGATGGCCGACTGGTGGGCGGGATTACTGGATGAGTTGCGGGCTTCAACGACAGAACCGCCAGTTTACTAGTCGCAGCGATCTGGGAAGACAAACCTCCAAAGCGACATGAATTTGTCCAGATTTTCAGCAGGCTCGACAATCCCCCAGTTCTCGTGAAAGCATTTATTGGATTTGAAGGGATTCGTCCCACTGGGCGCAAGCATGACAGACGACAAGGCAGAAGGCGTTGGCAACGTTGAGCC
>JBHHXR010000102.1:0-11728 GCA_046757205.1 Paracoccaceae bacterium
CACGACGCGATACGCCAATTCGAGGGCGGATCGCTGGTGGCGGAAATATTTCCACCCCTATTGATCGACATGTTCACACGCTGCAAACGGCAGGAAATGGACATGTTCAACGCACGCATGAGCGATTTTGAAATTGAAACTTACCTCGAAATTGTATGAGATCATCTCAAGGCGCCGGACAAACCGGCACGAAACACCAACGGGAGAAACCTAATGAAACACAAACTCGCACTTGCCGCTCTGGCAGCGTTCATGACGACCCCGGTCGCGGCACAGGATCGGGTTCTCAACGTCTACAACTGGTCCGACTACATCGCCGAGGACACGCTGGAAAAATTCGAGGCGGCGACCGGCATCAAGGTGAACTACGACGTCTACGATTCAAACGAGGTTCTGGAAGCCAAGATGCTGGCCGGAAACTCCGGCTACGACGTGGTCGTGCCGACCTCCGACTTCGTGCAGCGCCAGATTGCCGCCGGCGTCTACATGCCATTGGACAAGTCGAAACTGCCGAACCTCAAGAACATGGATCCCGACCTGATGAAGAACGCCGCGGCGTATGATCCGGGCAACGAGCACTCGGTCGTCTACATGTGGGGCACCACCGGCATCGGCTACAACGTCAAGATGGTCGAGGAAAGGCTTGGCGCGGATGCGCCGACCGACAGCTGGGCGCTGGTCCTCGATCCTGACGTCACCGCGAAACTGGCGGACTGCGGCATCTCGATGCTCGACGCGCCGACCGAGATGCTGCCGGCGGCGATGAACTATGCCGGGCTCGACCCGAATTCGATGTCGCCCGACGACTTCAGGAAGGGCGCGGAAATCCTCAAGGCGGTGCGCCCCAACATCCGCTATTTCCATTCGTCGCAGTACATCAACGATCTGGCGAACGGCGATATCTGCGTCGCCGTGGGATGGTCGGGCGATGTCTTTCAGGCGCTGGCGCGGGCCGAAGAAGCCGAGAACGACGTCGAGATCGCCTATGTCATCCCCAAGGAGGGCGCGCTGCAATGGTTCGACATGCTGACCATCCCGGCGGATGCTCCGCATCCAGACCTGGCGCATGAGTTCATCAACTTCATCATGGATGCGCAAATCACCGCCGATATCACCAACTACGTCTGGTACGCCAGCGCCAACGCCGCCGCGATGCCGCTGGTGGACGAGGAAATCAAGTCCGATCCGGGCATTTTCCCGACGGAAGAAGCCAAGAAGAACCTGTGGGCGGCGGTGGTTTACGACAGCCGGACCGACCGGCTGGTGACGCGGCTCTGGACCGAAGTGAAGACCGGCCAGTAATTGAAAACGTATCCGGGGCGGCCCGCGGCGGCCGCCCCGGAGGCACGCATCGCGGGGCCGGGCATGTCCGATCAGGAAGTGGTTGCCGATCTGAAACCGTGGACACACGCTTCGGCCCGCCCCTTTGTCCAGATCCGGGGCGTCACCAAGAAATTCGGCGAATTCACCGCCGTCGACGATGTCTCGCTGGACATTTTCAAGGGCGAGCTGTTCTGCCTTCTCGGCGGCTCCGGCTGTGGTAAATCCACGCTCTTGCGCATGCTTGCAGGGTTCGAGCAGCCGACCGCCGGATCGATAGCGATCGACGGCCAGGAAATGGCCGGCGTGGCGGCACATGACCGCCCGACAAACATGATGTTCCAGTCCTATGCTCTGTTTCCCCACATGTCGGTCGAACGCAACGTCGCTTACGGGCTGGCGAGAGAGGGCATGCCCAAGGCGCGTATCGGCGAACGGGTGGCCGAAATGCTGCGCATGGTGAAGCTGGAGAAGTTCGCCTCGCGAAAACCGCACCAGCTTTCCGGCGGGCAGATGCAGCGCGTGGCGCTGGCACGATCTCTGGTCAAGCGCCCGAAGCTCCTGCTGCTCGACGAGCCGCTTGCCGCGCTCGACAAGAAACTGCGCGAGGAAACCCAGTTCGAACTGATCCGGATACAAGAGACGCTGGGTGTCACCTTCATCGTCGTCACCCACGACCAGGAAGAGGCGATGACTCTGTCGACACGGATCGGTGTCATGGATCACGGCCGCATCGTTCAGGTCGGCGAGCCGCCGCAGATATATGAACAGCCGCGCACGCGCTTCGTTTCGGATTTCATCGGAACCGTGAACCTCTTTGAAGGGCAGGTCGATGTTGCCGCGCCGGACCGGATGCGGATCAGGTCGGCCGACGCCGGCGGCGACCTGATCGTGCGTCCGCTGGGCAGCGTTCAGGCCCGCCAGACCGTGTGGACGGCGGTGCGCCCGGAAAGGATTTCGCTCAGCCGGGAACGCCCCGGGGACGCCGAAAACGTGTTCCCGGGAACGGTCGAGGAAGTCGCCTACCGCGGCCATCTGTCGGTGTACCGCATTCGGCTCGAAAGCGGCAAGACCATCATCACGACCCGGCCGGCGGACAGACGCCAGAGCGAAGGCGACATTTCCTGGGACGAACGGGTTTTCGCCACATGGGACGCCGACGCCGGCGTGGTTCTGACCGAATGACCAGCGTCGCGCCGGCAGAAAAACGCGGCCTGTGGCGGTTGGTTCCGAGCAGGCGCAGCCTTGTCATCGCGGTGCCGATGATCTGGCTTCTGGTCTTCTTCCTGGCGCCGTTTCTGGTGGTCGGACAGATAAGCCTCGTCGATCCGGCCATCGCGCGGCCGCCCTATACGCCGATCTGGAAGGACGGCAGGTTTCTCGGCGATCTGGAGAACTATGCCTTTCTGATGAGCGACAGTCTCTACTGGAAGGCCTATCTGTCGTCGATCCGCATCGCTGCGGTCTCCACCGTGCTGGCGCTTGTCGTCGGCTACCCGATAGCCTACTACATCGCGCGGTCGGAAGAGCCGAGACGGTCGATACTGCTGCTTCTGGTCATCCTTCCGTTCTGGACGTCGTTCCTGCTGCGCGTCTATGCGTGGATCGGCATCCTCAAGACCAACGGCATAATCAACAACGCTCTCCTGGGCCTCGGGATCGTCGACACGCCGTTCGTGATGCTGCAGACGGATTTCGCGGTTTACGTCGGTATCGTATACACTTACCTGCCTTTCATGATTCTGCCGCTTTACGCGAATCTCGTGAAACTGGATCAATCGCTTCTCGAAGCCTCGGCCGATCTGGGCGCCTATCCGGCAACGACATTTTTCCGCATAACGGTGCCGCTGTCGCTGCCGGGAATACTGGCCGGTTCGCTGCTGGTCTTTGTCCCGGCCATCGGCGAGTTTGTCATTCCGGCACTGCTGGGCGGTCCGGACACGCTGATGATCGGCAAGGTTCTCTGGACCGAGTTCTTCAACAACCGCGACTGGCCGGTCGCCTCGTCGGTCGCGATCGCCATGCTGATGGCCGTGGTCGTGCCGATCATGCTGCTGCGCAACCGGGTCCAGGAGGAAGCCTCGTGAAACGCGGCAAGTTCCTCCCGGTGAGCGCGGCGCTGGGTTTCGTGTTTCTGTATGCGCCGATTCTTTCGCTGATCATCTTCAGTTTCAACGAATCCAAGCTGGTCACGGTCTGGGCCGGATTTTCGACCAAGTGGTACGTGTCGCTCCTGCACAACGAACAGATACTCGGCGCCGCCTGGATAAGCCTGAAGATCGCCATGATCAGTGCGACGCTGGGAACCGTTCTCGGAACCCTGGCGGCGCTGGTTCTCACCCGCTTCCCGCGCTTCCGCACGAAGGGATTGCTGACCGGAATGGTGACGGCGCCGCTGGTGATGCCCGACGTGATCACCGGGCTGTCGCTGCTGCTGCTCTTTGTGGCGATGGAGCGCGTGGTCGGCTGGCCGGCCGGGCGGCGCATGACGACGATCATCATATCGCACGCGACGTTCTGCATGGCCTATGTCGCCGTTGTCGTGCAGTCGCGACTGGCGAGCATGGACAATTCCATAGAAGAAGCCGCGGAAGACCTCGGCGCGACGCCTTTTCGGGTATTCTTCGACATCACGTTGCCGGTGATTTCGCCGGCGCTGATCTCCGGATGGTTGCTGGCGTTTACGCTTTCGCTCGACGATCTCGTTGTCGCCAGTTTCGTGTCCGGGCCGGGGTCATCGACGCTTCCGATGGTGATATTTTCCAAGGTTCGTCTGGGCGTCAGCCCCGATATCAACGCGCTGGCCACGCTGATAATCCTGTTCGTGGCCTGCGGTGTCGGCATCGCCGCATGGCAGATGAGGCCGAGGCGATGAAAAAGGGCGATCAGACATTTCGCAAGCAGGGGATCACCGGGCGGTGGCCGGAGATGACCTACGGCGGCGCACTGAGTTTCCTGCGCCGCAGGTACACGCGCGATCTCGCCGGTGTCGACGTCGCCGTCACCGGCATCCCCTATGACGGCGCCGTGACCTACCGGCCCGGATGCCGGCTCGGTCCGCGCGCGATCCGGGCGGCTTCGGTGCAACTGGCGGAACTCAAGGCGTTTCCCTTTGGTTTCGATCCGTTCGAGACGCTTTCGGTCGTCGATTTCGGCGACTGTTTCATCGACCCCCACAAACCTGACACGGTGGCGGCTTCGATCGAGACGCACGCCGCCGGGATCATCGGGTCCGGGGCGAAATGCCTGTCGCTGGGCGGCGACCATTTCGTGTCCTATCCGCTGCTGCGGGCGCACGCGCAGGCGCTGGGGCCGTTGGCGCTGGTCCAGATCGACGCGCATTGCGATACGTGGGCCGACGACGGCACGAGACTCGATCACGGAACCATGTTCGCCCGCGCATCGTCGGAGGGCATCGTCGATACGGCGCGCTCGACGCAGATCGGGCTGAGAACCTTCAACGATAGTGATTTCGGTTTCGAGATTCTCAGCGCGCCTTGGGTGCACCGCAACGGCATCGAGGCCGCCCTTCAGGTGGTCGGGGACCGGGCCGGCGGCGCCCCGGTCTACCTTTCGGTCGACATAGACGGTCTTGACCCGGCCTTCGCGCCGGGAACGGGAACGCCGGTGGCGGGCGGGCTTGCAAGTTGGCAGGTGCTGGAGTTGATCCGCGGGCTCGACGGGCTTAATCTTGCGGGAATGGACGTGGTGGAGGTCTCGCCGCCCTATGACCACGCCGAAATAACGGCCATCGCGGCCGCAACCATCGCGCATGACTGGTTGTGTCTTCTCGCCCGGGCGAAAGGCGCGGAAGGTACGGCGGTCGGGCGCTTGTAGGGGCAGTTGGAATGGCGAAGGATGATGAAGGCGATTGGATCGCCCGCCTGCCGCGGGCATTTCAGGACTGGCTGGGCGGACGCCGCATCGAGGAGGTCGAATGCGTCGTCGCCGACATTGCCGGGATATCCCGCGGCAAGGCCATGCCGGCGACGAAATTCGCCCGCGGAGACAGGCTCTTCCTGCCGCTCTCGATATTCTGCCAGACCATAGCGGGTGACTATATCGAGATGGGGGAAGACCGGTTCGAGGTCGAATCGGACATGGCGCTCACGCCCGATTTCTCGGCGGCGGCGGCATCTCCGTGGGCCTCCGACGTGACGCTTCAGGTCATCCACGACATCAATGACACCGACGGAAAACCGGTTCCAGTCGCGCCGCGCAACGTGCTGCGCCGGGTGATCGCGGAATACGCCCGCGAGGGCTGGCGCCCGGTGGTGGCACCCGAGATGGAATTCTATCTCACCAAGCCGAACACGGATCCGGACCAGCCGATCGAGCCGCCGATGGGGCGCACCGGGCGCCGCGCCGCCTCCAGGCAGGCCTATTCGATGTCGGCGGTCGACGAATACGGCCCGGTCATCGACCACATTTACGATTTCGCCGAGGCGCAGGGCGTGGAGATCGACACCATCATCCAGGAAGGCGGCGCCGGGCAGCTGGAGATCAATTTCGTGCACGGCGATCCGCTGGCGCTGGCCGACCAGGTTTTCTTCTTCAAGCGGACCATCCGCGAGGCGGCGCTTCTGCACGACTGTTTCGCCACCTTCATGGCCAAGCCGATGCGGGAAGAACCCGGCAGCGCCATGCACCTGCACCAGAGCGTGGTCGACATCGGAACCGGCAAGAACGTCTTCAACGGTCCCGACGACCAGCCGACGCCGCAGTTCTACTGGTTCCTGTCCGGTCAGCAGCGCTATCTGCCGACCGTGATATCCATGCTGGCGCCCTATGTGAATTCCTACCGCCGCTTCGTGGCGTCCGGCTCGGCGCCGATCAACCTGGAATGGGGCGCCGACAACCGGACCACCGGCCTGCGGGTACCGATCTCCTCGCCCGAGGCGCGGCGCGTCGAGAACCGGGTGATCGGCATGGACTGCAACCCCTACATCGCCATCGCCGCGTCGCTGGCCTGCGGCCTGCAGGGCCTGCGCGAACGCATCGACCCGCGCGCCGCGGTGGACGGGCAGGCCTACGACCTGCCGCGTGCGCTGCCGCGCGGTCTTCTGGAAGGTGTCGAATATTTCGACGAATATCCGGCCGTCAAGGACATTCTGGGCGGTGAATTCTGCGATATCTACAATGCGATCAAGCGCCTGGAAGTCGAGGAATTCCTGCGTGTCATCAGCCCCTGGGAACGCGAGCACCTGTTGTTGAATGTCTGATGGACCTGCTTTACGCGAATGACCGGCCGGGCGAATACCCGGATTCCTACTATTCCGCCACGGCCAATCGCGCCGAGGCATTCCCTGGCCTCGACACCGACACGGAATGCGAGATCTGCGTCGTCGGCGGCGGCTTTACCGGGCTCTCGGCGGCGCTGCACCTTGCCGAGCGCGGCCACGACGTCGTGCTGCTGGAGGCGCACCGCGCCGGGTGGGGTGCTTCGGGGCGCAACGGCGGTCAGGGGGCAAGCGGCCAGCGGACATCGCAGCGCGTCCTGGAAAAGCTGGTGGGAAACCGCGACGCCGCGCATCTCTGGCGGCTTGCCGTGGACGCGGTGCAGCTTGTCCGCGATCTGGTCGCCCGCCACCACATTGCCTGCGATCTCAGGGACGGCGTCCTGCACGCCGATCTGTCACCGGGCGACTTCCGGCATACGAGGGACGAGGTCGCGCATCTGCGCAACGTTTACGGCCACATGGCAGTGCGTCTCCTGGAGCGCGATGAAATCGCGGCGGCCCTTGGCACGAGGGTCTATTACGGCGGCGCGCTCGACATGTCGGCGGCCCATCTGCATCCGTTGAACTACGCGCTCGGCCTGGCGTCGGCGGCGGCGGCGGCGGGGGCGCGGATTTTCGAGCGCAGCCCGGTGGCCGAAGTCGTGCCCGGAGAGCGGCCAATGGTGCGAGCCGGGGCCGGCACCGTCAACGCACGGCATGTGGTTCTCGCCTGCAACGGTTATCTCGGCGGGCTGGATACGGAAGTGTCGTCGCGTGTCATGCCGATCAACAATTTCATCGTCGCGACAAGACCGCTGGGCAAGGAGCTGGCACGCGAACTGATCCGCGACGACGTCGCCGTCGCCGATTCGAAATTCGTGGTCAACTACTACCGTCTATCGGCCGACAACCGGCTGCTGTTCGGTGGTGGCGAAAGCTACGGATACCGGTTTCCGGCGGATATCCGCTCAAAGGCGCAGCGCCCGATGCTCGAGGTTTTTCCGCAGCTCGAGGGTACCGAAATCGAGTTTGCATGGGGCGGAACGCTGGCCATTACCCGCAGCCGGATGCCGCATTTCGCGCGGCCGGAAGCCGGAATTGTCAGCGCGTCGGGCTATTCCGGGCACGGCGTGGCGATGGCAACCCTCGCCGGGAGGGTAATCGCCGATCTGATCGACGGACGGCCCGCCGATTTCGAGGTCCTGGAAAGCGTTCCGACGCCGCGCTTCCCCGGCGGTCAGCGGTTGCGCTGGCCGCTTCTTGTCCTTGCGATGTTGTGGTTTTCCATGCGCGACAGGTTCTAGACAACTTCTACTTTGATCCATTTTCATTGTGCGCCAAGCTGGTGATGCATAGTATACGCCAGTAAAACGAACTGCAGTCGGCGCGGCGTCGAAATGCGTTTGCCGATTGATGAGGCTGGTTTGCGAGTGATTTCCGGATTCCTGAAGCTCGGTCGCCTGGCGGTTTTGGCCGCGCTGTTCTGTGCGTGTGGCGGCATTCGGACCGCAGAAGCCTACGAATTTCTTGGTTTTTCGTTTGGCGACGGATCGAAGGTCCCGGCGGTTATTGATCCGCACCGTTACACGATCAGTTTCCGCGTCGTCGGCATCGAGGGCAAGTCGCCGGTGGCCAGGAAGCTTCGCGATGCGTCCGCCCTGTTCACCCGGTCCGGAAGGCCGACATCGGGCAGCGCGGGCCTGATCCGGATGGCGCATCGCGACTACGCGCAGATCTTGTCGGCGCTGTTCGACCAGGGCCGGTACGGCGGTTCGGTGAGCATCCGGCTTGCCGGCCGCGAGGCCGCCGCCATATCGCCGGTCGATCGCCTGCCCGACCCGACGGACGTGGTGATAACGATCAACCCCGGTGGCATATTCACCTTCGGGGATCTGAGAATCCTGCCACGGGCAACACGCTCACTGGAAGGCGACGACTATGTCCCGACGCCCGAGGACGAAGGATTCCGCGCCGGTGAAGTGGCCTTCGCCGAGGTCATCCGAAACGCCCAGGATCTGAGCATCGAGGCGTGGCGCCAACAAGGCCACGCGCTGGCGGACGTGGCCGATACCCGCGTCATTGCCGATCACGCGACCAATCGGATAGATGCGGCGATACTGCTGAACCCCGGACCGAGGCTGAATTTCGGCCGGGCGGTCATTCGCGGCAGTGACAATCTCGACAGCAAGTACCTTGTTTACATGGCTGATATACCACGCGGGACGGAGTACGACCCCGATAACGTCAAGGCGGCCAAAGACCGGTTCGCGCGGCTTGGCGTGTTCGGTTCGGTGGTCGTCCGCGAGGATGCCGATCATGTCGCGGACGGCCAGATACCGATTGTTTTCGACCTCAGTGACCGCAAGCCGCGGCGCATCGGCATCGGCGCATCGCTCTCCAGCATCGACGGTCTCGGTGTCGAGGCTTTCTGGATGCACAGGAACCTGAACCGGCACGCCGAACGGTTGCGGTTCGACGCCAAGGTGTCGGGCATCGACAGCGTGGATGCGCCCGATACCTACGACTATTTTCTGGGTGCGAGCCTGACTTTCCCGGGCACATTTACGCCCGACACGGACCTGTTTTTCCGTGTTGACGGCGAGCGCGCGACGTTCGACACGTTCCGTCAAACCTCGGTGACCGGAGAAATCGGCGTCAGCCGGGTTTTCTCTCCGCGGCTGTCGGGGGATTTCAGCGCCCACGTCAGCCGTTCGCAATTCGAGGACGATCTCGGAACCCGCGACTTCGCGACATTCGGGTTTCTCGGATCGGTCACGCTGGACCGACGGGACAGCAGGACCGATCCCGCTACCGGATATTTCCTCAAAGCCGAGATCAAACCGACTTACGAGTTCGAGTTTGGGAACATCGGGCTGCGGAGCACGCTCGAGGGGCGGGCTTACCGAAGCCTTTCGGACGACGACTCGTTGGTGATTGCCGGCCGCCTGAAACTGGGCACGTTCTTCGGTTCGACGATCAACCAGACCGCGCCGGACAGCCTCTTCTTCGCCGGCGGCGGAAATTCGATCAGGGGTTACGCGTTCAATGGCATCGGTGTAACGACTGCCGGCGGAAACGTGGTCGGCGGCCGGTCGCTCATCGAAGGCAGTCTGGAAATCCGCAGGCGCATGAGCGAGCGCTTCGGCGCCGCCGCGTTCACCGATTTCGGGGTGGTGACAACCGACAGCATTTTTGCTTTTGACCGCGATCTGCTCTATGGTGCCGGGCTTGGAGTTCGGTATTACACTTTGCTGGGACCCATTCGCTTCGATCTGGCCTTTCCGCTGAACCGGAGCAAGGTTGATCCGAACTTCGGAATTTACATCGGGATCGGACAGGCTTTCTGATGCGCTGGATCGTCCTTTTTTTCGCTTTGGTGGGCGGGCTGGCCTGGGCCAATGCACAGGAATCCGGCGACGACGACAATTCGTTTATCGTCAAACTGCTCGAAGATCAGCTTTCGTCGGAGACCCGCCAGATCCGGCTGAGCGGCATCGACGGGCTGCTGTCTTCCGACGCGCGCGTCGCGGAAATCACCATCGCCGACACCCGGGGCGTATGGTTGAGAATCGTCAATGCCAGCATTTCCTGGCGCCGCGCGCAACTGATGACCGGACGGCTCGATATCGACCGTCTGGCTGCCGAGCGGATCATCATCGCCCGCCGTCCCGATCCGGCGCAACCGGGCCTTCCGAAACCGGAGGCAACCCGGTTCCGGCTGCCAGACCTTCCGTTGGCGGTGAACCTGTCGCGCCTGGATATCGGGTCTGTCGAGATCGCCGCCTCGGTTTTCGGTCTAGAGACCCATTTGGGCGCCACAGGCGCGTTTTCGCTTGACGGCGGAGAGCTGAGCGCGGCGTTCGATGCCACGGATCTGTCCGGTGCAGGAGGGCGCCTGCATCTGTCGGCGGCGTTTTCCAATGAAACGGAGACCCTCGATCTCGACGTCAGTCTGGATGAAGCGGAAAACGGCATTGCGGCCAATCTGCTCGGTTTGCCCGGCAGACCTCCGGTGGCGCTGCGGCTCAACGGTTCAGGACCGGTGCACGATCTTGACCTTGGAATGACGGTGGATCTGGGAGACCGGCGGGTCGTCGACGGTTCCGCGAAATTTCGCGGCATGGATGATGGCCTGATAGCCTTCGACCTCGCCCTTCTGGCGCGATTGCAGGGCGTGGTCTCGCCGGAAGTCGCGCCGTTCTTTGGCGAGCGCAGTGACCTGGCCGCGCAGGGCTCTACCCGCGCCGGCGGGGGCATTCGGATCGACAGGTTTTCCGTGACGAGTTCGGCGTTGGACCTGAAGGGGTCGCTGACGGTGTCGGGCGACGGATTTCCCGAAAGCCTGCTGCTCAGTTCGAGCCTCAAGGACAACGGCGGGAAGACCCCGTTGCCGGTTGGCGGTGGACAGGTACTGGTTTCCTCGGCGCAATTCGATCTGGCCTATGGCATGGCAGGCGCGGAAGACTGGAAAGGACGGCTTTTCGTCCGCGGGTTCGAGACCCCGGAGTTTTCGCTCGGCACGGTCGATCTGAATCTGAAAGGTATCGCGCGCGGTCTTTCCGACCCGAAAAACCGCACGATCGCCTTCAACATGGCCGGCGAGGCCAACGCAATAACGTCTTCGAGACCGGAAATTGCCGATGCCCTGGGCAGGCGCCTGGAACTGGCGGCGGAAGGGGCCTGGAGCGCCGGAACTCCGGTGGTGATCCGCATGGCGAGGATTGCCGGGAACAACTTCAAGATCGCCGCCGACGGTAACATCCGGGGCGTCGTTCTCGACGGCAATCTGCATCTGGCGACGCGCAGCATCGCGCCGTTTTCGCGTCTGGCCAATCGCAGCCTGTCCGGGGCTCTCACGCTCGACGCAAGCGGCCGGTACGAACCTCTTTCCGGGATTTTCGATCTTGTGCTCGACGGCATGGCGGATGATCTGCGCTTCGACAAGGCCCGCCTCGACCCGCTGCTCGTCGGTCACACCAGTCTGAGGGGGCGGCTGGCGCGCAGCGAGAAGGGCCTGACAACCGACGGATTCCGCCTTTCCAACGATCAGATTGAATTTTCGTCTTCCGGAACCATAAGCTCGGCCGGGGCGGATCTGGAAATCTCGGCGACGCTTGCCGACATCAACCTGATCACCGACCAGGCGACCGGTCAGTTGCGCCTCACCGGGTCGGCAACAAACGTCGACG
>JBHHXR010000103.1:0-11722 GCA_046757205.1 Paracoccaceae bacterium
AGACGACGCGACGCTTGCCATTACCCACCCGGCCGATGGATCAACGGTGGGCGAGGCGGCGCGCCTTGACTCCGAACACAGCGCAGCCGCGGTCGACGCCGCGCAAGACGCTTTTCCGTCCTGGTCAGGGCGGCTTCCGCAGGAGCGGTCTGCCATCCTGCGCCGCTGGTTCGAACTCTTGATCGAAAACAAGGAAGACCTGGCGCGGATCATGGTGGCCGAGCAGGGCAAACCGTTATCGGAGGCGCGGGGTGAGATCGACTACGCCGCAAGTTTTGTCGAATACTATGCCGAAGAAGCCAAGCGCCCGAATATCGAGGGCGTCACCAGCCATCTGCCGGACGCTGAGGTCGAGGTCTGGCTGGAACCGGTGGGCGTCGTGGCCCTGATCACACCGTGGAACTTCCCTACCGCCATGATGACGCGCAAGGCAGCGGCCGCGCTGGCCGCCGGATGCACGATCGTGGCACATCCCTCGTCGGAAACGCCGTTCTCGGGCACAGTGCTGGCCGAACTGGCCGAACGTGCCGGCGTTCCGGCGGGTGTGTTCAATGTGGTTACCGGCAAGGCATCAACCGTTGTTCCTCCGTGGACGGCAGATGCGCGCGTACGTGCATTGTCCTTCACCGGATCGACCGAGGTTGGGCGCCTGCTCTATCGCGAAAGCGCGGCCACGGTAAAACGGCTGGTCATGGAACTGGGCGGTCACGCCCCGGTCATCGTGTTCAAGGGGGCCGATCTGGACCATGCGGTGGCAGAAACCATCAAGGCCAAATTTGCGACCTCGGGCCAGGATTGCCTCGGCGCCAACCGGATTTACGTCGAACGCGAAATCTATGCCGATTTCTGCGACCGGTTTGTCAAAGCCACAAAGGCGCTGACCCTGGGCCACGGTATGGACGATTGCGATCTGGGGCCGCTGATAAACGAGGCGGCCGTGGCAAAACAGGAAGAACACGTCGCCGACGCGTTGGATCAGGGTGCGACATTGGCCTGTGGTGGCAAACGCAGCACGCTGGGCCGGTTGTTCTATGAGGCGACCGTTTTGACGGATGTGCCGGATTCTGCGGCGATCATGTGCGAAGAAACTTTCGGACCCGTCGCGCCGATCACCCCATTTGACAGCGAAGAAGAGGTCATTGCCCGCGCCAATGACACCGAATACGGGCTCGTCGCCTACCTTCACAGTCAGGACCCACGCCGCATCTACCGGGTCAGCCGCGCGCTGCAATACGGCATGGTCGCGGTCAACCGCACGAAGGTGACGGGTGCGCCGATACCGTTTGGCGGCACCAAGCAGTCCGGTCTCGGCCGCGAGGGCGCCCGAATGGGAATGGAAGAGTTTATGGAAGTCAAATACGTCTGCCGCGATTGGGGCTAGAGAAAAGAGGGACCAACCAATGCTGAAAAACGATCAACTCGACGCCTGGGATCGCGAGAATTTCTTTCATCCCTCGACCCATCTGGCCCAACACGCGCGCGGGGAAGCCCCCTCGCGCATTGTGACGGGTGGCTCTGGCAGTCACATCGAGGACCGCGACGGAAACCGGCTGCTGGATGCTTTCGCTGGGCTCTACTGCGTGAACGTCGGCTACGGGCGACCGGAGATTGCCGAAGCCATCGCGACCCAAGCGAAGGAACTGGCGTACTATCACGCTTACGTCGGACATGGCACGGAAGCTTCGATCACGCTGGCCAAAATGGTCCTGGACCGCGCGCCGGACCACATGTCCAAGGTTTATTTCGGGCTGTCCGGATCAGATGCCAACGAAACCAACATCAAATTGGTTTGGTACTATAACAACATCCTGGGGCGGCCTGAGAAAAAGAAAATCATCTCGCGCTGGCGTGGCTATCACGGGTCCGGCCTGATGACCGGATCGCTAACCGGGCTGGAGCTGTTCCACAAGAAGTTCGACCTGCCGCTTGCCCAGGTGATCCATACCGAGGCGCCTTATTACTTCCGCCGCCCCGAACGGGATATGAGCGAGGCGGCCTTTTCTGCCTGGTGCGCCGCCGAGTTGGAAGAGCTGATCCTGCGCGAGGGTCCGGAAACCGTCGCCGCCTTCATCGGCGAACCGGTGCTGGGCACCGGGGGGATCGTGCCGCCGCCGGAAGGTTACTGGGCCGCGATCCAGGAAGTCCTGGACCGCCACGACATACTTCTGATCGCGGATGAAGTGGTGACCGGCTTTGGACGTCTGGGCTCGATGTTCGGGTCGGATCACTATGGGATCAAACCCGACATCATCACCATCGCCAAGGGTCTGACCTCGGCCTATGCGCCGCTGTCTGGCTCTATCGTGTCCGACAAGTTATGGGCGGTGCTCGAACAGGGGACGGACGAAAACGGCCCGATAGGCCACGGCTGGACCTATTCTGCGCATCCCATAGGTGCCGCTGCGGGTGTCGCGAACCTGAAGCTGATCGACGACCTTGGTTTGGTTGAAAACGCCGGACGCGTCGGGGCCCATCTGAACACCGCCATGCAGGATGCACTCGGGGACCACGCCCACGTTGGCGACATCCGCGGCGAAGGGATGCTCTGCGCTGTGGAATTCGTGAAGAACCGTGATACCGGCACGTTCTTTGACCCGGGCGACAAGATCGGTCCCCAGATCGCGGCGGCGCTCCTGGACCAGGGCGTTATCGCACGGGCGATGCCACAGGGCGACATCCTGGGCTTTGCGCCGCCCCTCTGCCTGTCCAAGGAAGAGGCAGACGAAGTCGTCGAAAAAACCGCCTCGGCGGTCAGCGCCGTTCTGGGGGACTAATTGCGCTTTTCCTGACGACACGCAGCTAGATTGGATTGTGCCCTGCCAGGCCAGACCTGGTCCGGTGCGTTCTGGATGCTGACAGTTGTACTGCGCGCACGAACAAGTACCAACTAAAAAAGGCTGGTGTGGGCTCTCTGCGGGCAATCTCTGCGGATTGCACCAATGTCGGCTATGCCGAAGGGAGTGGATTTTATACGGGATGGTTCAAGAGATTTCATATCGGTCCAAAGCTCCGGATTCCGCCTGGAATCACCCTTTTCACCGAGACAAATACGAGACAATTCTCTTGAAGCGAGGCCTGGAGCTCCAAGTAGGTAATTTTTTTATTTGGTCGGAGTGGCGAGATTCGAACTCACGGCCCCTGCCTCCCGAAGACAGTGCTCTACCAGGCTGAGCTACACTCCGACGCCGGGGCGGATTTACGCGTCTTTGCGGCCGACTGCAAGCGGTTTGCGGCGGCGCCGGCTTTCGCAGGGCGGCAGGGGCAGGGACCCGGCCGCGGCGGCCGGGGTCCGACAACCGGCTGCACTGCACCCGCGCGCCGTCTACACCTCGACCGTCGCCGCCAGCCCCTGCGCCTCGGCCTTGCGCGCCGCCGCCTGGGCCACGGCGAGGTCCTGCAGCCCGACGCCGGTGCCGTCGAACAGCGTGATCTGGTCGTCGGAGACCCGCCCGTGATGGGTGCCGTTGATGACCTCGCCGATGGGGGTGATGTCCTCCGGCGCTATCAGGCCTTCGGCGGTGGCGTGCTGCGCCTCGCCGAGGCTGGTGGACTGCGCCACCTCGTCGGTAAAGACGCTGGCGCGGACCAGCACGTCGGCCTCGACTTCCTGCTTGCCCCTGGTGTCGGTGCCCATGCAGGCGAGGTGCGTGCCGGGGGTGATCCACCCGGCTTTCAGGATCGGCTCGAAGGACGAGGTGATGGTGATGATGACGTCGGCCTGCGCGCACAGGTCGGGCTTGTCCACCGCCTCGAACGGCAGGCCAAGCCCGGCCGCCACCTCGCCCAGTTTCGGCAGCATGTCGGGATGGTAGTTCCACGCCACCACCCGCTCGAAGTCCCTCTGCGCGGCGGCGGCGCGGAGCTGGAACGCCGCCTGATGCCCGGCGCCGACCATGCCGAGGACCTTCGCATCCTTCCGCGCAAGATACTGGATCGAGATCGAACTGGCGGCGGCGGTGCGTATGGCGGTCAGATAATTGCCGCCGACCAACGCCCGGGGCCGGCCGGTGTCGGGGTCGAACAGGATCACCGTGGACTGGTGATTGGACAGCCCCTTTTCCATGTTGTGCGGCCAGTAGCCGCCGGATTTCAGCCCCAGAGCGCCGCCGGCCCGGTCAAACCCCGACTTGAACCCGTAGAGCGCATCGGCATGGCCGATCGCTTCGCGGATCACCGGGAAATTGTACGCATCGCCGCGCGCCATGGCGCCGAATACGGCTTCCACCGAGGCGTAGGCATCTTCGGCGGTGACGATTTTCTGTACGGTTTCTTCCGGGACGATCAGCATGCCTTGTCTCCCTGCGGTAGCGGATTCAGTATGCCTTGCCGCGTGCCGAAACCGGCCACAGGCACTCGACCTTGCCGTTTCGCACACCGACATACCAGTCGTGCACGTTGCAGGTCGGGTCGCAATGCCCCGGCACCAGCTTCAGCTTGTCGTTGACCTTCAGCGCACCGTCGGGGTCGGAAATCACGCCATGCTCGTCGGAGCACTTGATGTATTCGACATCCGTGCGGCCGTAGACGAAGGGCAGGCCGGAATCCACGCTCTGCGCCTTCAGGCCGGCGTCGCAGATCGCCTTGTCGGGCTTGGCGTGGCTCATCACGCCGGTCAGGATGAACAGCGCATTCTCCCATTCGCCCTGGTCGATGCGCTTGCCGTTCTCGTCGAGGATGCGGCCGTAGTCGGCGTCCATGAAGGCGTAGGAGCCGCATTGCAGCTCGTTGAAGACGCCCGAATTGCTTTCGAAATAGTAGGAACCGGTGCCGCCGCCGCTGACCAGTTCGGGCGCCAGGCCCACGGCCTTCAGCCCGTCGACCGCATCGGCGACCATGGCGATCGCCGCGTCGAGCTTGGCCTTGCGGTCGGCATAGGCGTCGAGATGCTGCATGGCGCCCTGATAGGCCTGAATGCCGGTGAATTTCAGCCCCGGCGCGGCGTCGATCGCCTGGGCGATCTCCACCACCGCCTCCGTCGTGGTCACGCCGCAGCGCCCGGCGCCGCAGTCGATCTCGACGAAGCATTCAAGCTCGGTGCCGTGCTCCTGCGTGGCCGCGGACAACTCGGCCACGTTGGCCAGGTCGTCGACGCAGACGATGATCCGCGAGCCCAGTTTCGGCAGCCGCGCCAGCCGGTCGATCTTCAGCGGATCGCGGACCTGGTTGGAAACCAGTACATCCTTGATGCCGCCGCGCACGAACACCTCCGCCTCGCTGACCTTCTGGCAGCACACGCCGACCGCGCCGCCGAGCCGTTCCTGCAGCTTCGCCACGTCGACCGACTTGTGCATCTTGCCATGCACCCGGTGGCGCATGCCGTGCGCCTTGGCGTAATCGCCCATCTTGGCGATGTTGCGTTCCAGCGCGTCCAGATCGAGCACGAGGCAGGGGGTCTGGATATCCGCCTCGTCCATGCCCGGCGTGGCGGGAATGTCGTAGCCAACCTCGTGGTTCTCGAATGTCGTGATCTTGTTCATGGGTTTCCTCCTCAGCCCTGCATCCAGGGAAGCTTGTCCAGATCGACGTTGCCGCCGGTGACGATGACGCCGACGCGCTTGCCGGCGAAGACGTCCCTGTTTTTCAGTATGGTCGCCAGCGGCACCGCGCTCGACGGTTCCATGACGATCTTCATGCGTTGCCAGGTCAGCCGCATGGCCTCGACGATTTCTTCCTCGGTCGCGGTCAGGATGTCTGTGACGTGGTGGGAGACGAAATGCCAGGTGAGTTCCTTGAGCGGCACCTTGAGCCCGTCGGCCACCGTCTGCGGCGCGTCGTCGGCGATGATGTGGCCGGCGCGGAAGCTGCGCGCCGCGTCGTCGGCGTTGAGCGGCTCGGCGGCGTAGATCTTGGTGTCCGGCGCGACGTTGGACAGCGTCAGGCAGGTGCCCGAAACCATGCCGCCACCGCCAATGGGCGCGATTACCGCGTCGAGGCCGCCGGTCTGCTCCAAAAGCTCGCGCGAACAGGTCGCCTGCCCGGCGATCACGCGCGGGTCGTTGTACGGGTGCACGAAATCGGCGCCGGTCTCGGCGACCACCTCGGCGAATACCGCCTCGCGCGACGACGTGCTCGGCTCGCATTCCACGACGCGGCCGCCGTAGCCCTTCACCGCCGCTTTCTTGGCGTCGGGCGCGGTGCGCGGCATCACGACCGTCACCGGTATCCCGCGCCGCCCGGCGGCATAGCTCAGCGACAGGCCGTGATTGCCGGACGAGTGGGTGGCGACGCCCTTTTTCGCGGTTTCCTCGTCCAGGCCGAACACCGCGTTCGATGCACCGCGCGCCTTGAAGGCACCGGCCTTCTGGAAATTCTCGCACTTGAAGAACAGCTCCGCCCCGGTCAGGCCGTTGAAGAATGTCGAGGTAAGGACCGGCGTGCGGTGGACATGGGGCCGTATCCGGTCATGAGCAGCCTGCACGTCGCCGAAGGTCGGGATGTACATGTCGTGGTCCTTCATGTCAGGCCGCCCTCGCCGCGCTGTGTCCGGCGGTTTCGCGGTAGTATTGCTGCGCCGCCGCGACGCCCGACCCAAGGGTAACAGGAAAGCCGAGATCGGCCATGACCATCTCCGCCGTGGCTATGCCCGACAGCGCCATGACGTCGGTCATGCTGCCCAGATGGCCGATGCGGAACACCTTGCCGGCAACCTCGCCCAGTCCGACACCGAAGGCGACGCCGTATTTCTCGGCCGCATGGGTGACGAACAGCGTACCGTCAAAGCCTTCGGGCACGCGAACCGCGCTGACGGTATCGGAATAGAGATCGGGCGATTGCGCACACAGGTCCAGCCCCCAGGCGCTGACCGCCCGGCGTATCCCTTCGGCAATGCGGAAATGCCGTGCGAAGACGTTCTCCAGCCCCTCCTCCAGCAGCATGTCGAGCGCCGCCGACAGGCCGCAGATCAGGTTGACCGGCGGCGTGTAGGGGTAGCCGCCGCCGGCATTGGCCTTGGCCATGTCGCGGAAATCGAAGAAGCAGCGCGCACATTGCGCGCTTTCCATCGCCGCCAGCGCCTTCCGGCTGATGCCGAGGATGGCAAGTCCCGGCGGCAGCATGAAACCCTTCTGGCTGCCGGTGACGGCGATATCGACGCCCCACTCGTCCATGCGGAAATCCATCGAGGCGATGGAACTGACGCCATCGACCAGCAAGAGCGCGGGATGCCTGGTGGCGTCCAGCGCGCGGCGGATCGCGGCAACGTCGCTGCGCACGCCGGTAGCGGTTTCGTTGTGGGTGACGAGGACCGCCTTGATGTCGCGGCCGGTGTCGGCGGCGAGCGCGTCCTTGTAGCGGCCGGCCGGCGCGCCGGCGCCCCATTCCGCCTCGATGACCTCGACGATCAGGCCGTGGCGGCGGCACATTTCGATCCAGCGCTGCGAGAACATGCCGTTGCGCGCCGCGAGAATGCGGTCGCCCGGCGACAGCGTGTTGGTGATCGCCGCCTCCCACCCGCCGGTGCCGGTGGCGGGAAACACCAGGACCTCGCCGGTCTCGGTCTTCAGCACGCGCTTCAGCTTGCCGAATACCGGCTTGAACAAGGCAACAAAGCTCTGAGAGCGGTGGTCGACGGTCGGAACGTCGATGGCGCGGCGCAGGCTGTCGGGGATGTTGGTGGGACCGGGTATGAACACCGGGTTTTGCGTGGACATGGCTGGCCTCCGATTCGCGGCTGCGGGCTTGCACTTCGCAATTTACAGGTCGCGCAAGGACATCGCAATTTTTTTGAAATAATTTTTCACTTTACACATTTGCTGTTTTCTTGCATAAAATCAAAGCGTTGTATTTTTCGCTTGGTGAAATATTATTTTGGTTGAACTCTTGTCACGTCCAGTGAGTGTCAACGGGAAACGGGGAAGGCATGGAATCAGACCACAAGCGCCTGCGCGGCCGTCCGCGCGGATTCAACGTTCAGCCCGGCGCCAACCGTATTCAGTCGCTGGATCGCGCGGTCGGGATACTCAAGGTGCTGGCGGCTGCCGATGGATTGTCGCTGACCGAAATCGCCGAGGCATCCGGGCAGGCGCCGGCCACCGTATACCGTATCCTGACGACCTATCAGTTGCAGCACATGGTCGAGTTCCAGGAAGACCTCCAGCTCTGGTTCGTCGGACCGGAAGCGTTCCGCATAGGAAGTGCCTTCCTGAAACGAGCCGATGTCGTGGAACGCGCCCGCCCCGTCATGCGCCAACTCATGCTCGATACCGGCGAAACGGCCAATCTTGCGATCGCCGACGGCGCGGACGTCGTTTTCCTCAGCCAGGTCGAATCGCGCGATCACATACGCGCATTCTTCCGTCCCGGCACACGCGGCCCGATACATGCTTCGGGCATTGGCAAGGCGCTGATGGCGTATTTCCCTGACCAGGCCGTGGACGCCATTCTTGCGCGCCAGGGGCTTGAGGCCTTTACCACCAAGACAATAACCAACGCCGAGGCCCTGCGCCGCGATCTCACGGCGGTACGCTCGCGTGGCTGGTCGCTCGATGACGAGGAACGGACCAGCGGCATGCGCTGCATCGCGGCGCCGATCTTCAACGAATTCGGCGAGGCCGTGGCCGGCGTCTCGATATCGGGGCCGACCGTCCGGCTGCCCGACGAAGAGGCCGCCCGGCTCGGCGAACGGGTCAGGGAATCCGCCGATGCCATTACTGCCGCCGCCGGCGGAAAACAGCCGGGCGCGCCGTAGGTTGCGGCCGGAAATCCCGCCTGACACCGCCGAGCACGGCGGCGGATACGCTGAATCGCGCCGATATCGTGTCGGAACGATCCCGGTTAGGCGCAAAATCGCTCCTTCTTTCATGCGAAATTCACCGGTGCCGTTTCATTGTCGCGATTCACGGACTAGACTGCGGCCAACAACAGATATCGAGGCAAGTTCATGAGATTTCGCCGTCGGGCCGCCCAGGCCCCGGGGGAGCTGTCCGCCGTATTGAAATCCGGGCGCGGCCTGCTGGTCTCCGTCGGTGTTTTCAGCGTTTTCGTCAATATGCTGATGCTGACCGGACCGTTGTTCATGCTGCAGATCTATGACCGGGTACTGAGCAGCCGGTCCGAGGAAACCCTGCTGGCGCTGTTCCTGCTGGTCACCGCGTTGTTCGCTATCATGGGCGTGCTGGATTACGTGCGCGGCCGCGTGGCGGCGCGGGTCGGGGCGAGCTTTCAGTCACAGCTCGACCAGCGTGTCTTCAAGGCCTTGCTGGAGCGCTCGCTGCACCCTGAAACCCGGTCACGGCCGCTGAGCGGCTTGCAGGATCTGGAATCGATCCAGCGATTCCTCTCCTCGCCGGTGGCGCTGGCGATCTTCGATCTCCCATGGGTGCCGCTCTTCTACGGCGCGATCTTCATCTTTCACCCGGCGCTCGGCTGGCTCGCGGTAATGGGCGGCCTGATTCTGGTCGCGATCACGCTGTTCAACCAGCTCCTGACCAGCAAACCGGTGCGCGACGCCAATGTCGCCGCCGCGCAAAGCCAGGCTTTCGCGGAAGACATCCGCAGCCAGAGCGAACTCGTGCTTGGCCTGGGCATGGTCGAAGCCGCGATCGCCCGGTGGCGCGCGTCGCGCGACCGTTCGCTGGCGGCCACGATTTCCACCAGCGACAAGACCGGCACGTTCGGCTCCATGTCGAAGACCTTCCGCTTTTTCCTGCAATCGGCGATGCTGGCGATGGGCGCGTTCCTGGTGCTCAAGGGCGAGATGACGGCCGGCGCGATGATCGCCGGATCGATCATGCTGGGCCGGGCGCTGGCGCCCATCGAACAGGCCATCGGCGCCTGGCCGGTCGTCCAGCGGGCGCGGCACGGCTGGATTTCCCTGAACGGGCTTCTTCAGGCAACGCCGCCCGAACCGGAACGCACCAGGCTGCCGCGCCCGAAGGCGCATCTGGTGGTCCAGCAGGTCTCGGTCATTCCGCCGGGCGAGGACATGGCGACGCTGAGGATGATGAGTTTCGAACTGCTCCCCGGAACCGCGCTCGGCATCATCGGCGCCAGCGGCGCGGGAAAGACCTCGCTTGCCCGGGCGATCACCGGCATATGGCGCCCGGCGGCCGGCGAAATCCGTCTCGACGGCGCGACGCTCGACCAGTACGGCGGCAAGGCACTGGGTGAGCATATCGGCTACCTGCCGCAGGACGTGGCGCTGTTCAACGCGACGGTGGCGGAAAACATCGCCCGCCTGGCGCCGCGGCCCGATCCGGCACTGGTCGTCGAGGCGGCAAGGAAAGCCGGCGCGCACGACATCATCCTGAAAATGCCGGATGGCTACGACACCAAGGTTCCGGCCGGCGGCGGGCGGCTGTCGGGAGGCCAGAAACAGCGCATCGGGCTGGCCCGCGCTCTTTACGGCGATCCGGTGCTTCTGGTGCTGGACGAACCGAACTCGAATCTCGACTCGCACGGCTCCAACGCGCTCAACGAATCGATCCGAAGGATGAAATCGCAGGGCAAATCGGTGATCATCATCGCCCACCGCCCCGCCGCCATCGCCGAATGCGAGCTTCTCATGGTGATCGAGGACGGCCGTCGCAAGGCGTTCGGCCCGCGCGACGAGGTGCTGAAGGAACAGGTCCGCAACTACACCCAGGTTTCCGGCACCATCGGCGCGGAGGCGCGAAAATGAGCGACATTCCCCCGATCAAGAAATGGAAAACGGGCAGGCTGTTGCTCACCGGTTTCCTGGCTCTGGTCGTTCTGGTCGCCGGGCTTGGCGGCTGGTCGGCGGTGGCGCGGATTTCCGGCGCCGTGGTGGCGTCCGGCATGATCGAGGTCGAAGGCAGCCGCCAGGTCGTCCAGCACCCGGACGGCGGCGTGGTCGGCGAGATCAACGTCGAAGACGGCGACTTCGTGCAGGCCGGCGACGTGCTGTTGCGGCTCGACGGCACGCTGCTGAAGACCGGTCTGGCGATCACCGAGGGCCAGCTCTTCGAGACCATCGCACGCCGCGGCCGCCTGCAGGCCGAACGCGACGGCAGCGATCACGTGACCTTCGACGACGAGATCGCTCTGCGCGCCAGGACGGACCCCAAGGTGGCCGAGCTTGTCGACGGCCAGGTCCGGCTGTTCGACGCCCGGCGCGTGTCGCTGCAATCCGAAGCCTCGCGGCTGGCCGAACGGCGCGACCAGTTCAGGAAACAGATCGAGGGGATCAACGCGCAGATCGCCGCCACCGAGCGGCAACTGGAGTTGATCAAGGTGGAACTGAAGGACGCGCAGGCGCTGCTTGCGAAGGGCCTGATCCAGGCCAGCCGCGTCACCAACCTGCAGCGCGAGGAAGCCCGGCTTCTGGGAGCGCAGGGCGAGTTGACGGCCTCGGTGGCGCGGAACAACGGCCAGATCGCCGAGATCGACATCCAGATCCTGCGCCTTACGTCGGACCGCCGCGAGCAGGCGATCACCGCCCTGCGCGACCTGGAATTCAAGGAAATCGAGCTGCGCCAGAAACGCGCCTCGGCACTGGAAACGCTGTCGCGGCTGGACGTGCGGGCGCCGGTCTCCGGCCTCATCTACGGCATGAAGGTGCACGCCCTGCGCTCGGTGGTGCGCGCCGCCGAGCCGCTGATGTACGTGGTGCCGCAGGACACGCCGCTGGTCATCAACAGCCGCATCCCGGCGATCCATATCGACCAGGTGCATGTCGGACAGCAAGCCGGCCTGCGCTTCCCCACCTTCGACATGCGGACGACGCCGGAAATCCTCGGTTCCGTCACCAAGGTCTCGGCCGACG
>JBHHXR010000104.1:0-11668 GCA_046757205.1 Paracoccaceae bacterium
TACAAACCTCGAACCACATGGGTACCCATCTGGATTCTGCGCGTCATTGAGCAGCATGCAACGGTCTTGAGATGCCGGCGCGGCGGCGGCCCGCCATCGCGACGAGGCGACCACGGCGGCGCCAAACTGATCGTATTCCAGCAGTTTGTTTTCCGACCGGGCGGCATTGAATTGGCCGCCCACTTGCGGATACAGCCCGATGTCGAACTTCCGTCCGCGCATCCAGACCAGATATTGGCGCCACGTCATCGGCTTCACGATTTCGATCCGGGGATTTCCGCGCCACGAGGAAGGAATCGGATGCTCGCCGGATACGGTGACGTATGCATTCGATCGCCGGTCCAGAACGGTGTCTATGATCGGTATCAGGAACTTGAAATCGGCCATGTGGCTGCGAGCGCCAAGATAGGCAATTCGTTGGGCGGGCCGATCCGGTCGCCCGACCGGCGACGTTGCCGCCCGCCATGCCGGCTCGATCAAAATGACGGGCTTGTCCGGAAACATGCCGGAATACGCGTCCTGCAAGGTTTTCGAGCTGACCAAGATCACATCGGCCCTGTCTTCCAGCCGTTTCGCTGCGCGGGCCTCGACGAGCGAGAGTTTCACGCGGTAATCGAGTGGAACCAGCGGGTCGCGTATTCCGCCGCGCCAGTCGTCGTCGGTGAAATACAGCAGGCGGTCGTGCTCCGGGCATTCCCTGAGACCGGCATCGTGGCGCATCACCATCAACGTACGGTCAAACAGGAAAACCGTGGGCGAGATGCGTCGGATCGCGCCGGATGCGATCAGATCGGCGCAGGACCAACCGAGGTAAACATCGGCCGTCGGGGATGACGCCGAAGACAGCGCGCGGGCGATCAGCGGAAAGCGGTCCCTGGCGTAGGTGCGCCCGTCTGCCGCAAGCCCTTTCACTTTTTTCTCATGCCAGAACGATCTCTCGGTATACTTCCAGCCCCTCTTCGATATCGTCATAATATCCGATTTTTCCGTTCTCGATAAGGAGGGCGCTTTGGCAGTAATCACGCAAACCGCTTTCGGAGTGAGAAGCCATTATTACCTGTGAATTTGCCAGCTTCGCCCGAAAGGCAATCCGGCATTTCCGTCTGAATTGCGTATCTCCAACGCCTATTATTTCATCCACGAGGTAACAGTCGAAACTTACTGCCATACTGACCGCGAAAGCCAGCCGGGCCCGCATGCCCTGCGAATAGGTCCGCACCGGCAGGTCGAAGAACTGCCCGAGTTCGGCGAACGCCGAAACCTCGCTGACCAACGCATCGGTATCGGCGCCGTAGATCCGCGCCACGAACCTTGCGTTCTGCCGGCCCGTGAGTTCAGGGTGAAAGCCGCCGGCGAATCCGAGTGGCCAGCTTACGCGCCCGTGCCTGACGATCTTGCCCTGGTCGGGGCGCAAGGTTCCGGCGATCAGACCGATAAGCGTTGATTTTCCCGCACCGTTGCGGCCGATAACGGCGATGTTCCGGTCGCCGGGAAGATCGAATGTAAAACCCTGGATTATCGGCTTGACCAAATTCCGGAACCGGTAGCGCTTCCAGACGTTCTTGAATTCGATCCCTCTCAACTTCTATCCCGAATGTTGTAGTAAACCAGGACCATGACGCTCCACGCGGCGAAAAGACCTGTAAATACCAGACCGGTCAAGAGCCACCGGCGGGGATAAAGGCTCTGTTGCGGCAGTGTCGGGGGAATATGCACCGCGACATACCGGCTCTTGCGGCGCGCCTCGGCGCGCGATCGTTTCTCGGCCTCCAGCGCTGTGGCGTATGCGTCCTGCGAGAATTCCAGATCGACCAGCATTTCTTCGAGTTCGCCGGCGACCGAAGACAGCGAGCGCTCGCCGCTTTGCAGAGTGTTGATGCTTTCTTCTTCCGCGGCGATCAGGTTTCGAATAGCGGTAATCCGGCGGTCTGTCTCTTCGATGCGCGCGCTGTTGTCGTCGGCAGTTGATGCCGCGATCAACTCCCTTTCCACGAGTTCCGCCGCGAGCCGGGACTGGAGCGCGGTGATCACGCCCATTCTGCCGGCAATGTCGGTTGCCGGGTCGACGATATTGTTGGCGGTGCGAAATTCACGGATCCTGGCGCGCATGTTCCGCAGCCTGAGTTCGGCTTCGGCGACATCTTCGCGGGCATACCGCATGGTATCGTCGAGCGCCTTGCGTCTGATCTTGTCAACAAGATCGGAACTGGCCGATACGACTTCACGCGCGACCGCACGCGCATCTTCAGGATCGAAGGCGCGCACATCCAGTTTGATCGCACCGGAAGCGGTATCGAGTGACAATGAAATCATGCGTTCCCAGTAGTCGAGCTTGGCTTCAATGGATGGATCCGGCCCCAGGGAAAACACGAAATCATCGGCCCGCCGGTTGTAGATGCGAGAAAAATCAAGTTTTGAATCAATCAGTTCAACAAGCGGTTGCGAGCGTATGTAGTCGAACAGGATGGCGCTGTCGGAAGTGGCGGACGCGCCGGTTTGCGTGAACGCGCTCAGAGCGGCGGACGGGACGGCAGGTTCTTCCGATCTGACCGAAAACGCAGCGCTCGATTGAAACTGATCGGCCGCCTTCCAGAACAGATACGCGCCGCTTATGCCGGTTGGTCCGATCACGAACAGCAGGAAGGACAACAGGATAAACACGCGGCGCGGATTATACCGCCGCGGCGCACCCGCCTCCGATTCAGGTCCAGGACTATTACTCGAAGCGACTATGAAGGCTGGCCCTTGTGTCATCGTTGTGAAATTATTTGGTGGAGATGATTGAAAGTCAATGTAAATTGCGCCAGCCGGGACGGGCGGGGCTGTATTCGCAACGGTTCCGAAAATGACAACCGCGAAGCATTACTGGTGATATTTTTGTGGCCGTAACACTGCGATCAAAGTGTGTGCAGAATATGCGTGTGATTGCCGCGCTCATGATACGTGAAATGATTACGCGTTACGGCCGGTCGTGGGGTGGCTACATCTGGGCCATCCTCGAGCCGGTGGGGATGATAGCCATTCTGGCGCTGGTTTTTTCCCAGTTCATCCGGACGCCGCCCATCGGCCAGAGCTTCGCGCTGTTCTATGCGACGGGTTTCATACCGTATCATTTTTTCAACGACATAGCGTCGCAAACAAGCAACGCGGTGCGCCTCAACCGTGCACTCATGCAGTTTCCCGTGGTGACGCCGCTGGACGCCATTTTCGCGCGCTTCCTGTTGTCCGCGATCACGCTCGTCGTCGTGGCTGCGATCGTTTTTTTCGGACTGATCCTGATCGTCGATCAGCCGGTCCGGCTGGAATGGCCGAATCTGATCGTCGCGGTTTCGGCCGCGGCTTTTCTCGGTCTCGGGGTCGGCACCACGAACGCGCTCCTTTTTTCGTTCTACCCGGTATGGCGCAATCTTTGGGCGATAATCAGCCGACCGCTGTTCATCGTGTCGGGCGTGTTCTACACATTCGAGTCGTTGCCGCAATCCGTACAGCAGGTCTTGTGGTGGAACCCCCTGATCCACGTGGTGGGCGAGGCCCGCAAGGCCTTCTATCCGGTCTACGAGGGCACATACATATCCCTGGGCGCGGTCGTCGGCGTGAGCGCACTTGCCTTTGTCTTCAGCGCGTCGATGCTGATCAGATATCGCAGCCGGGTAATAGAATCAGGCTAGAACCCGCCGCAACTATCACCGCTCAGTCACCTGCACGGTCGGGCGCATGCCCGGTGGTCGGCGCGGCTCCGGCCCCGGTTGGACGCGACGTGCCCTGACTGGTATTTGGATCTGATTTCAAGAAATGTGACGTAAACATATCCGGTTCGTCATTGGCCGATTGCCTATTCGCCAACGCCAGCAAACAACTCTTCCGAACCGGCATCGCCATCACGGCAAATCCTTTTGCGGATCTCGTTTATTGCGGCCCTCCGGCCGTTGGGTTCATAGAACGATCCCTTCACCTGAATGGTGGAAAGCGCGCGGGCGAATGTTGAAAAATATTCGCGGTCCACCTGTTCGGGGGCGGTCCAGAATGCATCGAGCCCCGACCGGTGGGTGAGGCCATCGCGATCAAAAACCGCCGTGCCCAGCGCACATACCGGGACACCCAGATGCAACGCGTGTAGACCAACAGTGGAATTGACAAGCACTACTCCGCTGGAATGTCCGAGATATTCCCGCAGGGCGCCGGCCTTGACCACATGCGTTCTGCCATCGATACCGAAGGAATCCGCAAGCCGGCCGATGCGCCTGAACCAGTTCACTATTCCGCTGTCCAGCGGGTGGATCTTGATCAGCAGATGCCGGTCGGCCGGGGCGTGGGCCGAAAACGAAGCCATGACTTCTTCAAGAAACTCCTCGTTCCCGCCGTATTTCGAGGAGGCGCGGATCTGATAGTCCGCCTCGAGCTGCATCGCGACCAGGTTGTAGGAGAGTTCGCCGCTCCCTATCCGCCGTAGGATCAGGGACGCATCGCGTTCGTACCTTCCGGTGCGCAACAGTTCGGGTATCCAGCTCAAGTATTCAAGCAAGGGCCAGTAGACCTTGTCGGACCGATAGAACGGGAAAATCGGCCGTCCCAGGGACTGAAGCAGATTGTAGCTGACCTCGTGAAAGGCCTCATTGGCGAAACCGTGTGCGTAGCGGACCGTCATATCCGGATCTTTCCCGTGACGCGCCAGCGCGGAAATCGCCTCACGCGATCCGGGAAAGCGTGAAAACGCCCCCATCGCCTCGGGCTCGAGCGTGATCCAGTCCGGACGCAGATAACCGAATTCGATTGCCCATACCCTGACCCGCAGCGATCGCCCTCGGCGCAGCGCCTCGACATGGTACGGCAGACGATCGGCATAGTAGATGATGTCGGTGACGTTTTCACGGCGCAGAAGTTCCTCAAGCCATGACCCCCAATCGCTGAACGGCCGCAGATAGGCCCGCCCGCGCCGCAGACCCCAAAAAACCAAGTCCGAAAGGCAAAAATGGACCTTGAGCACCCGGTGCCCGCCCTGCGTCAGGCTGTCTGAAAGCTCCGTCCAGAACCTCGACGGCGGACCCTGAAGAAACAGGAATGTCCGGAAATCGTCGGAACCTTCGGATAGGGGGATGATCGTCATGCCTGCACAGGCGTTCTGCCCTCCTGGCCGGTCGGCCGCATAAACTGCGCGGTGCTGCTTCGAGCTTTTTGCGCCGGCCTCGCCGGTTTCCTTTCACAAGCCTCGTTTCGGGTCAATACGTCCATTCCCGGGGGCGGGAGCGAACGACGGCGCAAGAGGGCTTCGGTGGAAACCCGCGCAGGTTCATATCGGCATCGCCGGCTCGAAGTGGCTGCGCCATTGATAAGATTTTCGCACGCATGCTAGTATCCCGCCGGAAGACAACATTTTGGATTTGAAGGTGAATTCGATGGCTGCAGGAAAAGAAATGAATGAACATGAGGCTCGCCTGGCGTTGGCGAGGGCGCTTTGGCGGGTTGAAAACGCGGACAATCTGCCGGAAACGTCCGAGGCGATAAGCGAAGCCTTTCTCGCGGTAAAGGAGGAGATGCTTGTCAAGGCGATCAAGGTCATGCGGCATCTCAGGAACCAGAAGGTCATTCTCGCGGCCGATCAGTAGCGCCAATCGCTGCGCCGTCCCGTCGGGACCGCAGGCACGGCGCGCCGGCACCCGCTTGCGGCCGGGTAGCGGCAGAGGATGTCGCTCCCGGGACGGAGAGGAGTTCCCGAGGTTCTCCGCAAAGCCGGACCGGCGCTTTCCCGCCGCGGGCCGTTCGCCCCGCTTATCATTTGCCAACCACTTGACTATCGTCTGACTGTTGGTCGGGGATACGCCCTCGGCGCAGGAGGGCCAGACAGTGCAGGAACCCAGAATCGCCGTGGTGGGCGCGGGGCTCATCGGCCGGAAACACGTCGAAATGGTCCGCCGGGAAGCGCATCTCGCAGCCGTTGTCGATCCTTCGGAAGCTGCGAAGGCCCTGGCGAACGCCATCGGTGCGGAATGGTATTCCGATCTGCCCGCCTATCTCGCCGACCACCGGCCCGATGGCGCGATCGTGGCGACGCCGAACCGGATGCATGCCGACCATGCGCTGGCCTGCATCGCGGCCGGCGTTCCGGTGCTGATCGAAAAGCCGGTGGCGGACAACGCGGGCGACGCGGAAAAGCTGGTATCGGCCGCCGAGGCCGCCGGCGTGCCGGTCCTGGTCGGCCATCACCGGCGCTACAATCCGATCGTCACGGTGGCGCGGGAGGCCATCGCAAGCGGCAGGCTGGGCGACATAGTCTCGGTGCACGCGCAATTCTGGCTGTTCAAGCCGGAGGACTATTTCGACGTCGCATGGCGCAGGCGAAAGGGCGCCGGGCCGGTCTTCATCAATCTCATTCACGACATGGATCTGCTGCGCTTCCTGTGCGGCGAAATCGTTTCGGTGCAGGCGGTGGAGTCGCGGGCGGCGCGCGGTTTTCACGTGGAGGACACGGCGGCGATCCTGCTCGAATTCGCGAACGGTGCCTTGGGAACCGTGGCGGTTTCCGACGCGGTGGTCGCGCCGTGGAGCTGGGAACTCACGGCAGCGGAAAACGCGGCCTACCCGGCAACGGGAGCCGCCTGCTACATGTTCGGCGGCAGCCGGGCGTCGCTTTCGCTCCCGGACTTGCAGCTATGGCAGTATCCGGGCGAGCGCGGTTGGCACGAAGCCATCGGCAGGACGGTGCTCGCCCATAACCGCGCGGATCCTCTGGTCCTTCAGATGCGGCACTTCCTCGACGTGACGAGGGGCCGCTCCCGGCCGATGGTCAGCGGCCGCGAAGGGCTGGCCTCGCTCCGGGTCGTGGAAGCGGTAAAGCGGGCGGCGGCTGCCGGAACCGCGGTCAGTCCCTAGCATGTTCCCCGCCTCGTACGGCCCGGCCGGCGGGCGACATTCGGGACAGGTGCGCCCGGCGCAGGCGCGCAAGACCGGCGGGCCGTTTGCCGGTGAAGATTTCGAAAGCGTCGACACCCTGGTGAAAGTGCAGTTCGAAACCGGAAAGAAACCGTGCGCCGGCGTCTTCGGCCTGCGCCCTGAAAACCGTGTCCATCGGCGTATACACCGCGTCGAAGGCCCAACGGCAGCGCGGAAAGGCGCCGTCGGGAACCGGCGAGCCGGGATGGCCGGTCATGCCGAGCGGCGTGCAGTTGATCACGCCGTCGGCGCCCGCGAACGCGGTAGGTTCGCCAATGCAGCCTGCCGTCGCGCCGCCGCCGGCCGCCGCCACGGCGCGGGCGAGGGCCTCGGCACGCGCTGCGTCGCTGTCGAGGATCGTAACCTCGCGGGCACCCAGCGCGACCAGCGCGAACGCCACCGCCTTGCCGACACCGCCGGCGCCGATCATGGTGACCCGGCCGGGTTGGGCGTTGCCGAACATTTCGCGGTAGGCGGAAAGGAAACCGCTGTAATCGGTGTTGAAGCCGACCGGACCCGCCTTGGCGAACACGACCGTGTTGAGCGATCCGATGCGCCTCGTCAGGGGTGAGTCGATCCTGACCTTCGCAGCTGCCGTTTCCTTGTAAGGGAGCGTTATGTTGACGCCGCGAAGGCCGATATCCCGGCAGTGCGCGAAGGCTTGGTCGAAGCTCAGGCCGAGCGCGCGGGGCACGAAAAGATCGTAGCTCACCTCCAGCCCGGTGGATTCGCCGAACAGACGATGCAGGGCCGGCGCCCGGGAGCCGCGGATATCGTTCCCGATCAGGCCAAGGCGAATTGCGGGCATCATCCGTCCCTTGCAGGCGGGGGCGGGTGCGCGACGCCGGCAGGCCGGCGCCGCTCAGACATCGCCCCCGAGGGCGAGCGTCATTGCATTCCTCAGATGCAGATCCATGGCCTCGCAGGCAGTGTCTACATCGCCGGCCTTGAGCGCGGTGAGAAACGAAAGGTGTTCGTTGAGTATTCGTACCACATTTCTGGCGGTGGTCCTGAGCCGGGCCAGATTGGCCATGCGAATCTTGATGGCGTTGACCCGGTAGACACCGGAAATAAGCGTGTTGCCCAGCGAATCGACCAGCGCCTGGTGCAGGTCCCAGTCGACGGACTGCACGCGCTCGACGATGTCCGGCGAGGCGCTCTTCTCGAATTCCTTCAGATACTTCAGGTGTTCCCGCTCCCAGCTCTCAATGGTCATTCTTTCGATACGGTCCGGCGCTTCGCGAACGGCTTCCAGTTCGAGTACGCGGCGCAATCCGCAGGCATCATGGACAAAGCGTATGTCCACGGTCGGAACCATCAGGCCGCGATTGCGAAGCGGCTTGAGCAGGCCCTCGGCCTCCAGGCGCGGCACCGCCTCGCGCACGGCGGCCAGCGTCGAGCCGGTGCGGTCCACCAGTTCGCGCTGTGACACCACCGAGCCCGGCTTCAGGGCGCCGGATTTCAGCTTTTCCGTTATCCGTCCGTAAGCTTCTTCGCGCAGTGTCCTCATGGCGGGCGACAGTGTGCGACAAATGCGGATTCAAGTAAACGGTCGTTGACATGTTACAGCGTTGCCGGTTTTATGGGCACACCGACCGGAACGCGGATTCCGGCAAGAAAATACTCAACAAACAGAAGCGATGGGAGGTACCAAGGTGAATATCATTAAGACAACGGCGGTGGCGCTTGTGGTGGCTACCGGATTCGCGTCGGCGACGCTCGCCGCGAACATCACGATCCGCATGTCCACACCGGCCACCGAAACCGACTTCCGCAGCCAGGGTCTGGCGACCATCTTCGCCGATGCGGTAAAGGATTTCGCGACCTACGAGCCGCATTACAACGACACGCTGTTCAAGCAGGGCACGGAACTCGTCGCCATTGCCCGCGGCAACCTGGAAATGTCGATCACCTCGGCGCAGGAACTGGCCAAGCTGATACCGGAATGGTCGATCTTCACCGCCGGCTACCTGATGCGTGGGCCGGAACACCAGCGCGCGGTGTTCGAAGGCCCGATCGGCGAGGAAATGTACAAACTCGTCGAGGACCGGCTGGGCGTGAAACTGCTGACGGTGGTGTATTTCGGTACCCGCCAGCTCAACCTGCGGATCGACAAGAAGATCAACACGCCGGCTGACCTGGAAGGCGTGAACCTTCGCATGCCGGGCACCGATGCCTGGCAGTTCCTCGGCAGGGCGCTCGGCGCGAACCCGACGCCGATGGCCTTCACCGAGGTCTACACCGGCCTGCAGACCGGTGCCATCGACGGACAGGACAACCCGCTGCCGACCGACAAGGACAAGAAGTTCTATGAAGTCACAAATCAGATCGTTCTTACCGGTCACCTGGCCGACATGAACTTCTATGCCTTCTCGAAAGAGGTCTGGGACAAGCTGACGCCGGCACAGCAGGCGGCGGTGGAACAGGGCGCCAAGGACGCCGCTGCCTGGACCACCGAGCAGATCGTCGCCAACGAACAGTCGCTGATCGAGTTTTTCAGGGGCGAGGGCCTCCAGGTCTACGAGCCCGACGTGGAAGCGTTCCGCACCCGCGTGCAGAAGATGTATCTGGAGTCCGATTTCTCCAAGGACTGGCCCGAGGGGCTTCTGGACCGGATCAACGCCGTCAAGTAACGGACCCTCTTGATGGGTGCTCTTGTAAAATGGCTTGCCCGAAGGGCTGACAATGTGGCGGTGGGGCTTCTCGCCGCCACGTTTTTCATTTTTTTCCTGCAGGTTTTCAGCCGCTATCTCTTCAGGCCGCTGGGCTGGACGCTCGAGGCGTGCCTTTTGGCGTGGCTCTGGCTGGTGTTCTGGTCGGGCGCCTTCACGCTGAGGGAATCGGACCACGTCCGTTTCACCATCGTTCTGGATGCAATGCGCCCGCCGACGCGCCGCGTCTTCGCGCTGATCGCCTCGTTCAGCATGATTGCTGCCTTCGCCTCGTCGCTGCCGGCGACCGTGGATTTCGTGAGTTTCATGAAGATCGAGAAGACCTCGCTTCTCAAGGTCCCGTTCGACATGGTCTTTTCCGTCTACGTGATCTTTTCCGTGGCGATCATCATCCGATACGGGTTCCGAATAGTCGCCCAGTTTCGTGACCGCCCATGAGCGCGGAATTCCTCGCCTGTCTCGCCGTCCTGTTCGGACTGGCGGCGCTGGGCGCGCCCATCGCCCTGTCGATGATCGCTGCCGCGATCACCTACCTGGCGATCAGCGGCCGCGACCTGGCGCTGGCCTCCGAGCAGATGATGCAGGGGCTTTTCACCAGTTTCATCCTGCTTGCCGTGCCGCTTTTCATCGTTGCGGCGAATATCATGAACGCCGGCACGATCAGCGACCGTCTGCTCAGGTTCTGCGTCGCCACCGTGGGGCGGTTCCGCGGCGGCCTGGGGCATGTGAACGTCATCGCCAGCCTGATCTTCTCCGGCATGTCCGGATCGGCGATCGCCGATGCGGCAGGCGTCGGCAAGATCATCATCGAGATGATGACCAAGGAGGGCCGCTACACGCTGGGCTTCGCCGCGGCGATCACCGCGGCGTCCGCCACCATCGGCCCGATCATCCCGCCGTCCATTCCCATGGTGATCTACGCGCTGGTATCGGACACATCGGTAGGCTACCTGTTCCTGGCGGGTATCATCCCGGGCCTGCTGATGGGCGGGGTGCTGATGCTCATGGTCACGGTGATCGCGCGCAGGCGGCATTTCGGCGTCGATGTGTCGGTTCCCCTGCGGCAGTTGCCGGGCGTGACCGTGCAGGCGTTCCCGGCGCTGCTGATGCCGGTGATCCTGCTGGTCGGCATCTACGGCGGCGTGACCACGCCGACCGAGGCCGCATCGGTCGCGGCCTTCTACGCGCTGCTGCTGGCGACGGTGTTCTACCGGGCGCTCAGCCTCAGCAATCTCTACGAGATTTTTTCCGACAGCGCGCGTTCCTCGGCCTCGGTCGGCCTGGTGATCGGCGGCGCGCTGATCTTCAACTACATCGTTGCCAGCGAGAATATCCCGGCGCTCATATCGGCACGCCTCGCGGCGCTCGACCTGTCGCCGGTCGCCTTTCTTATAACCGTCAACATACTGCTTCTGATCCTCGGTTGCCTGCTCGACGCCACGACGATCCTTTTGGTGATCGTGCCGCTCTTCCTGCCGACATGCCGGGCGCTCGGCATCGATCTCGTGCATTTCGGCGTGGTCGTCGTGGTCAACACGATGATCGGTCTCATCACGCCGCCCTACGGCATCCTGCTGTTCGTCATCAACGCGACAACCGGCGCGCCCCTGCGCGACATGATCGCGGAAATCTGGCCCTTCCTCGGCGCCCTGATCGTCGCGCTGCTCATCATCACGCTGCTGCCGGACCTGGTGCTCTGGCTGCCGAGACTGCTGGAATACAGGCATTGACGGCCGAACGACCGATCACCGGCGTCGTTCCGGTCATGCTGACCCCGTTCGAGGCAGGCGGCGGGATCGACTGGGAAGGCTATGCGGCGCTGATCGAATGGTACCTGGCCAACGGGGCGGATGCCCTGTTCGCCGTCTGCCAGTCGAGCGAGATGCAGCATCTCACGCTGGAAGAACGCGTCGCGCTTGCCGAATTCGCGGTCAGGGCGGTGAACGGCCGGGTGCCGGTTCTGGCCTCCGGGCACGTGGCGGAGTCCTTCGACGACCAGCGGGCGGAACTGCGGCGCATGGCGGATACCGGCATCGACGTGCTGGTCATGGTGACCAACAGGCTGGCGT
>JBHHXR010000105.1:0-11648 GCA_046757205.1 Paracoccaceae bacterium
GGTCACCGGCCGCCCGATCAACCGGCGCTCAGGCTCACCGCGGACCACGAACCGAAGAAAGACGCTCGCCGGTCGGTTCCCCTCCCATACGACATCTGCCCCCCGAGCCGTGCACCCGCGCCATGGCCGCCTGCACTTCTCCGTTGCCGGGTCCGAACGCGGGATCGCCGGCCGACTACACCGGTTGACCGAGCAGAAGCGCCGCGTTGTCTTCGACCACTTCGGCAAAAAAGGCCAAGCAGGCACCAATGCGCGGCGTGTCGACGAGATCCCGGTGCGCAGCTATCCAGACGCCGCTGGACAGCCTGTCGCGAAACCCGGAGGCACGGATCAGCCCCGGCATGCGGTCACCCAAAAAGCAGGGCAGCATCGCCAGGCCCATGTTGGCCGCGGCCGCCTCGGCCATGGTAATGAAACTGTCGGTCCTGAACACGATGCGGTCTGCCGGCAGCGCATCCTTCTGCCACACCAGAACCAACGAGCGGGCCAGCGCATCGTTGACGCCAAGCCAGTCGTGCTGGTCTTTGCGCAACGAAGTGTTTCGCGAGAGATAACCGACCGAGGCGTAGATGCGGAACACCATCTCACCCACCCTGCGCCCGGAAAGTTCCGCTGGCAGCGAGTTCGTCGGGCGAACTGTCACGTCAGCGTCGAGGCGGGAGAGATCGAGATGCAGATTGGTCGAGGCAAGATCGACGATCACGTCCGGATACAGGTCTCTGAACCGAGGAACGCTGGGGGCGAGGATCGCCTTGCATACGGTGTCGGTGGAGGTAACGCGCACGGTGCCCGCAATTGCATCGTGCTGCCCGGCCAATACGCGTTCCAGTGACCCGACGGAGCGGTTGAGCTGGCGTATCCGTTCCAGGACGGGCCGATATTCGGTACGCAGGGAGTACCCCCTTGGCCCACGCTCGAACAGACGGATACCGTGGGTTTCCTCGAATGCCGAGACGCGGCGCAGCACGGTAGCGTGGTTCACGCCCAATTTGCGGGCCGCCGCGCTGAGCGAACCGGTATCGGCCACGGCGAGAATGAAAAAGAGGTCGTCCCAGCGTATTCTGTGCATAATCGCACAATTCTTCGTGAAAAATTGTTGTCTGGCAAGATCGGATGCACAAGGTAGACTGAATTTTCCGAAACCACTTTGAACACCGACAGGAGAGATATTGATGTCCAGGCCCCTCAGGCTTACTTGTTTATCCACTGCCGCATTGCTGTTCATGTCCGTGCCGGGAATATCGGTGGCCGACGAAAAGATTGACGCGGCGGTCAACGCGCGCCAGTCGTTGATGCGGCTCTACGTCTTCAATATCGGCACACTCGGCGCCATGGCCAAGGGCGCCATCGACTACGATGCCGCAACCGCGAGCGCAGCGGCAGAGAACCTGCGGAAACTGGCGTCCATCAACCAGCAGGGATTCTGGCCGCAGGGCTCCAGCACGGCGGAACTGGGCGACAAGACGCGGGCGCGGCCGGAAATCTGGTCGACCTTTCCGGCAATCATGGACAAGGTGAACGGTCTGGCGGACGCCACCACGGCGCTGGCAGCCTCAGCAGGGACCCTTGACGGGCTCAGGGCCGGCATCGGCGGTGTGGGCAAGGCCTGCGGAGCCTGCCACAAGGAATTCCGGGTCAAGAGGGAATAGCACGGCGCACGGCGGCAAGGCCGCGCCCGGACAGGAGGGCCGATGCGGAGGTTGGCCGGGTTTGCCTTGTTGCTCGCGGTCGCAGCGGCCGTTTCAGGTTGGCTGGCGAGCGCGCCCTCGCGGATCGACCCGGCGCGGCTTGCCGGGCTGACCGGCGACGCCGAGCGCGGCCGGCGCATATTCCTGATCGGCGGTTGCGCGTCGTGCCATTCGGCGCCGAAGGCGGAGGGAGAGGAGTTCCTGAAACTCAGTGGCGGCCGGCGGTTTGCCTCTCCGTTCGGGACGTTCATCGCACCGAACATCTCCCCCGATCCGGTTCACGGGATCGGAAACTGGAGCGACCTCGACCTGGTCAATGCCATGTTGCGCGGCGTATCGCCCGACGGCGGGCACTATTACCCGGCGTTTCCCTACACGTCCTTCATCCGGGCGGAAATTCGCGACGTGGTGGATTTGCGCGCCTATCTGGCGACCCTGCCGCCGGTGGCGAAGCCGAACCTGCCGCACGAGGTGGGGTTTCCCTTCAACATCCGCCGCGGTGTGGGGCTTTGGAAAATGCTGCATCTGACGGACGTTCCACGCATCGGGGTCCCCGATGACGCGGAAATCCGGCGGGGGCAGTATCTGGTGGAAGCGCTTGGGCACTGCGGCGAATGCCATACGGCGCGCAACTATCTTGGCGCGACCCGAGCGGACCGCTGGCTGGCGGGGGCACCGAGCCCGGACGGGCCGGGCCGGGTGCCGAACATCACGCCTCACGAGACAGGGATCGGTGACTGGAGCGCGGCGGATATCGCGGAGTATCTTCTGTCCGGGTTCCGGCCGGATTTCGACACCGCAGGCGGCGCGATGGTCGACGTAATCGCCAATACCAGCCTGCTGCCCCCCGAGGACCGCGAAGCGATAGCCGCTTATCTCAAGTCCGCGCCACCGCTGCCGGCGAAGCGCTGAGGAGCAGCTGTCGGAAGCCCGAGTAACCATTGCGATTATTCCGACCTGACCGGACAGAACCGGTCACCCATGCACCGGCACAGTCGTGATCGCAACGGTATCGGAAAAGAGCATTTTTCGAACAGGATTCGAAATCTCCAGCGTAGATTCCAAATCTAACTGCGACACCCGTTATAGCCGGGATTGCCGTGGGACAGAGATACGACCTGTTCACTCTACCTTCTTGACCGGCGAATGACATGGCGGTTTCGGTTGGGCGTCTGCCCTGATTATTGCGCCCGGATGCGGGCGCTCGGTGTTGTAGTGGACGAGCCAGGCGTCGAGATCGGCCTGCAGCGCGGCGACGGTCTCCAGGAAGCCCTGCGTCGGCGCAGGGCGACACCGGCGGAGATCGCCCGCCAGACACAGGAAGGGGGGATATCCACCGTGATCCGACCCTATCTTGAGGCGCTGACCGCCAATGCCTGAAGAGGTTGGGAACATCGGCACCTCTGTACGCGCAGCCTGCTGAACCGCTCGAAGGCAAATGGCCGGAGCCTTGATCCGGTGCTGACGCGCCATGCGCTTGAGCGCCCTCTCTTCCGGCTCAGCCAATCACCCCATGCCGACCGCCTTGTGCCGAAGGGTGCGATGCTGCTGATGAGTTGGTTCGAGGATCAGCATCGTGGCACGCGCAATCTCGACCTGCTCGGGTCCGGCGATCCAAGCTCGGACGCCGTGCCGGCGACGTTTCGGGCAATCCTCGCGCAAGGGGCGCTTGATATTGAATAACAAGTCCGTCCCGCGCATGTTTCGCTCACCATGAAACACGTTATCTTGACATTGGGTCTTGTCGCGGCGCTGGCCGCCCCCGGATTGGCGGCGGCCGGCTGCTATGCCGATTACAAGGCCAAGAAGGACAATCCGCTGCGGCTGCACTATGGTGTGGTGCAACTGTCCGACAAGGCCTGCGCGAATCACAGGGCCGCCGAACGGGCGGTTGCCCGGCGCCTCGGCGCCGGCGGTTGGAAACTCTTGACCGTGATCTCGATTTTCGGTCCCGAGGGTCTGAAGCAGAGGGAGGACAGTGCCGGACAATATTTCCTCCGCTTCTGATGGCCGCCGCCGCGCCCCCGGCGGGCTCGTTGTCTACGCCGGGATCGCGGCGGTGGTCTCCATTCTGCTGGCGGCGGCGGTCGTGCTGTTTCTCAACCTGCCCGACGCCAACGCCTTCAACGCCCGGGTGGAGCGCATATTCGTCGAAAACGAGGATCTTACGTCGAAGGCGGAAATCAAGTTTCTGGAAATTCTTGCGCAGTCCGGCACGGCGTTCTCCGAAACCCTGGCCTCCTACCGTTTCGTCATCTTCGTGCTTCTGGTCTTCGCCACCGCGCTCTTGATCGCGGCGCTGGTGTTTCTGGTCACCATCATCGGGCTGAACCGCCGCATGTCGGAAGTCGAGCGCGCCGGCATCCAGGTCCGCAGCCTGATCGTCAGCCGCGACGAGCGGCTGGTCTACCTCAACAACCTGGAATTCAAGCTGACCGACGCGGCGATCGAGACGCTCGCCGTCCTGTGCGAGGCCCGCCTCGACGACGAGGTGCTTTCGGGCTCCGCCATCGAGGCGATAATTTCCGGGCGGGACCAGTCGGATTGCGATGAGGCGACCGGCGCCACCCGCATCAAGCGGTTGCGCGACACCCTGGGCAACCAGATCGTCTCGGAACTGCTGATCCGCAACATCTCGCGCAAGGGCTACATGCTGTCGATCGACAAGGAGGCGATCCGGATGATCTGATGCGCACTGCGCGCTCAGATTCCCAGCACCGACCTGCCTCCCGCGTAAATCAGCCGCAGCGCCAGCACCACCAGGATGCTGCTCAACGCCAGGCGGAACCTCCCGTCGTCGATTCGCAGAAGAACCGCCTTGCCGGCAACCGTGCCCAGAAATCCGGTTGCGATCATGCCGGCGACCAGCGGCAGGTAGCTTCCGAAGGCAAAACCGAGAATGCCGAACACGATCACTTTCAGCACATGCTGGATGGTCATGAAGGTGGCATGCGTGGCCACATGGCTCACCCTGTCGAGGTCCAGCGTCTTAACATAGGCCGCGACAAATGAACCGGTGGCCCCGAAAAACATCGTCAGGAAGCTGGAGAAAGCGCCGGTGACGGCCGCCGATCCGCGCCGGAACCTCGGCTTCGCACCGAATACCGACCAGAGGATGAAGCACCCGACGCCGATCTGCACCGCCCAGGGCGGCAGGTTGACGGCGAAGAGCCCGCCCAGCATCACCCCGAGCAGGCTTCCGCCGACGAAGGACGGCAGCGCCGGCCGGTAGGCATGGCGAATGAGAATCGCCGCGCGCCCGGCATTGGAGCCGATCTGGATGGCGCCGTGCACCGGTATCAGGACCGCCGGCGGCAGGATTACGGCCAGCACGGCGAGCAGGATGGCGCCGCCGCCGATGCCGAACGCCGCCGTGACGAAGGATGTCGCAAAGCTGAGGGCCAGAAGCCCCGCGGCCACCGGCCACGCCAGTCCGGCGGGAGCCAGCGCCGCCAGCATCCCGCCGATATCCCCTGCCATTGGCAGCATCCGTCCCCCGCGACCGCTTCGGCCCAGACAACAGCAAACGAAGCGGGGGCACAAGCCGCGCTATTCGAGACTGTCGGCAAGCCGCGCCAGCGTGACGAACTCGGCGCGGTAACCGAACGGATCGGCGGCCTTGTTGCGCTCCGCCAGCGCCACGCTGTCGGCGATGGTCCAGCCGTTCATCAGCGTATCGCCGCGCAGCACCTGCCCGAACCCGGCCACGGCTGCGGCGAAGCGGACCTCGGAACCGAGCCCGGCATCGGCATCGGCATCCGGCCGCACCGGCGTCGTTATCAGGTTGCTGGTCGCTTCGCCCGGCCTCTTGTAGCGCAGTTTCACGAAGGCGTATTCGCCGTTGCCCGAAGGTTGCCGGCTCCCGGTCCCGTAACGCAGGTCATCGACCCTCACGGCGGGCGAGCCGACCGGCGTGATCTCGTAGATCGCGGTCACCGAGTGCCCGGCCCCGATCTCGCCGGCATCCACCCGGTCGTTGTTGAAATCCTCCCGCCGCAGCGCCCGCGTCTCGTAGCCGATCAGCCGGTACTCGGCGATCTCGGCGGGATTGAACTCGACCTGTATCTTGACGTCCTGCGCAATCGGGAAAAGCGCCCCGCCGACCTGCTCGACCAGCACCTTCCGCGCCTCCGCCAGCGTGTCGATATAGGCCGCCTGGCCGTTGCCGTTCTGCGCCAGGGCCTGCATCAGCGCGTCGTTGTAGTTGCCGCGCCCGAAGCCCAGCACCGACAGGTAGACGCCGCTCTCGCGCTTCTTCTCGACGTACGCTTTCAGGTCGTCGGGATCGGATATCCCGACGTTGAAATCGCCGTCGGTGGCCAGGATTACCCGCGTCGTCGCATCGGTTTCCCCCGCCATCGCCTCGGCCACGCTGTAGGCCTGCTGAAGCCCGGCCTGCCCGGCGGTGGAACCGCCGGCGCTCAGGCGGTTGAGGCTGTCGAGGATCTTGGCGCTGTCGCTGGCCGGGGTCGGCTCCAGAACGATCCCGGCGCTGCCCGCATAGGTCACGATGGCGACGCGATCCTCCGGCTGCAGTTCGCCCAGCAGCAGCCGGAACGAGTTGACCAGGAGCGGCAGCTTGTTGGCGTCCTGCATCGAGCCCGAGGTGTCGATCAGGAACACCAGGTTGACCGGCGGCCGCGCCTCGGCCGGCAAGTCGTAGCCCTTGATGCCGATATGCAGCAGTCTGGTGTCCTTGTTCCACGGCGTCTCGATCACCGAAACCGAGGTGGTGAACGGTGTCTCGGCGGTCTCCGGCACCGGGTAGGCGTAGGCGAAGTAGTTGATCAGCTCCTCGGTGCGGACCGCGTCGGCCACCGGCAGACGGCCCGCCATGATCGCCGATCGCGTATAGGCGTAGGAGGCGGTATCGACGTCTATCGAGAAGGTCGAAACCGGTTCCTCCGACGTTATTTTCAGCGGGTTGGTCTCCACTTCGGGAAACCGCTCGGTATTCGCCTCCGGCATGACCGCCGGTTCGTCCTGCTGATAGGGCTGGCTGCCAACGATACCGGCGCTTCGGTGGACGGTCTCCTGGGCGAGGGCCGGTGGAAGTCCGCTCTCCGTCTCGGCAACCCGGCCAAGCGCCGTCGGCCCGCCGGCCGGCGCTGCGGCACCTTCGCTCACGTCCGGCATCACGGCGATGGCGTAACCGTCGTTGACGGCGTCGGCCTCGGCCATTTCGCCCAGCGGGTCCTGCGTCGCCGGCGGCGCTGCGGTCCTGGCGGTCTTTTCCAGCCGCTGACGGACCACCGGTTTCGGTGCCGGAACCGGGGCCGGTTCCGGTTTTTCCGAAACCGCCGCCACCTCTTCGGGAACGACCACCGGAACCGGCGATTTCGAGATCTGGCCGGTGATGACCACCGCGACCGCGATCGTGGCAAGGCTGGCGGTCGCCAGCAGGGTTTGCCGATTGGAAAATTTCAGCAGCATGTTGTGCACTCCTCGTGAAATGAAGGCCCCGGTTCGGGCCGGATCACGAGTAGGACGCGCCGGGCGCGCCGATCCTTGGAATTTCTCGTCGAAGGCGGCCATGCCGGCATCGATGGCGCGCTTGCGCGCCTCGTCGCCGGCCTCGGGCGCCGCCGTGCTCAATTCCCGGCGCAGTCTTTCAAGCTCCGTTGTCATCGCAGCATCTCCTCGCGGACGGCCATCTCGCGCAGGTGGTTCTTCACCTCGCTCATCCGCCAGCTCACCGTGCCCTCCGACACTTCAAGAGCGGTCGCCGCCTCCGCATGGGTCATGTCCTCGCCGAGCACCAGCGCCACGGTTTCGCGCAGTTTGGGCGGCAGCACCGCCATCGCCGCGTACAGCCATTCGAGATCGCTCCGCTTCCCGCCGGTTTCCGCGCGCGCCAGAACTTCCGCCTCGCCCCAGGCCTCGGCCTTCCTGCGGTCGCGCCGCCGGCTGCGGATCAGGTCGCGGCAGCGGTTGACGACCAGCCGGTGCAGCCACGTGGCGAAGCGCGCCCGCCCGCCGAACGACGCCAGCTTGCCGGGCAGCGCCTCGCACACCGCCTGCGCCACGTCCTCGGCATCGGCGCGGTCGCCCAGAACGCGGAAGCTGACCCGGAAGATCCGCTGGTAATGCCGCTCCAGCAGGCTGCGGAACGCCTGCCGGTCGCCGTTGGCGGCCAGCGCCGCCAGTGCTTCGTCGCTCGTTTCCATGCGCATTTGTACCTTGGACGCCGCAGACTGCGCCATCCTTGGGAAAATTCCCAGTGCGCCGGCTGCGCCCGGCTCCGGGCTGTTGCACGGACACCGCCCTTGACGGCGCCACCTTGCCGTCCGGCCTGCCATCTGTTCTCTTCGAGGCGCGAGGAAACATGACGCAGGCGATCAATCTCGTTGCCGTGGCGCAGGCCGGACGGCTGCAATACGAGGCTCTGCTGCTGGCGGCATCGTTGCGGGCCGCAGGCGGGGAAGGCGTCCGGCTATGGCTGGCCGAGCCGCAGCCGGGGCCGGAATGGGACGCCGACCCGCGCATCGACGACGCCGAATTGCGCGCCATGCTGGGCGATCTCGGCGCCCGCATCGTGCCGTTCCGGGCGCCGGAATTCGGCGCGCGCTACCCCCACGGCAACAAGATCGTCGCGCCCTCGGTGCTGCCGGAGGGCGAGCCGTTCGTGTTTCTCGACACCGACACGCTCGTCCTCGCGCCGCTGACGGGCGTGCCCTTCGATTTCGCCCGGCCCACCGCCTCGCTGCGGCGCGAGGGGACTTGGCCGAATCCCGATGTGGCGGGCTTCGGCCTCGAGCGGATCTGGGCGGCGCTATACCGCAGGTTCGGCCTCGATTTCGAAGCCTCGCTCGACCCGGCCTTCCCGGCACATGACTGGCGGCGCTACCTCTACTTCAACGCCGGGTTCTTCTTCTACCGCTGCCCACGGGTATTCTCGCGGACCTTCCGCGAATTCGCGCTGGCCATCCGCGACGACCCGCCGCCCGAACTCGCCGGCCAGAAGCTCGACCCCTGGCTCGACCAGGCGGCGCTGCCGCTGGTGATCCACGCCCTCGGCGGCGGCCGCGGAACGCTGCCGCCGGGGCTGATGGACGGCAGCGTCACCTGCCACTACCGCGCCATGCCGCTGCTTTACGCCCGCGAGCGCCGCGAGGTCATCGAAACGCTGGAGACGGTCGCCGCCCCCAACCGGATCAAGAAGATTCTGAAGCGCCACGAGCCCTTCCGCCGGTTCGTCTACCAGGGCATGGGCGCGCGCGCCGGCGCGCTTTTCGACGGGCGGGCAGCGCCGGCCAACGAGGCCGGCTATCGAAAGACGCTGAAATCCTCCGGCCTCTGGCTGCGCTGAACGGCCGCCGTGGCTACCGGCCAACCCACGCCCAAAACAGGATATTTGAAGAACTCAGAATTCCCCCGCTCCCGGATTGCCGGTCGCGGCGGTCAGGCGGTGGCGCCCAGACCTTCTGGGTTCCGAAAATATCCCCGCCGGAGGCGGAATCCGCGCCCTTCCGGTTTGCCCAAAGGGCGCGAATTCAGGCCTTTCGGTTGCGTTTCTCGTCGTGCCCCGACACGCCGTCGCGCCGCCCCAGTTCGTCGAGCACTTCTTGCAGCGCCACGCCGCGCGAGGCCAGCATCACCAGCAGGTGAAACATCACGTCGGCCGCCTCGCGGACCAGGTTCTCGTGCTCGCCCTTGGCCGCCGCGATGATCGCCTCGACCGACTCTTCACCGAATTTCTCGGCGCATTTGCCGGATCCCCCGGCCAGCAGAGAGGCCACGTAGGAATCTTCCGGACCGGCCGATTTCCGCGCCTCGATGGTCCTCGCAAGGCGGGTCAGTACATCGCTCATGTCAAATCCTCACCGCAATACCGGCCGCCGCCATGTGCGCCTTGGCCTCGCCGATCGTGTGGTCGCCGAAATGGAAGATCGAGGCGGCGAGCACCGCCGAAGCGTGCCCTTCCATCACCCCCTCGACCAGATGGTCGAGCGTGCCGACCCCGCCCGAGGCGATCACCGGGATGCCGACCGCATCCGATATCGCCCGCGTCAGCGGGATGTTGAAGCCCGCCCGCGTGCCGTCGCGGTCCATGGACGTCAGCAATATCTCGCCGGCGCCCTTTTGCTCCATCAGACGCGCGAACGCCACCGCGTCGATACCGGTCGCCTCCCGCCCGCCATGGGTGAAAATCTCGAAATGATCGCCGACGGATTTGGCGTCGATCGCCACCACGATGCATTGCGCCCCGAATTTCCGCGCCGCCTCGCGCACGAAATCCGGGTCGCGCACGGCGGCGGTGTTGATCGACACCTTGTCGGCGCCGGCCAGCAGCAGGTTGCGGATATCCCCGATGGTGCGCACGCCGCCGCCGATGGTCAGCGGCATGAAGCATTGCTCGGCGGTGCGCCGCGCCACGTTCAGGATGGTTCCCCGCCTCTCGTGGCTCGCCGTGATGTCGAGAAAGCACAACTCGTCGGCCCCGGCGGCGTCATAGGCCCTGGCCGCCTCCACCGGGTCGCCGGCGTCAACCAGATCGACGAAGTTCACGCCCTTCACGACGCGGCCGTCCCTGACGTCGAGGCAGGGGATGATGCGGGTCTTCAGCATGGGCGCGGTTCCGGGCGGTTTCAGGCACGCCGCCTGTATCGCGCGCAAGAGCGGAAACGGCAATCCCCGTCAGGCGATCCGCCGGACGGCAGCGGCTCGATTCCCGGGCTCCTGCCGGCGCGGCAGGTTGGCGGCGCCGCGCATGCCGCGCCGGTCGGCTTCGTTCTTCTCGCAGCCCTCGCAGTGGCGTTGCTTGTGGAACCTGAACGAATTGTCGGACCGGGCCGCCGGCTGGATGCCGGCGCAGGTGGCGAGCACCAGAAGCAGTGGAGCAGGGAAAAACCGCATGGGACCATCCTTTCGCGCTGTCGGCAAACATGGGGGCTTGCCCGCGAAAGGTGGTGGCTGGCGTGCCCGCCGGCAATGCGGGGCGGCATGACGATCGTTCACTTCATGGTTTACGCCCGTTACCCGAAATGTCAGTCCGCCCCGCGCAGCAAGGCCATGGCCGCGCCAATTTCGATCGCCCCGTCGTAGATCGCCCGCCCCGAGATCGCCCCGTCGAGCGCCGCGCCGCAGTCGCGCAGCGCCCGCAGGTCGGCCATACAGGACACCCCGCCCGAAGCGATCACCGGGATCGACACCGCTCGCGCCAGCGCCGCCGTCGCCGCCACGTTCGGCCCGCCCATGGCGCCGTCGCGCTCGATATCGGTGTAGATGATCACCGCCACGCCGGCGTCCTCGAAGCGCCGCGCCAGGTCGGGCGCGGCGATATCCGTGGTCTCCGCCCAACCCCCGACCGCGACGCGGCCGCCGCGCGCGTCTATCCCCACCGCCACCCTGCCGGGAAAGGCCCGCGCCGCCGCGCGCACCAGCGCCGGGTCGCGCACCGCCACGGTGCCGAGGATCACCCGCGACAGGCCCTTGGCCAGCCAGCCCTCGATGGTCGCCATGTCGCGGACGCCGCCGCCCAGTTGCACCGGCACCGACACCGCCGCCAGGATCGCCTCGACCGCCGCCGCGTTCACCGGCGCCCCGGCGAAAGCGCCGTTCAGGTCCACCAGATGCAGCCATTCGCAGCCGGCGTCCTGACAGCTGCGGGCCTGCGCCGCCGGGTCGTCGCTGAACACGGTGGCCTGCGCCATCTCGCCTTTCAGCAGGCGCACGCACTGGCCGTCCTTGAGGTCGATGGCGGGGTAGAGGATCATGTCTTGCCTGCCGGTTTCACCGTTGCTGCCGCCTGTTAACGCCAGAGCGGGCGGATTGCAAAACTGTCGGGGCCGCGGGGCGACCGGAAGTGTTGACGTCCATGGCGGGGATACAGGAGATCGGCTTGATCCGTCAGGGAGCAGAATATGTTCAGGACCCTCTTCGCCGCGCTGCTGATGTTTCCGCTTGCGGCGGCAACCTGGATCGCCGACTGACCCAGATCGACAATGCGGTGGACAAGTT
>JBHHXR010000106.1:0-11641 GCA_046757205.1 Paracoccaceae bacterium
GGCGCCGGTACCGGCAACCAGCGCTTCGCACCGCTCAACAGCTGGCCCGACAACGTGAACCTCGACAAGGCGCGCCGGCTCTTGTGGCCGGTCAAGCAAAAATACGGCAACCGGATTTCGTGGGCCGACCTTTTGATCCTTGCCGGCAACTGTGCGATCGAGTCGATGGGCGGCAAGACCTTCGGATTCGGCGGCGGGCGCGAAGACATCTGGGCACCGGAAGAGGATATCTACTGGGGGGTCGAGGCCGAATGGCTCGGCGACGAGCGCTATTCCGGAGACCGGAACCTCGAAAACCCGCTTGCCGCCGTTCAGATGGGACTGATCTATGTGAACCCCGAAGGGCCGAACGGACAGCCGAGCGCAGTGGCTGCAGGGCGCGACATTCGCGAGACGTTCGCGCGCATGGCGATGAACGACGAGGAAACCGTCGCTCTGGTTGCCGGCGGGCACACATTCGGGAAATGCCACGGCGCCGGCGACGCGTCGCTCGTCGGTCCCGAACCGGAAGGCGCAAGCATCGAAGACCAGGGTCTCGGCTGGAAAAGCAGCTACGGCAGCGGACACGGCGGCGATACGATCAGCAGCGGCATCGAGGGCGCATGGACTCCCAATCCGACCAAGTGGGACAACGGCTATTTCGACATTCTGTTCGGGTACGACTGGGATTTGGTCAAAAGCCCGGCCGGTGCATGGCAATGGGTCCCGGTCAATGTCGCGGACAAGGACCTCGCGCCGGCGGCGGACGATCCTTCCAGGCGCGTCTCGACCATGATGACCACAGCCGACATGGCGATGCGCATGGACCCGATCTATGGCCCGATTTCGAAGCGGTTTCACGAAAACCCGGAAGATTTCGCAGACGCTTTCGCCCGGGCATGGTTCAAGCTGACGCACCGCGATATGGGCCCACGCTCGCGCTACCTCGGAGCGGAGGTGCCCGCAGAGGAACTGATCTGGCAGGATCCGGTGCCGGCGGTCGACCACGACCTGATCGACGGGGCGGATATTGCTGATCTCAAGGCCAGGATACTCGCGTCGGGACTGTCCATATCCGAACTGGTCTCGACTGCGTGGGCATCCGCATCGACGTTCCGCGGCTCCGACAAACGCGGCGGCGCAAACGGGGCACGCATCCGCCTTGCGCCGCAGAAAGACTGGGAGGCCAACGAGCCTGCCCGGTTGGCCGATGTGCTCGAAACCCTTGAAGGGATCCAAAAGGCTTTCAACGACGCGCAGACCGGCAGCAAGGCGGTTTCGCTCGCCGATCTGATCGTCCTCGGCGGTTGCGCCGCCGTCGAGCAGGCCGCAAGCAACGCCGGTCATGATATCGAGGTTCCCTTCAGCCCCGGCCGCACTGACGCGTCGCAGGAGCAAACCGATGTCGACTCGTTCGCGGTGCTTGAGCCGCGCGCCGACGGGTTCCGCAACTACCTCAGGACCAATTACACCGTGCCACCGGAGGAATTGCTGATCGACAAGGCGCAGCTCCTGACGCTGACCGCGCCGGAGATGACGGTCCTCGTCGGCGGCATGCGCGTGCTGAATGCTAACCACGGACAGTCCCAACACGGCGTCCTCACGACCCGGCCCGAGACCCTCACCACCGACTTCTTCGTGAATCTGCTTGATATGGGCACCGAGTGGAAGGCCGTTTCGGGAGAGCAGAATCTGTTCGAGGGATGTGATCGCAAGAGCGGCAAGGTCAAGTGGACCGGCACCCGCTTCGACCTCGTTTTCGGTTCGAACTCGCAATTGCGGGCTTTGGCTGAGGTCTATGGTCAGGACGACGCACAGCAGAAATTCGTTGCGGACTTCGTCGCCGCCTGGACCAAGGTGATGAACGCGGACCGCTTTGATCTGCGGTGAAGCGGGCAGGCGGAAACCGGCCTGACACTACACGCACAGAAATCACGGTGATGAGACCAACTTCCGCACCGTGATTTTCTCCTGCGACAGGTCGTACAGTCCTGCCGGACCAGAAATTATTCCGGCACCTCGCCCGGCGAATGCACGTCCCGCGTCATTTGCTGCCGTTACCCGCTTTGGTGTAGTCTCGCCTGAGCGCCTGCGTAGGGGCGAGCCGGAACCCGGAGGCAATCATGGCCCCGCTGAACCCGCGAAGCGATCTCGAAACCCACACCGTGGAAAACCAGCCCGAGCCGCGCGGCGACCGCGATCTCTGGGCCGATGACACCATCCTGCGCGGCGCGGTGGCGCGGGCCGGTGGCGCTTCGCACGAAAAGACACTCTCGGCCTATGGTGCGCAACTGGGAACCGACGTTGCCCGCGACCGGGGCCGTCAGGCGAACAGATTTTTCCCCGAGTTGCAGACCTTCGACCGGGGCGGCCAGCGCATCGACGAGGTGACCTTTCACCCCGCCTACCACGACCTGATGGCGCTTGGCGTCGGCGCCGGCTATCCGGCGATTGCCTGGGACGGCGGACCGGGCGGGCACACCGCGCACGCCGCCATGGTCTACATGCAAAGCCAGGTGGAACCGGGTGTCTGCTGCCCGATGACCATGACCTATGCCGCGGTTCCCGCGCTCGCCGCCGCGCCGGCACTGGATGCCGAATGGCGGCCGCGCCTGCTGTCGCGCCAGTACGACCCGGCAAGCCGCCCGGCAGTGGAAAAGACAGGAGCGACCATTGGCATGGCGATGACCGAGAAACAGGGCGGGTCGGACCTGCGCACCAACACCACCCGGGCCGAACCCGACGACGGGGACTTCCGTCTCACCGGCCACAAGTGGTTCTGCTCCGCGCCGATGTCGGACGCCTTCCTGACACTGGCGCGAACGGCGAACGGGCTCACCTGCTTCCTCGTGCCGCGCTGGACACCGGACGGCGAGCGCAACGCCATCCAGATCATGCGGCTGAAGGACAAGCTCGGCAACCGCGCCAACGCCTCGTCGGAGATCGAGTACCACGGCGCCTGGGCGAAACGCGTGGGCGAGGAAGGCCAGGGTATCAAGGTGATACTGGAAATGGTCCACCACACGAGGCTCGACACCGCCACCGCGCCGGCGGGGCTGATGCGCGCGGCGATATCCGAGGCGCTGTGGTGGTGCCGGGAACGCACCGCCTTCCAGAAAAAACTCATCGACCAGCCGCTGATGGCTGCCGTGCTCGCCGATCTGGGGCTGGAACTGGAAGGCGCGGTGGCGCTGTGCTTCCGCGTGGCGCGCGCTTTCGACGAGAGCGCCGGCGACGAGAGCGCCCGGCGCTTCGCCCGTCTCGCCGTTGCGCTGGCGAAGTACGCGGCGAACAAGGCCTGCCCGGGGGTCGTGGTCGAGGCGATGGAATGTCTTGGCGGCGGCGGCTACGTGGAGGAAAGTCCGATGCCGCTGCTGTTTCGCGAATCGCCGCTCAATTCGATCTGGGAAGGTTCCGGAAACGTCATCTGTCTCGATATCCTGCGCACGATAGCCCGCGATCCGGATACGCTGGAAATGGCACGGGCCGAACTGGCGGCGGCCAGGGGGCTCCAAGCCGATTTCGACGGCGCTCTGGACGTCTTCAACGAGCGCTGGCTCTCCCTTCCCCCCGAATCCGAGATGCGCTGGTTCAGCGAGTCTTTGGCGACGCTGCTGTCGGCGGCGCTTCTGTTGCAGGGCGCGGCGTCCGACACGGTTGCCGCCGCCTATTGTTCGACGCGGCTCGGCGCGTCTCGCGGAAAGCGGTTCGGTGCTCTGCCGGCAGGTTTTGATCCGCCGCCGATCCTGGCGCGCCTGAGCTGAGACCGGCGGCGCCCGCAGCCCCGGAAAAATCACCCCGCGACCGAAGACGCGGGGTGACATCTGCTCAAAAAGAGCGGAGCTTACTGGCCGACGGTCTTGATCCGGCCCTCGATCTTGTTGGTGATCTTGCCGGTCGAGGCGATGTAGTCCATCACGTCGTTGGCCATAAGGTTGCCGTTACCCTTGTTGATCAATACGCGGCCGCCGCCGAGCGCGCCATAACCGTCACCGCCGCCCAGCATGTAGTCATTGGTCGCCACCGTGTAGAGCTTGTCCGCGTCAAGCTCCTCGTCGCCGATCATGACCTTGACGATCCGCGAACCGGCCGGGGCCGAGGGATCGAAGACGAACGACATGCCGGAGACCTGCGGAAACCGTCCGGCGCCCTTCTCGACCTGGCTGACGCCGTTTTCCAGCGCGGCGAGCACCTGCGAGCCCGGCAACTCCGTCACCACGGTGACGTTGCCGAACGGCAGTTCCGTCAGGATGTCGCGCCGGGTGATGCTGGTGCCCGGATCGTAGGTCCGGTCGGCACGGATGCCGCCGCCGTTGGTGATGGTGATGTCGGCGCCCGTGGCTGCCCGCATGGCGTCGGCGATCAGATCCGCCATCGCCGATTCCTGACTGCGCACAACGTTGCGGCGCGAGTCGAGCGGCACCTCGGTGACGCCGATTTCCACGTTCAGGCTCTCGTCGAGCTTCTTGTTGAACGCGTCGACCATGGCCTGCGAGTCGGGATCGGGCTCGACCGTTGCGGAATCGATGAAGCGGAAATTCGGCACCCAGGACACCTTGCGCTTGCCGCGCTTCTCGCCAACCGTCGCGGTGATATCGAGCGGCGAGAAGAACTTGCCGTCGATCGAGGTTTCCACGTAAGCCGTGATGCCGTCGTAGAAGGTGCCGTAGGAATGGTCGTCACCGGAGATGATGACGTCGAAGGCCCGGCTGGCGATCAGCGCGCGGTCGTTCGAGTTGTCGGTCTGCACGACGCCGATCACGATATCCGCGCCGTCGCCGCGCGCCGCCTTGGCCGCCGCGACCGCCGTATCAACGGTGGGCAGGAACTTCAGGTCACCGGTGCTGGAGACCTCCGGCGAGGTGTCCTGCGCCACCGGCACCAGCGCCACTTTTATCCCGTCGAATTCCTTCATCATCGTGCCGCCGAGACCGGCAACCGGCGAGCCGTCGGCGTTGGTGATGTTGATCGCGGCCCACGGGTATTTCGACGCGGCCATCTTCTCCAGGAAGTTTTCGACGCCGAAATCGAACTCGTGGTTGCCGGGCACCGCCAGATCGAACGGCACGAGGTTGGTCAGGTCGATCGTGTTCTGACCCAAATCGAAACCGGACAGAAGCGAAGGCGACAGCATGTCGCCGTCGAACACGTAAATGGTGTTCGGGTTGGCCGCCCTCTCCGCCTTGGCCACGGCGTTCAGCCGGGCAAATCCGCCGCGCCCCTTGTGGGCGTCGAAGTTGTAAATGTCGCCGATGCCCAAAATGGTTATCTTGACGGACTGTGCGGCGGCCGGCACCGCGGCAAGCGGGCCGAGCGCGACGGCGCCGAGCACCAGGGCCGCCAGTCTTTTTGCTGCAAAGTTCATCTGGGATATTCCTCCTTGTTCCTGTTGTTATCACCCGTGCCGGGTGTTCTTACGACCGGACCCGCAGGATCTTGTTATTCAAGCGTATTGGCTGCTGCCCCCCCTCCTGACCGCCTCGACCCGTCGTGCTGCCGGTATCAATTCAGAGCGCCGAAAGTATGCGCCATCACTCGACGATTGTTCAAGCGCCGTGTTTGGCGGAGTTGCGTCGCGCGCGCCGGTAATCGAGCGGCAAGCCCGCCACCCGGGTTGGCGTCTCAGAAATGGATCGCCCGCCCGTAGGCGTCGAGCACCGATTCGTGCATCATTTCCGACAGTGTCGGGTGCGGGAAGATGGTATGCATCAGGTCTTCCTCGGTAGTCTCCAACTGCCGGCCGACGACGTAGCCCTGGATCAGTTCCGTCACTTCCGCACCCACCATATGCGCCCCCAGCAATTCGCCGGTCCTGGCGTCGAAGACGGTCTTGACCATGCCCTCCGGCTCACCCAAGGCAATCGCCTTGCCGTTGGCGATGAACGGGAAGCGCCCCACTCTGACCTCAATTCCCAGCTCTTTCGCCCTCGCCTCGGTATGGCCGACGGAAGCGACCTGCGGATGGCAGTAGGTGCAGCCGGCGATCGATTCGGGCTTCACCGGATGGACGTGCCTTCCGGAAATCAGCTCGGCCACCATCACCCCTTCGTGACTTGCCTTGTGCGCCAGCCACGGCGGCCCGGCGATATCGCCGATGGCATAGAGGCCGTCAACGCCGGTGCGGCAGAACTCGTCGGTCACGACATGCGTGCGGTCGACCTTCACGCCGAGCGCTTCCAGCCCCAGCCCCTCGACATTGCCGACGATGCCAACGGCCGAGATCACCGTGTCGAACTGGTGCTTCTCGACCTTTCCGCCGGCCTCGATATGCGCTGTCGCCATGCCCTTGCCCCGGTCGAGCTGTTTGACCATGGCGCTTTCCATGATCTTCATGCCCTGCTTGACGAACTGCTTCTTGGCGAAAGCCGAGATCTCGGCGTCCTCGACCGGCAACACCCTGTCCAGTACTTCGACAACCGTCGTTTCGGCGCCCAGCGTGTTGTAAAACGAAGCAAATTCGATGCCGATGGCGCCCGAACCGACGACCAGCAGTTTCTTCGGCATACGCGGCGGCATCAGCGCGTGTTTGTAGGTCCAGACCAGATCGCCGTCGGCTTCGAGCCCCGGCAACTCGCGGGCGCGGGCGCCAGTGGCCAGGATGATGTTTTTCGCGGCAACGTCTTCGGTGCCCTTTTCTGACTTGACGCTTATCCTGCCCTTGGCGGGGACAGTCGCCTCGCCCATGATCACAGCCACCTTGTTTTTCTTCAGAAGATGCCCGACGCCGCCGGAAAGCTGCCCGGCTACGGCGCGTGAACGCTTGACCACCGCGCCGATATCGTAACCGATGGCATCGGCGGACAGGCCGAAATCCTTCGCTCGTTCCATCAGATGGAAGACTTCCGCCGAGCGCAGCAGCGCCTTGGTGGGAATGCAGCCCCAGTTCAGGCAGATACCGCCAAGGTGCTCGCGTTCGATGACTGCGGTCTTGAGCCCCAGTTGCGCCGCCCTGATGGCTGCGACATACCCCCCCGGTCCCGCGCCGATTACCGCAACGTCAAAATTCTGCGCCGACATTCAGATCTCCTACCCAAAATACGTTCAGCGTTGAACGATCTTCGCGGAGACCCTTATGCTATAATCCGTCGTGAATGAACAGCGCTGTCGGCGCCGGAAATCCGGTCCTCAGACAGCAATCTTATGCTGCCCGGCCGCCTCGATCTGGCGCAGCACGTCGGCGTATCCGCTCTCGGCGAGAAACTTCTGTTCCGCCGGCGTTGACGTGCGGCCAAGTGCCCGATTGCGGAACGGGAACCGGCCGAAACGGCGGATGATCTCGCGATGCGCCTTGGCGTGCGGGATGCTGCCGCTTCCGGGCATGTTCGCCGAGAACAGGCGGACACATTTCTCCTGATCCATCAGCACCTCGGAATGCATCATCGGCATGTAGAAGAACTGGCGGATGTCGCCCTCGACCTTCCTGTCGTGCCGCAGTTCGACCGCTTTCTTCGACAGCTTCAGCGCCAGCGCATCGGTTGAATACGCTTTCGCGGTGCCGCGGAACATGTTGCGCGGGAACTGATCGAGCAGGATGATCAGGCTCAACATGTTGAGGGGTCGGCAGGCCCAGTTGTGGTAGAACTTGTCGCGGGCTTCCTGCCACGCCTTCTCGAACCGCTCCCGGATTTCATTGTCAAGTGCATCGTCCTGAGCATACCAACGCTCGGGACCTACCTCATTTACCCAAAACTCAAGAACTTGATCGGGTGTCACGCTATTACCCTCCGATTCTTTGGCACACATGTGCCGGAACCAAATAACCATTCCAACTGAAAAAATGTCGCACATCAATTTGCCGGCGGCATGTCATGAATGTGTCGCAGATGTGTCGCATAATTACGCGGTTTCCTCCTCCATGGCTTCGTCCACGGCCACTTCCTGAGCCACCGCCACGGCGACCGGAGAGGCCTGCGGGTTGACCGGGTGATAGGTGGTCGTCTCGACCTCGGCGCGGCTGCGCCGGGTCATCCGGAATGCGCCGTAGCCGGCGATGGCGGCCATCAGCGCGGCAAGAAAGTAGAAAAAGCTGTCGGAGCCGAACTTGCTCATCATCCAGCCCACCATAACCGGGCCGGCGATGGCGCCCAGCCCGCTGATGAAGATCAACCCGCCGGACGCCGCCGCCATGTCCTCGTTGTCGAGATAGTCATTGGTGTAGGCGATAAGAAGAGAGTAGAGCGGATTGGCGATGCCGCCGATCACGAAGGCCAGAACCAGCACGACGACAAAATCGCCGGTGAAGGGAAGCGCGATCAGAATTACCAGCGCACCGGCCGCCGTGATGCCCGAGATCAGCACCCGCCGGTCCATTTTGTCCGACAGCCAGCCCAGCGGGTATTGCCACAGCATGCCGCCCACATAAATTGCTGCGATGAAGACCGAAATGTCGGACACGTCCATCCCGCGTTCGGTGGCGTAGACCGGCGACATGCCGAAAAGCGCAGAGAAAATGCTGCCCAGCAGAAACGTTCCGACGCAGCCGAGCGGCGAAACTTCGAAGAGCTTCGACAATGTCATCGGCTTGGTCAGGGCATAGACCGGCGCCGGGCTGACCGACAGAAGGATCGGCAGAAAGGACAGCGATACCAGCACCGACATCACGACGAACAGTTCGTAACCCGAGGCATCGGCGAAGTTCAGCAGCGTCTGTGCCGCGACGATACCGATCATCTGCATGATCAGATAGGCCGATAGGGTCTGGCCGCGCGTTTCGTTTGTGGCCGCGTCGTTCAGCCAGCTCTCGGCGACAACGTAGATCCCCGAAAAGCTGAAGCCGACAACCAGCCGCATGGCGATCCATGCCGCCGGGTCGGGCCACGCCGCGTAAAGAATGAAAGCGGCCGAAATCAGCGAGCCCAGCGCCGCGAATACCCGGATGTGCCCGACCCGGCGGATCATCCCCGGCGCCATGCGCGAGCCGCCGAGAAATCCCACGAAATAGGCGCTCATCACAAACGACATGGTCTTCGCGTCGAAACCCTCGATGGCGCCGCGCACGCCCAGCAGGGTACCGTTGAGGCCGTTGCCGACCATCAGCAGGAGCATGCCCGCCATGAGCGCCCAGCTATTCTTCAGAACATGGACCATCGCCGTTCCTTCCCGCCTCGAACTCTCAATACAACCGGCGTTTGGAACTGATGTGTTGGCGGCGACCCGGCGTGTCGTTTTCAGCCGCCGCGGGAAACAGAAGGCAGGCATCGCCGTAGGAGTAGAAACGGTAGCCGTGATCCAGCGCGTGGGCCTAAATCCGCAGGATCCGCTGCCGCCCCATCATCGCCGAAACCAGCATCAGCAGGGTGGAGCGCGGCAGGTGGAAATTGGTCATCAGCCCGTCGGCCGCCAGAAACCGGTAACCGGGCCGGATGAAGATGCTTGTTTCGCCGCGCCACGGCACGATCGCGCCGCCGCCCTGCGCCGCCGCCGTTTCCAAAACCCGGAGCGATGTGGTTCCGACCGGAATGACCCTGCGTCCGCGCCGCCGCGTCCTGGCCACGGCCTCTGCCGCCGCCTCGCCAATCTCACCTGACTCGGCGTGCATCCTGTGGCGCGAGATATCCTCGCTCTTGACCGGCAGAAAAGTCCCGGCGCCTACATGCAGCGTGACGCGCGTGCTCTCGACGCCTCTTTCGGCAAGTTTTGCCAACACCGTGTCGTCGAAATGCAGTGCCGCCGTCGGCGCCGCCACGGCACCGGGCTTTTCGGCGAAGACCGTCTGGTAGTCGCGGCGGTCGTGCGCGTCGGCCGGCCGGCGGGTGGCGATATAGGGCGGCAGCGGCATCGCGCCCATTTCGTCAACCGCCTCGCGCAGGGCCTTGCCGGAAAGCGAAAACCGCAGCGTGACGATCCCGCCTTCCGCCCTTTCCAGCACCTGCGCCTCCAGCCGCCCGCCAAAATGGATGACCTCGCCCGGCTTCACTTTTCGCGCCGGCCGCGCCATCGCCAGCCAGACATTATCCGACCGCTCGGTCAGCAGGGTCGCCTCGATCCGGGCCTCGCCGCTGCCGCTTTCGGTTTGCCGTCGCCGCACGCCGCACAGTCGAGCGGCCAGCACCCGGGTATCGTTGAACACCAGCAGATCGCCGGGCTCCAGCCAGTCGCCCAGCGCGGCGACGGTGCTGTCGGTAAACCGGTCGCCGCGCGCCACCAGCAGACGCGCCGAGCTGCGCGGCCGCGCCGGGCGCAGCGCGATACGGTGTTCGGGCAGGTCGTAGTCGAAATCCGAGAGTTGCATCATTGCGGGCGGGGCCATGAATCCGGCGGCGGGCGTATCCCCGCCGGCGCGCCGGCGCAAGCGGATTCCGCGCATCGGTGTGCGCCGCGGACCGCCGGAAGCGGCGTGTTCCCGCCGAACACCCCTGCCCGGCTTGCGGCAAGTGGCTGAAATCTTGCGTTTACCGTCAGGTTTGATAACACATGCGTCGGGGGACAATGGACGCGCCCGCAAAAGGCGTGCCGAATCCAGGGAACGGCGGACCGAATGACCGTCTCGAAAAGCAAGCTCTGGGGGGCGGTCGGAAGGGCGTGCCCGGACCTTCAGATATTCGTGCGCAGCAGCGCCGGAACGCGCTTTCTCTCGGTGACCACCAAGCAGCAGGCCGCCCTGCTGGCCTTTGGTTTCCTGTTCGTGGTCTGGAGTCTCGTTGCCACCGGCGCGGTAGTTATCTCGGCGCTGTGGAGCGACAGCTCGACACGGCAGGTCAACGTGCTGTCCGCCGCCTACCAGGAACGCCTGGCGAGCCTGAGCGGCGAGCGCGACGCCGCGCGGGAAGATGCGCGGGCCTTCCGTCAGCGTTTTGCCGCCGCGCTCGAACGGATCGACCGGCAACAGAAGGAACTGATCGAGGGGATCCGCGTACGCCAGGAACTGGATACGTCGCTCGACGTCACGCGCAACAAGCTCGCGGATGCCGTCATCGCCCTGCAGACGGCGCGCTCCGAAGCCACGGAACTGGCGCAGCGTCTGGATGCCGTCGTCGCAGGCCTCGACGCTCGCGAAGGCAGCCGGCGCGACCTCCGCGAAACCATCGAAACCGTCTCGCTCGCGCTGTCGGATGCTGCCCGCAACCGCGACGCCGCATACCGGGAAGTCAGCCGGCTCGAGTCCACGCTGGCTCAACTCGAAATCAGAATGAAGGTGAACGCGGAGCGCCGGGATCTCATGTTCACCCGGCTGGAGGAAGCCGTCAGCACGTCTTTCGAGCCGCTGAACAAGATGTTCGAAAATTCCGGCATCGATCTCGACGGGCTCATGTCACAGGTCCGCCGCGACTATTCCGGTACCGGCGGGCCTCTGCTTCCGGTGGCCACCAGCAGCAAGTCGATGCCATCCGGAAAAACCATTGCGGAGCAGGATTCATCCCTTCGCTTCAAGACCTTGATGCACGACCTCGACAATCTCAACCTGATCCGGATCGCCGCCGCCCAGGTGCCGCTCGCCAAGCCGGTGCGCGCGCGTTACCGCCACACCAGCGGTTACGGCATGCGTCACGATCCCAAGACCGGTGCGATGCGGATGCACAAGGGAATGGATTTCGCGGCGCCGAGGGGAACTCCGATCTTGGCGACGGCGGACGGAACGGTTATCTTTGCCGGCGTTCAGAGAGGGTATGGCAAGTTCATCAGGATACGCCACAGTTTCGGTTTCGTAACCGCCTACGCCCAT
>JBHHXR010000107.1:0-11514 GCA_046757205.1 Paracoccaceae bacterium
CCGGTCGGCTCGCCGATGATCGCCACCGCCGGGCGCAGGCCCCGCCGGCGCAGCGCCTCGACCAGGACCGGCGCGCCGAGGCAGCCGGTCTCCTCGTCGTAGGTGAAGGCGAAGTGCAGCGGGCAGCGCAAATCGGTGCGGGCGAACACCGGCGCCACCGCCAGCGCCGCCGCGATGAAGCCTTTCATGTCGCAGGTGCCGCGGCCAAAGAGCAGGCCGTCGCGTTCGCTCAGGGCGAACGGATCACTCGACCAGCCCTGATCCGCCACCGGCACCACATCGGTATGACCCGAAAGGACTATCCCTCCATCGCCCTCCGGGCCCAGCGTGGCGAACAGGTTGGCCTTTTTTCCGCTCTTGTCATGGGTCCGTTCGGTGCGCGCGCCCAGGCCCGACAGCCGCGCTTCGAGATAGGCGATCATGTCGAGGTTGCTGTCCGCCGAAATCGTCGGAAACGCCACCAGATCGGCAAGGATCGCCTTGGTTTCCTCCAGCAACGCCACCGCTCAGTCCTTCACGAACAGCTTGCGCGGATAATCCGCCAGGCATTCCGCCGGGCCGCTTTCGCGGATCAGCAGGGGCTCGGTGATCTCCAGCCCCCAGTCTTCCATCCACAGCGCCGGCATGAAATGGAACGTCATGTTGGGCTCCAGCACGGTCGTGTCCGTGGGCCGGATGGAAAACGTCCGCTCGCCCCAGTCCGGCGGGTAGCTCAGCCCGATCGGGTAGCCGCAGCGGCCCTCCCGCTCGATCCCGCGCTTTTCCAGCACCGCATAGAACGCCCGCGCCACGTCGCCCGCCGTGTTGCCCGGCCGCGCCGCCTCGATGCCGTCGGCGATGCCTTCCAGCACCGCTTCCTCGGCTTCCAGCATTTCCTTCGGCGGCTGGCCGAGAAAAATCGTCCGGCACAGCGGCGCGTGGTAGCGCCGGTAACAGCCGGCGATCTCGAAAAACGTACCGGCGCCGGTCTCGAACTTGCGGTCGTCCCATGTCAGGTGCGCCGCCGTGGCGTCCTTGCCGGTCGGCAGAAGCGGCACGATGGCCGGGTAGTCGCCGCCGAACGCGCCGTCCTCGTCCTCCGCCCCCCAGATCGCAGTCTGGAATATCCCCGCCACCAGTTCGTTCTTGCGCACGCCGGGCGCCATGTCCTCGAACACCCGCTTGTGCATCTGCTCCACGATGCGGGCGGCGCGGCGCATGTAGCGGATCTCGGTCGGCGACTTCACCGCCCGCTGCCAGTTCACCAGCGCCGTGGCGTCGGCGATATGCCCGCCAAGCTCGACGCTCAGCACCGCGTGCGCCCGCGCCGAGTAGTAATAGTTCTCCATCTCCACGCCCAGCCGCTTGCCGGCCCAGCCGCGCGCCCGGATAACCTGCGCGAGGTCCTGCATGGCGTGGCGCTCGGCGGACATGATGTAGTCGTCCGAATAGCCGCAGATATTGTCCTCCGCCATATAGCAGGTGCGCCGCGCCCCGTTGGCGTCCATGTTGCGGCCCCAGAACACCGGCTCGCCCTGCGGCCCGACGATCACCCCCTGATGCACGTAGAACGACCAGCCGTCATAGCCGGTGAGCCACGCCATGTTCGACGGATCGCAGGTAAACAGCACCTCGATCCCGGCCGCGTCCATCGCGTTGCGGGTTTTCGCCAGCCTCTCGGCATATTCTTCGCGGGTGAACGGCAGGAGGACGTCGGGCATCTCTTCTCTCGCTTGGGTCGTCGAGCAATCGTCGTGACGCGAAAACTGTTACGCGCGATCACCGGCTTTGGCGACAGGTTTTTGCCGCGCCGCGCCGTTGACCGCCCGCCGCGACTGTGGTGCTGTTGCAGGCGACGCGACAAGCCCCTGCCACGGGATTTCCATGATCGATCTTTCACTCGACGAGGTGCATCAGGCGCGCCAGCGCATCAGGGGCACGGCGCTGCACACGCCGCTGGTCCCCTCGCCCTTCCTGTCGGCGCGGACCGGGCACGACGTGCTGCTGAAGCTCGAAATCGCGCAGCCGGTCGGCGCCTTCAAGCTTCGCGGCGCGGCGAATGCCGTGTTTTCGCTTCCCCCCAGCGTAACCGGCGTTACCTGCTGCTCCACCGGCAACCACGGCCGCGGCGTTGCCTTCGCCGCAAGAAAACGCGCCGTCAGGGCTGTCGTCTGCATGTCGAAACTGGTGCCGCAGTCAAAGGTCGATGGAATCCGGGCGCTTGGAAGCGAAGTGCGGATATTCGGAGCTTCGCAGGACGACGCGCAGGCCGAATGCGCGCGCCTGGCCCGCGACGAGGGGTTGATCGAGGTCTCTCCCTTCGACGATCCCAAGGTCATCGCCGGACAGGGCACCATCGGGCTGGAGTTGCTGGAGGACCGCCCCGACCTGGCGACGATACTGGTGCCGCTTTCGGGCGGCGGGCTGGCGGGCGGTATCGCCCTGGCCATCAAGTCGCTTCGCCCCGGCGTACGCATCATCGGCGTCTCCATGGATCGCGGCACCGCCATGCACCTGTCGCTCGCCGCCGGCCATCCGGTGGAAGTCGAGGAAGTGCCGAGCCTCGCCGACTCTCTCGGCGGCGGCATCGGCCAGAACAACCGCTTGTCCTTCCCGCTCTGCCGCGACTATCTCGACGCCACGCTTCTGGTCACGGAAGAGGAAATCTACCGCGCCCTTCAGGCGATCTACTACGAGGACCGTCTGGTCTGCGAAGGCGGCAGCGCGGTCGGCGTCGCCGCCCTGCTGGCCGGGAAGGCGGCGGGCATAGCGGGACCGGTCGCGGTCATCGTCACCGGCCGGAACATCGACATGAAGATGCATGCCGACATCATGCGCGGCAAGAAGATCCGACTGGGAAAAACCACGCTGAAAGGGCGGCGCTATGGCGCATGACATTCTGGTGCTGACGGAGGCGGAGCTTCGCGCATTGGTGCGGCTGGACCTCCATGCGGTCGGGATCGTCGAAAAGGCTTTCGCAGCGCTGGCGGCCGGCGGCGTCATCATGCCGCCGATCATGTCGATGGAACTGCCCGCGGCAAACGGCGAAGTGGACGTGAAGACCGCCGTCCTCCCCGGCTTCGACAGCTTCGCGATAAAGGTCAGTACCGGGTTTTTCGACAACCCCGCGCTCGGCCTGTCCAGCCTGGGCGGCCTGATGGTGCTGTTTTCCGCAAATACCGGCATGGTCGAGGCGCTGCTGCTGGACAACGGCTATCTGACGGATGTGCGAACCGCCGCGGCGGGGGCCGTAGCGGCAAAATACCTGGCGCCAGAGCGCGTCGAAACCGCCGGCGTCCTCGGCACGGGCATTCAGGCGCGCGCCCAGATCGCGGCGGCGCATCTGGTGCGGCCGTTCTCGAAGGTGCTGGTCTGGGGGCGCAACCCGGAGAACGCGAACGCCTGCGCACGCGACATTTCCGACAGGCTCGGCATCCCGGCGCAGACGGAAACCGACCCGGCCGCCCTCGTCGCCGCCAGCCAACTGGTGGTGACGGCCACCCCGGCCCGCGAACCGGTGCTGAAGGCCGGCTGGCTGCATCCCGGCCTGCACATCACGGCCATGGGCTCCGACATGGAAGAAAAGAACGAGATCGAGGCCGCCGCGCTGGCGCAGGCCGACCTCTACGTCGCCGACAGCGTGGCGCAATGCGAAATTCGCGGCGATTTGCGGTCCGCACGCGCCGCCGGTTTCCTGACCGGCGCGCAGGTCCCCGAACTCGGCCGGATCGTCGGCGCTCCCGCGCTCGGCCGCACCAGCGCCGGCCAGATCACCATCTGCGACCTCACCGGCACCGGCGCGCAGGATACGGCGATCGCAACACATGCGCGCGCAGTTGCCTTGGCGGCGGGTGCGGGAACGGTAATGCCGGCCTGACGGGCGGCGGCGGTCTTCACGCCAACGCCGCGCGCCGCGGCGTCAGTTCAACGTGTCGAAATTGCACTCGTCCCCGTGGGCCCGCATGAATGCCCGCAACCCCGGATCGTCCAGCGGATCGACCCAGGGCGTTCCCAGCCGGGAAAAAGCGAACATCAGCTCAAAATCATTTCCCGGATCCCTCTTGACCAAACGCAGAAGGTCCGCGCGGCTGCCATCGACCAGCGCGTGCAAGAGCGTGTCTTCCGGGTCCACCGGACGGCCGTTGATCCGCGCCGGCACGCGGGCAAGACGCGGCGACAGCCCGCTGCCCTCCAGGGCATCCTCCACATCGGACATGTCGTCGCCGAGAAAGAACCCGCAAACCAGCATGACGTCCGGCGCCGGGTGGAACATGCGCACGACGATGTGGCCGGGCTTCCCGCCCGGCGCCGTGTAGTCGTAGGCGTACGGCGTCTGCCTGCGCACGAAGTTGTAATAGAGCGCACCGTCGAGCCGGCTGGCAAAGGCGGTCAGGGGCAGGCTTGCGGCATCCTCGCCGTCGCCATCCTGAAAGATCAGGCTGATCCGCAACAATTTTCCGGTCTGCCCGGCCTCGTCAACGGTGCCACCCGCCGCTCCGGCACCGTCGTCGCCGGTCGCGGGAGCGTCCGCGAAGGCGGCATAAACCAGAAGATCGTCAGTCTGCTGATACCACTGCCCGAGAACCCGCTGGTCATAGGCCGCCTCGCCGGGATCGGACAGCGAGGCGACAAACTCCGGCGGCGGCGCGCAGGCCGCCGCGACAGTGACGATGGCAAATCCCAATAGCGCCGGCATTCTCATGGTCTTTTCCCCCAGGAAACATCTCGAACTCGCCGGGTCCGCGGCGCAATCCCGACCAGTTCGAATTTCCGGCAACACGATTGCATCACGGCACGGGAAATTCAAACCGGTTCGCCGCACCCGGGGTGTGCAGGCAACCGTCGAGAACAACCAACGGCAGACCGCCCACGGACAAACGCCGCGCAGGGTGTGGCAACCGCCCGGCGACTGGCGTATGCCTGCCATCAATCCGCGTCACGAATGTCAGGGAGGAACAACCATGCTCACAAATGACCAGCTCGCCCAATGGGATCGCGAGAATTTCCTTCACCCCTCCACCCACCTCGCCAAGCACGCGCGCGGCGAGGCGCCGGGAAGGATCATCAGCGGCGGCGAAGGGGTCTACATCGAGGATCGCGACGGGCGCAGGCTGCTGGACGGTTTCGCCGGGCTCTACTGCGTCAATGTCGGCTATGGCCGCCCGGAAATCTCCGACGCCATCGCCGCGCAGGCGCGCCAGCTTGCCTATTACCACGCCTATGTCGGGCACGGCACCGAGGCTTCGGTCACGCTGGCGAAAATGGTGCTCCACCGGGCGCCCGCCAACATGTCCAAGGTCTATTTCGGGCTTGGCGGATCGGACGCCAACGAGACCAATGTCAAGCTCGTCTGGTACCTCAACAACATCCTTGGACGCCCTGAAAAGAAAAAGATAATCTCGCGCTGGCGCGGCTATCACGGCTCCGGTCTGATGACCGGATCACTGACCGGGCTGCACCTGTTCCACGCCAAATTCGACCTGCCGCTCGACCGCGTGCTGCACACCGAAGCGCCGTATTACTACCGGCGGGCAGACCTCGACATGACCGAGGCCGACTTCACCGCCCACTGCGCGGCAGAACTGGAGGCGCTGATCGAGCGCGAGGGCGCCGACACCATCGCCGCCTTCATCGGCGAGCCGGTGCTCGGCACCGGCGGCATCGTGCCGCCGCCGGCCGGCTACTGGGAGGCGATCCAGAAGGTCTTGAAGAAACACGACATCCTGCTGATCGCCGACGAAGTGGTCACCGGTTTCGGCCGGCTCGGAAGCATGTTCGGCGCTGACCACTACGGCATCGAGGCCGATATCATCACCATCGCCAAGGGCCTGACCTCGGCTTATGCGCCGCTGTCGGGCTCGATCGTATCCGAAAAGGTCTGGAAGGCGCTCCGTTCGGCCGCGCAGGCCAGTCTGGGACGCGGCGCGGAGTCGCAGAAGGCCCGCGTCGAGAGCCTGAAATGGGCGCGCTATGCTTTCGGCGATTCCGGCGGCGCCATCGCGCGGGCGCAACAGCAGATCTCGTCTTTCAGTCCCAACCCGAACCCGGCGCCGGAGGCGCAGCCCTGATGCTCTATCTTATCGCCTTTCTCTGCGGTGCGGCCATCGGTTGGGGCCAGGCGGCCAAGCGTGGCGGCAGGACACCGGACCGCCTGCAATATGCCGCCGTCTACGGTATCATAGCGACACTGCTGTTTCTCGTGGCCCTCGTGGTCGCGGGCGCGGCCGGGTTGGTCTGAATCCCGTGTTCACGCGTTTTTTTCTGGGGCTCAGAGATGCCGGCGTGCCGGTATCGCTGCGCGAATACCTGAGCTTCCTGGAGGCGCTCAACGCTTCCGTCGTGCGCTGCGAACCCGAGGGGTTCTACTTTCTTGCAAGAACCGCGATGGTCAAGGACGAGCGCCATCTCGACAGGTTCGACCGGGTGTTCTCAGAGGTATTCGGCGGGCTCGAGGAGGTCGGCGCCGAGGCCGTTCTCGACGCCGCGGAAATCCCCGAGGACTGGCTGCGGCGGCTGGCCGAAAAGCATCTCTCGGAAGAGGAAAAGTCGCGGATCGAGGCGCTCGGCGGTTTCGACAAGCTCATGGAGACCCTTCGCGACCGCCTCAGGGAGCAGCACAAACGCCACCAGGGCGGTTCGAAATGGATCGGCACGGCCGGCACCTCGCCTTTCGGCGCCCATGGCTACAACCCCGAGGGCGTTCGCATCGGGCAGGAGGAAAGCCGGCACCGGCGGGCGGTCAAGGTCTGGGACCGCCGCCATTTCCGCAATCTCGACGACACCGTGGAACTGGGGACCCGCAACATAAAGGTGGCGCTGCGGCGTTTGCGCCGCTGGGCCCGCGAGGGCGCGGCGGAAGAGCTGGACCTTGACGGAACCATCCGGTCCACCGCCGAGAACGGCTATCTCGATGTCATAACCCGGCCGGAGCGGCACAACGCCGTGAAGGTCCTGCTGTTTCTCGACGCCGGCGGCTCGATGGACCCCCATGTCAGGGTGGTGGAGGAACTTTTTTCCGCCGCCCGCAGCGAATTCAAGCATCTCGAATACTTCTATTTTCACAATTGCCTCTATGAAGGCGTGTGGCGCGACAACCGGCGGCGCTGGAACGATCAGACGCCGACCGCCGAAGTGCTGCGCACCTACGGCGGCGCCTACAAGGCTATCTTCGTCGGCGACGCCGCGATGAGCCCCTACGAGATCGTCTATCCGGGCGGCGCGAACGAGCACTGGAACGCCGAATCCGGCGAAGTCTGGCTGAACCGCGCCCGCGCCCAATGGCCCGCCAACGTCTGGATCAACCCGCTGCCGGCAACCCACTGGCGATACACGCGCTCGGTCGGCATGATCTCGGGTATTTTCGAGGACCGGATGTACCCGATGACCCTTCGGGGCATCGAGGGCGCGATGCGCGAACTGGGCCGCTGAGACGGCCTGGCGGCGTATCAGCTGTGGCGCCAGTTGCCGGGATCGCCGGCATCGTTCGGCGAAAGCCCCAGGACATCGCCGTCCAGGTTACACCCGAGTCCGAGAACCGTTCGGTTGGCGTAGTTGAAATAGGCCGTTACCTGGTTGATCTCGAGTATCTCGCCGTCCGAATAACCCGCCGCCCGGAGCCCGGCGACCAGGTCCGGCGTCATGGCGCCGGGATCGCGGGTAAGGCGTTCGGCATATGCCATGGCCAGCTTTTCCCCGGCGCCCAGCGGGGCCGATGCGATATCGCGGGCCTCGATGGCTTGGCGGATGGCCCGCGACCTTGCGTCGTCGCCGAGCAGTCGCCGGAGACCGGCGAAGTGATGTTCGACGCAGTAGGCGCACCGGTTCAGCGCGCTGACCCACACGCCGAGGGTTTCCAGAAACCATTTCGGGACCGTGTTGCCCGAATGGTGCAACACGTTCTTGTAGAGAACCATGTGCCCCTCCATGCTGTGCGGCCGCAGGGAGTGCATCATCATGATGTTGTCGACATTGTTGCCGGGCCCTTTCACGCGGTCGTAGAGCCGCTTCAGTTTTCCGCGGGCTTCCTCGTAGCCGATCGTCGAAATCCAAGGCATGCGTGGGCCTTTCGCATTCTTTGCGCGCCAGGGGCTGTCGAGCCGGTTTCAGCCCGCCGGCTGGCGCGGCGAACCGGTCAACGAACGGATGAAATGGCGTTCGCGCCGCCTTATATAGGAACAATGGACCACGTGACAGCATGCTGAGATTCGCCCCGATCCTGCTGGCGGTTCTGGTCGCGGTAGTCATGTATCGCTTTTCGGCCTGGCGCACGCGGCGGGAACTCGACGGGAATTCGACGCGACTGGCCGATCCGGCGCTTGGCGCGCTGACGGAGCGAATGGCAAGGGCGCTGGAATTGCCGCGCCTGCGCGTCCATATCTACGAGATCGACCCGGTGAACGGACTGGCGGCGCCGGACGGGCGCATCTTCATCACCCGCGGCTTCTTCAACAGGTACCGCGCCGGTGAGGTCAGCGCCGAGGAGATCGCCAGCGTCATCGCCCATGAACTCGGCCATGTGGCGCTGGGGCATTCCAAACGGCGGATGATCGACTTCGCCGGGCAGAACGCGATCCGGGTGATCCTCGCCACCGTGCTCGGCCGGATGATCCCGTTTGCCGGGGTCCATATCGCCAATTTCCTGACCACGATGCTGGCGGCGCGGCTGTCGCGCCAGGATGAATACGAGGCCGACGCCTACGCCGCCGCGCTGATGCGAAAGTCGGGCTTCGGCGTGGAACCGCAGATCAGCCTGTTCCGCAAGCTCGACCGGATGGCTGGCGCCGGCGGGCGGCCGGCCTGGCTGATGAGCCACCCGAAAACCGAAGCCCGGATCGCCGCCATCGAGAAGCTCGAAGCCGGCTGGTCCGGCGGCTGACGGAAAGGCTTCGGGGCATGCGTCCGCCTCCGGCGGGGATATTTGGGGAACCCAGAAGGTGGGGGGTGCGCTGGCGTTAACGCGTCATGAACATCCTGATTTCGCAATGAATTCAAACGATTGACCCCGTGCACACGCGTGTGCAGGCCAACGGGGTGGCGGCCGTTCGGGGTTTCCTGGCCATTCCCGCCGCGGCCGGCGTCGCGGGAAACCGCGGTTTGCTTCAGGTCACGCCGAGCCGCGCGAAGGCGCGCACGAAGACCGCCAGGTGCTCGGCGCGGCGGAACGGATAGGTGCGGCGCAGGTAATCGAGATTGATATCCGGTTGCTGGCCGCGCAGGATCGCCAACTGTTCCTCCGCCGCGTCGAGATCGCCGCGTTCCGACAGAGCAGCGACCAGACGCTGGCGGCCGCGAACGTAGTTGCGGTCTGCCGCAACCGACTTCCGGCCGTATTCCACAGCTTCGTCCAGATCGCCGCGAAGCAGGTGGCAGGACGAAAAATCGGAATAGAAGATCGGTGCACCGCGGCTGCGCGGATCCAGTTGCCGGCCGATTTCCAGATGCTCGAGCGCCTTGTCGAGATCACCGGAAAACTCCAGTCCACAGGCAACGTAGAAATGCGCGAGCGCCGCGGACGGGTTCAATTCGAGCGCCCGGCGCTGGCTTTCGATGCCGGCGTCGATCTCGTGCAGCCCGAATATCTGGATGAGCCCGATCGTGCCGAAGGCTTCCCAGCTTCCGTCGTCAAGCTCGATCGCCCTTTCTGCGCGCGCGATGGCCCGGTCGCGGGCGCGCACCGGATCGTCCGTCCAGGCGCAGATGATCGAATGCCAGTGACAGCGCGCAAGATCGACGTGGGCGATGCTGGAAAGCGGATCGAGTTCGATCGCAGAACGCAGCAGCCCGAACGCAATCTCGGTGTCCTCGCGCGTGCCGTAGGCAAGGCCCGATCGGTACTTGATCGCCCGCGCCTTCTGTACCATTTCCCAGGCGCTCAGGTCCTCGGGGCGCTTGCGCAGGATGCGCCGGCTTTCGGCGCGGCTGATTTCCGGCTCGATCCGGTGCACGATCTGTTCGGAGATTTCGTCCTGCAGGGCGAACATGTCCGACATCCGCCGGTCGAAACGCTGCGACCAGATCTGCGCGCCGGTCTCGGTGTCGCCAAGCTCCACGTTGGCGCGCAGCGCGTTGCCGCTGCGCCGCAGCGTGCCGGACAGGACGTAGCGCGCGCCGGTATCGGCGCCGATCTCCGGCAGGCTGGCCGGTTCTTCGCGGTATTTCTGCATCGTTGCGGTGCCGATGACCGGAAACCAGCGCCAGGACGCCAGCCCGGAGACCACGTCCTCGGTCATGCCCGAAGCAAGGAATTGCGAATCCTCGTCGCTGTTGAGGCAGCGGAACGGAATCACGCCCACTGCCGGGCGGCCCTTGAAGAACCGGGGCGTGACCGCCGGGCGCGCCTGCCGCGTCGGGGCAGTGGACCCCTCCGGCGCGCCGGCATCCAGCAGTTGCGCCCGCAGAACGGCTGTTTCCGGTGACGGGTCGACGTCCAGACTGTCCCTCAGCTCCACCGCCATCGCGTCATAGGCGGCGAGGGCCGCCGATCGGTCGCCGCAAGCGTCAAGCGCCCGGATCAACAGCCGGTACGCGGCCTCGCTCAGCGGATCGAGCGCAACCAGCCGCTCGCCGCTGGCACGCGCCGCCAGGGCATCGCCTGACGCCAGTTTCGCCTCGGTGACGCCGGACAGGACCCTCACCGCCAGCGCATGAAGGTTTTGCCTTTCCAGCCGCATCCAGTCGTCGAAGGCCGCCGATTTGGCGTCGAACCCGTCTAGCAGGGGCCCGGAATACAGCGCTGCCGCGCCTTCGGAATCGCCCGCCTCGGCGCGCGCGCGGAATTCCAGCGCATCGACGTCGAGCGCTCCTTCGCGCAGGCGCAGCGTCTGGCGGTCGGCCTCCAGCACGTCGCAATCGGCCTGCGCGCACAGCTTGCGAAGGTTGGACAGTTCCTGTCGCAGGCTGGCGCGGGCCTGAATTTCGCCGCGGTCGCCCCACAGCAACTCGGCGGCGCGTTCCCGCGTCAGGGACAATCCAGGCGAGAGAACCAGCAACGCCAGCAGCGCCTCGGATTTGCGGGTCGGGAACGGCAGCGGATCTCCCGAAGAATCCTTCGCAGATATCCCGCCGAGCAGCGTGAGTTTCATGAAGCTGTTCCCCACGCGCCAGTTTCGGAAGATTCGCATTGAAATCCGTAATCCTGTCGGCGCCGGGTGTTTTTGACGGATTTTTTGCGATCTGGCAACGCATGATCGCCCGCACCGTCACGCTGTCATTGCGGCCATGCCCGATCGTGAGGCCACCAGATACCAACAAGCCGAAACGGAGAAGACCATGACCCAGGCCGCCAGAAAAACGATCACCCTGCCCCGCATTTCCCGTCCGCACCCGCTCCGGTGGCTGATGCGTCTCGACGCCGCCTACCGCCAGCATCAGGCGCTGAAATCGGCGACGCCCGGGCAACTGGACGACATGGGGATCAGCCGCGAAGACGCCGACATCGCCTTCTATCGCCAGTTTACCGGCCGGAAAATTTCCTGATTTCGCGACTCTGCGGCAGCAGCGCAAAGGCCTTGCCCAACCGGGGAAGGCCGGCGCGTT
>JBHHXR010000108.1:0-11492 GCA_046757205.1 Paracoccaceae bacterium
CATTTGCATAGTAATTTGGTTCACGAGGAGACCAAGCCGATGACAGAAAAACCCTATGGGCTGATCTGCCCAATCTCCAAAGCCTGTGAGATGCTCGAACCTCGCTGGACCGTCCAGATTCTGACGGAGCTCTGGAACGGTTCAACTAGATTCAACGAAATTCGCCGAGGCGTTGGTCATATCTCGCCCGGTCTATTGTCCAAGCGCCTGAGGGAGCTGGAAATAAATGGTCTGGTTGAACGCGTCGAAGACACGGCGACCGGACATGTCGACTACATCCGGACGCAGAAGGCGATCGATCTGGAACCTGCGCTCAACGCACTGGCTGTGTGGGCGCAACGCAATATTGAAGCCAACGCAATGCTTTGTGACAGTGATGCTTCGGCATTGATGTGGGGATTGCGGAGAAAGGTGGTCGTTGACGAATTTCCGCTCCGGCGCGTCGTCATCCGGTTTCACCTGAAGGATGCGAAGCCGCCGATGGACAAATACTGGATGATGGTGCAGCCCGGCGCCGAGGTTGAACTTTGCATCTCCGATCCGGGATTCGATGTCGATATCTATGTTGAAACTTCGGTGCGCTCGCTGGGGGGCGTATTCAACGGGCGAACAACTTACGCTCGAGAGATCGACAGCGGGGCATTGTTCCTCTCGGGCGACGCCCGGCTTGCGCGCACCATCGACCGCTGGCTTGAGAGGTGCGAATACGCGGAAATCGATGGAATTCTCACGCTTCCCAGAGAAGCCAAGGCCGCTGACAAAGGGCCCGTAGCAGCTGCGATCTAGTCTTGACGGTATTGGGGCCGCGATCACAGCCGGGAGATCTGGCAGCTAATCTGTGAATCGGTTTTTTGGTGAGTGAGTTACCGGTTCAGCGCTTCCCCCCGCCCCTCCGCCCGCGCCAGCGCCGGGCGCTGCCGGACCCGGTTGAAATATTCGCGCACGGTGCCGGCGGGCACCTCGAACCCGGCATTCGCCGCCCAGCCGGCGCAATGGCCGAACAGGATGTCGGGCACGGTGAATTCATCACCCATGATCCAGGTTCTCTCGCCGAGGCGGGTCTCCAGAACCTTCATCGATCGGCCGAATTCGTATATCATGGTTCCTTTGATCTCCGGCACCCGGTAGGCCTCCGGCAACACGAAGCGGCTCTTGGCCGCGGTCCACAGCGGGCCATCCACCTCGTCGACGCAGAACTGCGTGAAGCTGTCCTGTTCGGCGCGCTCCAGCGTGCCGGCGGGATAGGTGAAGCGGCCGTGCCGGTCGGCGAGATACTGGATGATGGCGACGGAATCGAGCAGCACGCGCCCGTCGACCTCCAGCGCCGGTATCTTGCCCGAAGGGTTGTGCCGGCGGGCCTCGGGCGAAGCCGGGCGGACCGTCGTCACCCATTCATAGTCAAGCCCCAGTTCCTCGAGCATCCAGGCAACCCGGCGCGTTCGCGACTGGGGCGATCCGATCAACGTGTACATGGCGGGTTTGCTACCTCCGGCTTGTCATCATCGCTATGCGCAGAAACGCCCGCTCCAGCAGCGCCTCCGCGGGCACCGGCCGCGGCGAGCGGAGTGCCAGGTCGGTATCCGACAAAACTTGAAGCGCCTTTTCCAGGGCCTCCGCGTTCCACTTCCCGAGCTGCCTGCGCAGCCTTTCCCTGCGCGCCCCGTAAACCGGCGGCCGCAAGCGCGACAGCGCGGTGTCCGCACCGGACGTATCGCAAGCCGCGGCATGAAGCCGACGGAAATGCCGTTGCGCCGCGATACAGGCACTGACCGGCGCAGAACCCTGAGCCGTGTGCCGGCGCATCCGCGCGCCGACGTCGGCCACCCGGCCCTCGGCGACAAGGTTCACCGTTTCGTCGAGCGCGGCGTCGGTGACCGAGGGGGCACAGGCCGCGACATCCGCGGACGTTACCGGTTCATCGTCGCCGAGCTTGTAGAGCGCCAGCTTTTCAACCATCTGGGCGAAATCCCCGGGCTCGAGCCGCTGTGCGAGCGCGACGGCCTCCGATTTCGCGTCGGCGTCGATCCCGTGCAACCCGGCCCGGAACAGCAGCCGCGCCACCTCTTCCGGTGCGGGCGGGTCGTCATAGACCGGCGCGGCCACGGCGACCGGCGACTTTTCGAACACGACGCGCAGCTTGGAACGCGCGGGCAGGCTGCGCGCGGTGACCAAAAGGACGCCGTCGCCGGGTTGCCGGGCGGCGAGCGCCGCCTCGACGTCGGACGCCGCGCCGTCGCCTGCGTCCTCGAGGGCCACGACGCGCGGGCCGGCAAAAAAACCCGGCGCCCGCACGGCATCCAGAAGCAGGGCATGATCGCGCCTCAGGTCGGCGGCGGCTATCCGGGTGAGGCGCATCTCCGCCTCGCCGTCGGTGCCGAGAAGCGCATCCTGCAACTGCCGCCGCCTGTGCTCCACCCGGGAAGGTTCCGCACCGTAGACCAGGACGCCGGCGAGGCCGGGATCCGGCTTCTCGAAAAACCGCCGCAGGGCTGCGCTCGCAAGTTTCATTTCATCCAGCGTCCCGCCGTGGAGGCTACGCGCGCGGCGATCATGTCGGCCAGAACCTGCGCCAGCCGCGCCCGGGCGTCGCGTGCCGACACTCGCGTGGCGTAGGGCGAGGCGGTGCTGTTGTAGGCCGCGAAGCTCTGCACCCGGTCCGACAGCAGAGGCTGGCTTTCCCCGATGCGGCGGATCGAGTAACTGGCCGTGCCGGTCAGGTTGAAGCGCGTGATGTCGGCGTCCGGCGCGATAGCCAGGCCCTCTTTCTCGATCGACACCTTGACGTCGAGCACATGGGTCGGGCTGGCCGGCGCGCCAAGCCGCGACAGGAGCCGCTCGCGAAGGGTGAAGCCGACAAGACCGTCGATGTCGCCTATCCGCAGCCGTCCGCGCGCGGCGGCGGCGTCTCCGCCCGGCGCGTAGACCGGCGTGAACCCGCAGCCGCCCGATACCGCAAGGGCCGCGGCGAGCGCGAGAAATCGTCTGCGTTCAGACCACGACATTCACGATGCGCCCCGGCACCACGATGACTTTCCGCGGCGCGCGGCCCTCCAGCAAGCGTTTCACCGTCGCTTCGCCGAGGGCGAGATCCTCTATCTCGCCACGGTCGGCCGACTTGGCGACCGTGATCTCGGCCCGCCGCTTGCCGTTGATCTGGATCGGCAGAACCACGGTGTCGTCGGCCAGCATCGCCGGATCGGCCTTCGGCCACGGGGCGCAGCTGACCAGGCCCTCGCCGCCCAGCGCCGACCACACCTCCTCGGCCAGGTGCGGCGTCATCGGCTGCATGAGCTGGGCAAGCGCCAGCATCGACGCGCGGCGCTGGGTCGCTCCGGCCTTCGATTTCGTCAGGACGTTGGTCAGTTCGTAGAGCCGCGCGATCGCCTTGTTGAAGGCGAACCCGTCGATCTCGCGCGTCACGGCATCGACGGTCCGGTGGGTCGCGCGCCGCAGGGCGAGATCTTCGCCGGGCGCGGCCGGTCCGTCGTCCGCCGAGCTGCGGATTTCATCGGCAAGCCGCCACACCCGCTGAAGGTGCTTCCACGCCGCCTCGGCGCCGGCGGCGGTCCATTCCACGTCGCGCTCCGGCGGGCTGTCGGACATCACGAACCAGCGCGCCGTGTCGGCGCCGTACTGGTCGATGATGTCGGCCGGATCGACCACGTTCTTCTTCGATTTCGACATCTTGACCACCGGCCCGATGGTCACCGGCGTGCCGTCCCTCAGCGCGGCGCCGGTCTCGGTGCGGACAACCTCGTCCGGCTGATGCCAGACCACCCTGTCGGGCGCCGTCGGATGCGGTGTGGAGTAGGTCTCGTGCGTCACCATGCCCTGGGTGAACAGCGCCTTGAACGGCTCGACGCATTTCGCCGGCAGATGACCGGTGCGGTACATGGCGCGGGCGAAGAACCGCGAGTAGAGAAGGTGCAGGATGGCGTGTTCGACGCCGCCGATATACTGGTCCACGTTCATCCAGTAGTCGGCGTCTTCCAGAACGGTCGGCGTCTTCGCGTGCGGCGCGGTGAAGCGGGCGAAATACCACGACGAGTCGACGAAAGTATCCATCGTGTCGGTCTCGCGCCGCGCCGCGGCGCCGCATTTCGGGCAGGGCACGTCGCGCCACGTGGGGTGGCGGTCCAGCGGGTTGCCGGGCTGATCCAGCGTCACGTCGCCGGGCAGGCGGACCGGCAGGTTTTCCTTCTTTTCGGGCACCACGCCGCAGGCCTCGCAGTGCACCACCGGGATCGGGCAGCCCCAGTAGCGTTGCCGCGAAATGCCCCAGTCGCGCAGGCGGTAGTTGACGACGCCCCTGCCGACACCGTGTCTTTCGCAATGCGCGATGGCAGCCTCGACGGCTTCGTCCGCGTTCATGATCTCATTGCCGTCCAGCGGCAGGATATAGTGCACGCTCTCGGATTTTGGCGGCACGTAGGCGATATCGCCCACCGCCTCGTCGGAACCCACGGCACGGTAAACGTCGATCACCGGCAGACCGTACTTGCGCACGAAATCGAGGTCGCGCTGGTCATGCGCCGGGCAGCCGAAAATCGCCCCGGTGCCGTAGTCCATCAGGATGAAATTGGCGACGTAGACCGGCAGCGTCCAGGTCTCGTCGAACGGATGGACGACGCGCAGGCCGGTGTCGAAGCCCTTCTTCTCGGCCCTTTCAAGCTCTTCCTCCGAGGTGCCCATGCGCCGGCACTCGGCGTTGAAGGCCGCCAGTTCGGGGTTGTTCTTTTCCAGTTCACGGGCCAGCGGGTGATCCGGCGAGATGGCGGCGAAGCTGGCGCCCAGAAGGGTGTCGGGCCGGGTGGTGTAGATTTCCAGTTCCGCGAAACCCTCCGGGGCGTCGAGCACGCGGAAACTGAATTGCAGGCCACGGCTCTTGCCGATCCAGTTCTTCTGCATCAGCCGGACCTTTTCGGGCCACTCGGCCAGACCGTCCAGCGCTTCCAGAAGCTCCTGGGAATACTCCGAAATCCTGAAGAACCACTGCGTAAGCTCGCGCCGTTCCACCGGCGCCCCGGAGCGCCAGCCCTTGCCGTCGATCACCTGCTCGTTGGCCAGCACCGTCATGTCCACCGGGTCCCAGTTGACCACGGCGTTCCTGCGGTAGACCAGACCCGCCTCGAGCATGTCGAGGAACAGGGCCTGCTGGTGGCCGTAATATTCCGGGTCGCAGGTGGCGAACTCGCGCGACCAGTCGATCGACAGCCCCAGCGGCTTCATCTGGGCGCGCATGTCGTCGATGTTCCGGTAGGTCCAGGTGCCGGGGTGGATCTTCTTGTCGATGGCGGCGTTTTCCGCCGGCATGCCGAACGCGTCCCAGCCCATCGGGTGCAGCACGTTGAAGCCGCAGGCCGCCTTGTAGCGCGCCACCACGTCGCCCATGGTGTAGTTGCGCACATGCCCCATATGGATGCGCCCCGAAGGATAGGGGAACATTTCCAGCACGTAGTATTTCGGCCGTGTTTCATCGCGCTCGGAGCGGAAGATGCGCTCCGCTTCCCAGGCGCTCTGCCATCTGGGTTCGGCTACGCGGGCGTTGTAACGAGACATGCCATCTGTCCTGAAACCGGTTTTTTCCGGGGCGGGCGCGGCTCCGCCATGTGCGCCCCGCCTTTCATCTCTTCTCTAACGAGCGGCGCGGGCCACCTTCAACTGCCGCGCGCGGGTCAGGATGGCGTCCTCGATGCGGCGCGCCACCTCGCCCGAGACCGGCACCGCCGTGCTGCCCGAGCGGCGGAACACCGCGACCCTGAGCGACCGCGCGTCGAGCGCCGCGTCCTGGATGTAGACGGTGGCGCGGTAGAGGCCCGAGGAGCCGCTGACCCGCCCCCAGCCGGTGACGATGACGCCCGAGAAAGGATCGGCGGCCTCCAGCGGCAGGAAGGCCAGCGTGTCCATGGCGGCGCGCCACAGGTACTTGTTGACGCCGAGATTGACGTTCGGGTCGCGCTGGTTGAGCAGAAGGTCGGTGAATGTCTTGCGCTTTTCCGCGGGGTCATACTGCGGCTGGTTTGGCCTGAGGTTGCCGGACGGAAGGTTAACGCGCTGGGGCTCGGGATCGCCGCCGCAGGCGGTCAATCCGAAGGCGAGAATCACCGGCAGAAACAGACGTGAAAAAGTACGCACAGGGCCACCCTCCGGGCACGAAAAACCGTCGCTCAGAGACTAGTATCGGCTTGGCCGGATCGTCACAAGGGCTTTTGGCACAGGCGCTTGCGCCAAGTCCGGGCATCACTGTGACATGTCTGCATCATCCGGTCCGGCAAAACCCGGCGGGGGGGCCATTGCCTTGACCCGCAAAGGGCCGGTGGTAAGAGTTTCTCACACTCAATCCGGACCCACCGGATGAGGTGCACCTTTAACACACGAGGGAAAACGATGAAAAGAACACTCCTGGCAACAACGGCGATTGTTGCGATAGGCGGGGCGGCCTATGCCGATGTCAGCCTGTCCGGCTACGCCGAGATGGGCATCAAGGGCGGATCTGGGATGGAGACCCAGTTCCACGACGACATCGACGTAAGCTTCTCGCTGTCGGGCACCACCGACAACGGCCTGACTTTCGGCGCCAAGATCGATCTCGACGAAGCCGACACCGGCCGCTTTACCGGCGGTGGCTCGCAGTTCAACGCTGTCTTCATCTCCGGCGCGTTCGGCACGCTCACCCTGGGCGACACCGACGGTGCTTTCGACAAGGCGATGATCGAAGTCGGTGCTGCCACGTCGCTGACCGACGACCACACCACGCACAGCGGTTACAACGGCAACTCGGGCCTCGACGGCACGAACGACGCCCAGATCCTGCGCTACGACTATTCGTTCGGTGACTTCGCCATCGCGGCGTCTCTTGAACTGGACGACGCGGGCACCAGCGACGTGTTCGGAGTCGGCGGCAGCTTCAAGACCGACGTCGGCGGCACGGCCGTTGGCTTCGGTGTCGGTTACCAGACCGTTGACGGTGGCGCCGATATCTGGGGCGTCAGCGCCTCGGCCGGAATCTCCGGTGGCATCAAAGGCGTGGTCAACTACTCCGATCACTCCACCAAGGGCCAGCACACGGCCGTTGGCCTGACCTATTCCATGGACGCGATCACCGTTCACGGCAACTACGGCACGTGGAATGGCGGCACCATGGACGGCATCAGCGGTCTCGGCGTGGCCTTCAACTACGACCTGAGCGGCGGCCTGGTTCTGATGGCCGGCTACGGCAACACCGACCCGGCGGGCGGTGGCGCGAACGTGGACACCTGGTCAGTTGGTTTCGGCATGTCCTTCTGATCTTCACGGATCACTGGAAAAAGGGAAGAGCGGGTAATTGCCCGCTCTTTCTCTTTTTGGGGTCTTGTCTGACCCCCGCCAGCCGGGATACGCAAGACCCGGCAGCAACTGCGCGTCGCGGTGCGGCACCGGATGGTTTTTTCATCGTTAGCCCGGAACAACGGATCGATGCTTCCGCTCAGCCCAGCAAGAATCACTGAACTGTACAGGCGGGCGCTGGGCCTGCAGAACGAAGGAAAGCTGGAGGAGGCGCTGAAGGTCTATTCGACCGTCCTGAACGCCAACCCGCGCATTGCCGAAGCGCACTATCAGGTCGGCCGGATCTTTCAGGCCGCGCAACGGATCGACAAGGCGGTATTTCATTTCGACCTGGCCTCGAAGATCAAGCCGGGGGAAGTCGCGATCTGGAACGCGCTGGCGGATTCACTGCTGGTTCTCGACGATCAGAAAAAGAATTCCGACTTCCTGAAAGCCGTGGAGAGCGCGGGGCTGCCGGCGCGGCAGGCGGACGCGCTGGTGGCCAAGTTGAACAACGGCGCCAGCCGGACCAAGACTGCCATCGGATCAGCCCGGGCAAAGGAAATCGAACGGTTGATTTCCCTGCTCCGGAGCAACCGGTTTGCAGACGCCGAGAAGCTGGGGCTGCGGCTTCAGGCGAAGCACCGGAAAGTGGCGATCATCGCCGATATCCTCGCCTGCGCCCAGGTTTCGCTGCAAAAGCCGGATGCCGCGATCGCCAACTTCAAGAAAGCCATCGCGCTGGACCCGAAATACGCCGAGGCGCACAACAATTACGGGCGGCTGCTGTTCGAGCTGGGCCGGACCGAAGAGGCCATAGCCGAGATCGAAAAGGCCCTTGAACTGGCCCCCAGCATGCCGCTGGCGCTGAACAACATGGGCGCCGCACTTGTGCGAAATGACAACGCGGACGGGGCCGAGCCTTATTTCCGCAAGGCGCTGCAACGCGATCCGAACCTTGCCGAGGCTCACTTCCGCCTGGCCCATCTCCACTTCTCCAAGAAACGCCACGAGGAGGCCGTGAAGGGTTTCAGAACCGGCATCGAGAAAGGCTATGTCAAACCGGAGGCTTATGTTTTCCTCGGCCGCTCGCTGGCGGCGTTGGGCAAGGACGACGAAGCCATGACCGAATTCGAAAAGGCGATCGAACTGGACCCGCGCAACGGTGCAGCGCACTTCCAGAAGGCTGTGTTGCTACAGTCGCGTGGTGACTTCGTGAATGCCGAGATATTCTCGCGCAAGGCCATTGAGCTGGATCCCGACAGCGGCGACGATTACCGTGCATTCGTCGTTTCCAACACGCTGAAGCCGGGCGATCCGCTGATCGACGTGATGATGGAAAAATTCAACGACCCGGCAACGACGGACTACAACCGCAAGTCCTTCGGCTTCGCGCTGGCCAAGGCGATGGAGGACACCGGGCAATACGACCGGGTCTTCAAATACCTCGACGAGGCGAACCGTATCGCCCGTGCGGAACGCCCCTACGACATCGCCACCCGCGAGACCGAGATCGCCAACGTGAAACGCGCCTTCGAAGGCGTCCGGCTGGAGGAATTCGGCGATGTCGGCTACCCCGATTACGCGCCGATTTTCGTCACCGGCATGCCGCGTTCCGGCACCACGCTTGTCGAACAGATCATCGCCAGCCACAGCACGGTGACCGGCGCAGGCGAGGTCGGGCGCCTGTCCAAGCAATCCTACAAGCGGCTGTTCAACAAGAACCAGACCGTGCGCTCGGTGCGCGATTTCGCACGCAAGGAATTTCGCGACCTCGGCCGCGACTACGCCGACTTCATGCGCAAGCGCCTGCCCGGCGCCGACCGGGTGAGCGACAAGTCGATCCAGACCTACACCTTTCTTGGCCTCGTCAAACTCGCGCTGCCGAACAGCCGTATCGTCGTTGTCCGCCGCGACCCGCGCGACAACCTGCTGTCGATCTACAAGAACATGTTCGTCGACGGCACCCACCTTTACGCCTACAACCTCCGCGACCTCGGGCTTTACTACAAGCTGTTCGCCGACCTGATCGAATTCTGGCGCGACCTGGCGCCCGAGAGCTTTCACGAGATCCACTACGAGGACCTGATCGCCAGCCCCGAGGAGGAGTCGCGCAAGCTGATCGCCGCCTGCGGGCTGGACTGGGAGGAGCAGTGCCTCAATTTCCACCAGAACAAGCGGCGCGTGGAGACGCTCAGCGTCTACCAGGTGCGCCAGCCGATCTACAAATCCTCGCTGAAGGGCTGGCAGCGGTATGAAGACGAGCTGCGCGAGTTGTTCGAGGCGCTCGAGTAGGGGCTGGGATGGCGCTGGCGGACATTCGGGCTCGCATCGCGAAGGCGGAGGAAAAGGCCGGCAGGCCCGCCGGCTCGGTTCGCCTGATCGCGGTGTCGAAGGTTCAGCCGCTGGAGCGTATCGAGGACGTCCTTCGCGAAGGCCACCGCCTGTTCGGCGAAAACCGCGTGCAGGAGGCCGCCGCCAAGTGGCCCGCGTTTCGCGAGCGCTACCGGGATGTCGAGTTGCACCTGATCGGCCCGCTGCAGACCAACAAGCTGCGCCACGCGCTGGACCTGTTCGACGCCATCCACACGGTGGACCGCGAAAAACTGGCGCGAAAGCTGGCCCGCGAGGTGCAGGCGCGCGGTGTCTGCCCGGAACTGTTCGTCGAGGTCAACACCGGCGAGGAGCCGCAGAAGGCGGGCGTCCTGCCCGCCGGGGTGGACAACTTCGTGAAGCTTTGCCGCGACGAGCTGGACCTGCCGATATCCGGCCTGATGGTCATCCCGCCGATCGACGAGGAGCCAAGCCTGCATTTCGCGCTTCTGCGCAAGATGGCGGAACGCAACGGCCTGCACGGCCTGTCGATGGGCATGAGCGCCGATTTCGAGAGCGCCATCGCATTGGGCGCCACGCATGTGAGGGTCGGCTCGGCGATCTTCGGCGAACGCGTCTACGGCTGAACCACGACGCGCGAGCGGGCCTGCCAGTGTCCCAGTATCCATTGCAGATCGCGGCGCGCGAAGGCAATGCAGCCCTCCGTCGGATGGCGCGGCCGGCGCCACACGTGCAGGAAAATGCAGCTCCCGGCCCCGGCCCGCGGCGGCCAGCGGTTGAAATCCAGAACACCGATCAGATCGTAAAGGGGATCGGGCCGCCACAGCGCCTCGCAGCGCCACCGGTGCGGGCGTTTGACATGGCAATTGTAGTCGGGATCGGCGGGATCGTCGGACCAGCCGTCGGCAAGCCGAAGCGGAACGCCGGAAGCGACCGTGCGATCGGGCCGAAACAGGACGCGTTCGAGCCGGAACACGCCGGCGGGAGTGATGCCGTCGCCCTCGCCCCGCTTGCGGCCGATCCCGCCGCGCCCGGTGGCGCAGGGAAAGCGGCGCCCGGCCCACCTGGCCCCCCAACGCCCGACCACCAGATCACAGCTTCGGGGCGTCAAAGAAGATGCCCGCTCTTGCGTTTCTTGGTGTCGAGATATGCGGCGTTGTGCCTGGTGCGCCCGACGCTGATCGGAACCCGTTCCACAACCTCCATGCCGCAGGCGTTCATGCGCTCCACCTTGCGCGGGTTGTTGGTCATCAGCCGGACGGCGGAGAAGCCCATCTTCGCCAGAATCGCCGCTCCGATCCGGAAGTCCCGTTCGTCGTCCTCGAAGCCGAGCCGGTGATTGGCCTCCACCGTGTCGAACCCCTGATCCTGCAGCGCATAGGCGCGCAGTTTGTTGGTCAGGCCGATGCCGCGGCCCTCCTGGTTGAGATAGAGCAGCACGCCGGCCCCTTCGGCGCCGATATGCGACAGCGCGGCGCGAAGCTGCGCGCCGCAATCGCATTTCAGCGAGCCGAGAAGATCGCCGGTGAAGCACGCGGAATGGAGCCGCGCCAGCACCGGCTGATCGCGCCGGGGCTGGCCGATTTCGATGGCGTAGTGCTCTTCGCCGCCGTCGCCGGGGCGAAAGACGTGAACCCGGGCGCCTTCCGACACCTCCAGCGGCACCCGCGCCGCCGATGTCTCTTCGAGTTCGGCGGGCGCCGGGTCCGGTGCCTCGGTTCGCGACAAATCGAGCAGCACAAGGTCTTCGGCTTCGCGCAACGCCGCCGGCGAAATGCCGTCCGGGAGCGGCATGACCACGGCGGCGGGAAGCAACCGGGCCTGCTTGCACAGCGCGATCGCTGCCCGGTGCA
>JBHHXR010000109.1:0-11424 GCA_046757205.1 Paracoccaceae bacterium
AGAACGACAACCTGATCGTGCAGCGGCTGGAAGCCGACGCCACCGCGATGGGCATCTTCGGGTATTCCTACCTTTACGAGAACGCCGACAGGCTGAAGGCGGTAAAGGCGAACGGTATCGCGCCGAGCGAGGACACCATCGCCGATTTCTCCTACGACATCGCGCGTCCCCTGTTCTTCTACGTGAAGAACGCGCGTCGCGGGGTGATCCCGGGGCTCGAGGAATTCCTGGCCGAATACGTATCGGACGAATCGCTCGGCGACGGCGGTTACCAGCAGGAACGCGGCCTGACGGTGCTTTCGGAAGAAAAGCTTGCCGAAGTTCAGGAAGCGGTGCTCGGCGGCCGGAAGATGGCCGCGAAGTAGACGGAGAAACCCTTCGGCGCCGCACCCCTGCGGCGCCGGATCGGCAAAGGGCGGGGCATGCCAATGCTTGCCATTCTTGTCATCCTCGGCATCGCGCTCTTCGCCTACGCGCTGAACGCCCGGACTGCGCGGCGCCTGTTCATCGCCGGTGAACGGCTGCACTCCATCGGGTTCTTCCATGCCGCCCACGGATTTCTGCTGGCCGCGTTGCCGGCTTTCGTGTTTCTTCTGGCCTGGCTGATCCTGTCGCGGCCGGTCATCGACGCGCTGGTGCTGTCAGGCATTCCGGAGGTGGCGCCGGGGGCCGGGGCGCGGGCGCTGATCCTCGCGGAAATCAACGGCATCGCCGCCGGGCAGACGTTTGGCGAACCCGAAGCCTGGAAGATCGAGGCCGCCGCGCGGATGCTGCGGCTGCGCCAGACCGCCGACGGCGCGCTGATCGCGCTGGTCAGCCTGATCGCCGTCGCCGGGCTCCTGTTCGCCCGCAGCCGGGTTTCGGCGGCGTTCCGGGCCCGCCAGCGGGTCGAGCGGATCATCAAGGGGTTGCTCGTCCTGTGTTCGCTGATCGCGATCTTCACGACCGTCGGCATCGTCGCCTCGCTGCTGGTGGAATCGCTGCGGTTCTTCGCCAGGGTGCCGGTCACCGAGTTCCTCTTCGGCCTCAACTGGGAGCCGCAGATCCCGATCCGCGAGGATCAGGTGGCGGGGCTGGGGGCCTTCGGCTGGCTGCCGGTGCTGCTCGGCACGCTGGTCATCACCGTCATCGCGATGCTGGTGGCGCTGCCGGTGGGGCTGTTGTCGGGGATCTATCTCAACGAATTCGCACCGCGCTGGCTGCGCAGCGTGTCGAAGCCGGTCCTGGAAATCCTCGCCGGGGTGCCGACCGTCGTTTACGGGTTCTTTGCCGTGCTGGTGGTGGCGCCGGCGCTGCGTCTGGCGGGGCGGTCCCTCGGCCTCGACGTGGCGCCCAACACGGCGCTGGCGGCCGGCGCGACCATGGGGGTGATGCTGATCCCGTTCATCTCATCCTTCACCGACGATGCCCTCGCGGCGGTGCCGCGGACGCTGCGCGACGGCTCGCTGGCGCTCGGCGCGACGCGCGGCGAAACCGTCGCAAAGGTACTGTTCCCGGCGGCGATACCGGGGATCGTGGGCGGTGTCCTGCTGGCGGTCAGCCGTGCCATCGGCGAGACCATGATCGTGGTGATGGCCGCCGGGCTGATCGCGCGGATGACGATCAACCCGCTGGACAGCGTCACCACTGTGACGGTGCAGATCGTCACCCTGCTGGTCGGCGACACCGCCTTTGACAACCCCAAGACCCTGGCCGCCTTCGCGCTGGGGCTGATGCTTTTCCTGGTGACGCTGGGCGTCAACGTCCTGGCGCTGCGGGTCACCCGCAGATACCGCGAACTCTACGATTGAGCCGTGACATGAGCGACGCGACGACCGATCCGAATTCGGGCATCGACTGGAAAGACCCGGCGCTGGCGGTGCGCGTGAAGGCGCGTTACCGGCGAGAGACCGTTCTGAAGTCGCTGGGCATGGCTTCGCTGGGGCTGGCGTTCCTGATGCTGCTGATCCTCGTCGGTTCGCTGACGCTGAGCGGCTACAAGGCCTTCGTGCAGACGCATGTGCGGATGGATTTTGTCGTGTCGGTCAAGAACGTGAAGGCGGACAAGCCCGAAAAAGGCAATTACCGTAAAGTAGTGGCGGAAAGTCTTAAGGCGATTTTCCCCGATGTCGAACGCAAGGAAATGCGCGATCTGCGCAGGCTCCTGAGCAATGGCGCGCAGTACCGGCTGCGCGACCTGATCGTCGCCGATCCGTCGCTGATCGGTTCCACCGTGACGCTGACAGTGCCGGTCTCGGACCCCTACGACCAGCTTTACAAGGGCGAAATCGACCGTGCGACGCCGGAAGAGAACCGCCGCCTGAGCGACAGGGAGATCGGCTGGTTCGATACGCTGGCCGCGCAGGGACGGGTTTCGTCTCCGTTCAACCGGGCACTCTTTCTCAACGCCGATTCGCGGTTTCCCGAACTGGCCGGGCTGGCGGGCGCGATCCGGGGATCGTTCTACGCGCTTCTGGTCTGTTTCGTGCTGAGCTTTCCGATCGGCATAGGCGCCGCGATCTACCTGGAGGAATTCGCGCCGAAGAACCGGTTCACCGACCTGATCGAGGTCAACATCAACAACCTGGCGGCGGTCCCTTCAGTGGTGTTCGGCCTGCTGGCGCTGGCGGTGTTCATCGGCTGGTTCGGCCTGCCGCGCTCGGCGGCCTTCGTCGGCGGCATGACGCTGGCGCTGATGACCATGCCGACCATCATCATCGCCGCGCGCGCCGCGCTGAAGGCGGTGCCGCCGTCGATCCGCGAGGCGGCGCTCGGTCTTGGCGCTTCGCACCAGCAGGCGGTGTTCGGCCATGCGCTGCCGCTGGCCATGCCGGGCATCCTGACCGGCACCATCATCGGGCTGGCGCAGGCGCTGGGCGAGACGGCGCCCCTGCTGCTGATCGGCATGAACGCCTTCATCACCTCGGCGCCCGACAGCGTGTTCGAGCCGGCCACCGCCCTGCCGACGCAGATATTCATCTGGGCCGACAGCCCCGAGCGCGGCTTCGCGGCACGCACCTCGGCGGTGATCCTGGTGCTCCTGGGGTTTCTGATTGCAATGAACGCGCTGGCTGTCATCCTGCGGCTGCGCTTCGAGCGCCGCCGGTAGCGCGGCGTGGAAGGGGAAGAGACGGACATGACGGTGATGAACGTGGCCGAAGGCGGGCTGCTGGCGCGCGACATCAAGATTTCCGCCAGCGGTGTGAACGTGTTCTACGGCAAGAACCACGCGATCAGGGACGTGAGCCTGGATATCGCGGAAAATACCGTTACCGCCCTTATCGGGCCGTCGGGCTGCGGCAAGTCCACCTTCCTGCGCTGCCTCAACCGGATGAACGACACCATCGATATCTGCCGGGTGAGCGGGAAAATCCTGATCGACGGGCAGGATATCTACGACCGCAGTGTCGATCCGGTCCTGCTGCGCGCCCGCGTCGGCATGGTGTTCCAGAAGCCGAATCCGTTTCCCAAGTCGATCTACGACAACGTGGCCTATGGGCCGCGTATCCACGGGCTGGTTTCCGGCAAGGCCGATCTTGACGCGGTGGTCGAGAAATCGCTGCGCCGGGCGGCCATGTGGGACGAGGTCAAGGACCGGCTGGGCGAGCCGGGCACCGGGTTGTCGGGCGGCCAGCAGCAGCGGCTGTGCATCGCGCGCGCCATCGCCACGGCGCCGGAGGTCCTCTTGATGGACGAGCCGTGCTCGGCGCTCGACCCGATCGCGACGGCGCAGATAGAGGCGCTGATCGACGAACTGCGGTCGCGCTATTCGGTGGTGATCGTCACCCATTCGATGCAGCAGGCGGCGCGGGTCAGCCAGGGGACGGCGTTCTTCCATCTCGGCGACATGGTCGAGTATGGTGAGACGACGAAGATTTTCACCAATCCCGACGACCGGCGGACGCAGGACTACATCACCGGGCGGTTCGGATGAGACCGGCAGGGCGGGCGGAGGAAACGTCATGAACTCGGGCGGACATATCGTTTCGGCTTTCGACGACGAGCTGATCGCGATTCAGGCGAAGATCTCGGAAATGGGCGGCGTGGCGGAGGAAATGCTGTCGGGCGCGCTGGAGGCGGTCGAAAAACTCGACATCGAACTGGCGCAGCGGATCGTTGCCCGGGACAAGACGCTGGACCGGCAGGAAGTGGAACTCGACGAGATGGCGACGCGGGTTCTTGCGCTGCGCCAGCCGATGGCGCAGGACCTGCGTGTGCTGATCTCGGCTCTCAAGACCTCGGCGACGCTGGAGCGCGTCGGCGATCTGGCCAAGAACATCGCCAAACGGGCGATCTATCTGGCCAACGCGCGGCCGGTCAGGCTGTCGGGGTCGATCGTGCGGATGGGGCAGCGGACGCTTTCGCAACTGACGCAGGTGCTGGACGCGCACGCCTCTCGCGATGTCGACCTGGCGGTGGCGGTGTGGCGGCGCGACGTGGAGATCGACGACATCTACAACGCGATTTTCCGCGAGGTCGTCACCTACATGATGGAGGACCCGCGCAAGATCGGACTCGGCTCGCAGCTGTTGTTCATCGCCAAGAACCTCGAGCGGATCGGCGACCATGTCACGCATATCTCGGAGTTGATCTACTATATCGCCGAGGGCGAGCAACTGGGCGACGACCGGCCGAAGGGCGAGCCGATCGCGCTGGAATACGAAGGCTGAAGCGATGGGCGCGCGGGTTCTGGTGGTCGAGGACGACGCCGCGCTGCGGCGGTTGCTGAGCTACAACCTGGCCAGCGAGGGCTTCGAGGTATCGGAGGCGGCGGACGGCGAGGAGGCGCAGGTGTCGATCGACGAAGAATTGCCCGACCTTGTGGTGCTTGACTGGATGCTGCCGCGGTTTTCCGGCGTCGAGATATGCCGCCGGTTGCGGGCGCGGAGAAAGACCCGCGATCTGCCGGTCATCATGCTGACCGCGCGCGGCGAGGAGGAGGACCGCATTCGCGGTTTCGAGACCGGCGTGGACGACTACCTGACCAAGCCGTTTTCCATGTCGGAGCTTGTCGCGCGGGTGCGCGCGGTGCTGCGGCGCGCACGCCCCGAAATCGCCGGCGACGTGGTGAGTTTCGCCGACATCACCCTCGACCGGGAAACCCACAGGGTGCGGCGCGGCGCGCGCGAACTGCATCTCGGGCCGACCGAGTTTCGCCTGCTGGAGACGCTGATGCAGCGGCCGGGACGGGTGTTTTCGCGCGAGCAGTTGCTCGATCTGGTCTGGGGCCGCGATGTCTACGTGGAGGCACGCACCGTCGACGTGCATATCGGACGGCTGCGCAAGGCGCTCAACCGGCGCGGCGAGACCGACCCGATCCGCACGGTGCGGGCCACCGGTTACGCGTTTGACGAGACCTACACGGGATAGGCGGGTGCCGTCCCCTCGTTTCAGGAATTCGCGCAGCCGTTGCAGAACCGTTGCCGCCCCGGTGATTTCTGCTTCGTCGAACTGCCCGGCAAGATCGGCGAGCGCGCCCGCCCTCCGGTTCTTCGCGGTTTCTTTCATCAGGCGTTCGCACGATGTCGCGGAATGTCAGGACCAGTGCCCACCACAGCGAATATCGCATGATGAGTTTACGTGGAAACATGTCCGGTTATCCCGCCCGGGACGCCCCGCGGCCCGGGCTGCGCTTGCCTTCCCACCGGCAGGCGCATTCGCGCCCGCCCAGTCAGGCGCGCCGCCCTGTGGTTGGCGCGGTCACCCTTCATGAAGGTGATTCCTTCTTTGGGCATCGCGTTCTATGCCCGTGAATCCTGCATCTCGTCCAGACCGACGGGTTGGGTGGCAAGTGCATTTGCAGATTTCCCCGGATAGGTTCCGAAAGCCATGTCCCAAAAGGGCAGGGTGGCGCCGAAATTGCTGTTGGTTTCCGGCCTGACCGTCGAATGGTGCCCCCGGTGCAGGTGCGGTGTCCCGATCCGGCGTGACAGCACACGGTCCGGTTTTTCCGGCAACCGGGTGTTGGAATGGCCGAATACGCTGATGGCGGCGTCGGCGATGCCGCAGAGCACGGCCGCCAGACCCGGAAGCAGGATCAGGCCGGAATGCACGGCATGGACGATTGTCTCCTCGTGGACGCGCAGGAAGGATTCAGGGCCAGGCATTTCACATCTCGATTTGACAGGTATGTTGCCGAAATTGAGAGTGACAATGGCGTTGTCAGACTAATATCGTGACGGGGCATTCCGGCATGGGACGCGCCGGAAAGTCGCGGGAATTGTCAGGCCGGCGGTTCTTCGGCGAGGCCGGCGTCGCGGCGGAGACGGTCGGCGTTCTCGCGCCAGACGATCATCAAACCGCCGGCGACGATCAGGAACACGCCTGGTATGAGCCTGCCGAACGGCGCTTCGCCGAAAAAGACCCAGCCGAGGGCAAAAGAGAACACGATGCCGAAATACTCGAAGGGCGAAAGGTTGCTCGGCACGGTCAGGCGGTAGGCCGAGATCAGGCTGATCACGGCGACGCCGCCGCACAGCCCCATCGCCAGTATCCACAGCCAGTCGGCGGCGCTCAGCACCGGCGTCAGGTTCCCCAGCGAGAAGACGAGCACCAGCGATCCCACAAGCGCGCCGACCGTCGTGTAGAGATTGATCATGGTGCTGGGCACGTCGCTGTCGAACAGGCGCACCAGCACGGCGGCGCTGGCGTATCCCATCGAAGCCGCCAGCGGCAGCAGGGCGTACCACGAAAACACGTCGCTGCCGGGGCGCACTACCCAGACGATGCCGGCAAACCCGACAAGGACCGCCAGCCAGCGCCAGAGGCCGACCCGGTTGCCCAGCACCGGCAGCGTCAGCGCCGTGATGAAGAGCGGCGTCGCGAAGCCGATGGTCGAGGCGGTGGCGAATTCGAGATGAACGAGCGAGGTGTAAAAACAGATCTGGGCGAAGGCGATGAAGATGCCGCGCGCCAGCCCGAGCCGCCATTGCCGGATGACCACGCGCCGCCCTGCGGCGTGCCATTCGCGCGATGACACGATCAGTACGAAGCTCGGGATCAGCCCGAAGAAATTGCGCAATGCGGATAACTGCTCGGGCGGGTAGCGGTTGCCGAGAAGCTTGATGATCGCGCCCATGACGTCGAAGAGAAAAAGCGCGAAGAGCAGGATCAGCGCCGCCTTGGCGAAGACCCGGAAACCGTCACGTCCCGGCGAGCCGGTTTTCGCGGGTACCGAATTGGCGAATCTTGCGGTGGCCCTCACTGCCGGTTACGCGGCCGCTCGCGGCCCGGTCGGCGGTTTCGGACCGGCGCGGCCGGTGTCGCGCGTTCCTTTCACCGCCCCGCAGACCGGCGGTCCCGCCGCGACGACATCGGCTGGAAGGCGACCGCGACATGCGCCTCGCAATAGGGCTTGCCGGGCTGCGCGGGATGGCCGCAGAACCAGAACTGGTCCGTCGCCGGGTCGCCGATCGGCCATTTGCAGGTGCGCTCCGTCAGTTGCATGAGGTCGAGCTTCTTCGCCTTTTTTTCGATCTGCGCGAGATTGGCCAGCGCTTCGGCGCTGATTTCCGACGGCGTCGGCTGCGGCGGCAGCGGCTGGCCGGCGGGGGCGATCGGTTTGGCGCGGGGCGGTTCCGTGCTGGCGGGCTGTACCTTGGGTTCGGCTGCGGCGGCGGGCTTTTCCGCCACGGCCTCGGCCGCCGGGCCGGGCTCTTTCTGCGCCGGTTTCGACGCTTCCTTCGCCGCCGGCTTGGCGCCCGGCGCGGTTCTGTTGGACAGGCCCAGACGGTGAACCTTGCCGATCACGGCGTTTCGCGTCACGCCGCCCAGTTCCTTGGCTATCTGGCTCGCGCTCTTGCCTTCGTTCCACATGGATTTGAGGATTTCCACGCGCTCATCGGTCCACGGCATTTCCAACTCCGTCTTGCAGGGATCGCACACACCCCACCCTGACCGACCGACCGAGCGGCGCGTCCGAATGGCGGGTTTGCATTTTAGCTTTCGCGGCCGGACTTACAAGATCGTCGGGGAAAATCGTTTGCGGTTCCGCCGTTTCGTGTGGGCCGCCGGCAACGCCGGGGCCGGCGCGGCACCGCAGCGGCAAGTGGAGACGGTACCGGCGGCGTTTGACTTTGCGGTGCGAATTGGGCATGTGGTGGTTTCCTCCCCACCGCCCCGGCTGCCGGTGGGGTTTTGCGTTTTTTTGCTGCGGCCGAAGGGAGAGAATGACGTGATCACGCCCGTTTTGCCGACCTACGCGCGGGCACCGCTTTCATTCGTCAAAGGCGAGGGCCCCTGGCTGACCACCGAGGACGGAGAGCGCTATCTGGACATGGGCGGCGGCATCGCCGTCAACGCGCTTGGCCACGCGCACCCGAAACTCGTTGCCGCGCTGGAGGCGCAGGCGCGACGCCTGTGGCACACGTCCAACCTCTATGAGATTCCCAACCAGGAAAAGCTGGCCGAAAAGCTGGTCGACGCGACCTTCGCCGACACCGTGTTCTTCACCAACTCGGGCACCGAGGCGATGGAATGCGCGGTGAAGATGGCGCGCAAGTATTTCCACCATGCCGGCCAGCCGCAGCGGCACCGCATCATCGCCTTCGAGGGCTCGTTCCACGGCCGCACGCTGGGCATGATCTCGGCGGCCGGCGCGGAGAAGCTGACCAAGGGGTTCGGGCCGCTGTTGCCGGGGTTCGATCACCTGCCGTTCGGCGATTTCGCGGCGGTCGAGGATGCCGTCACCGACGAGACGGCGGCGATCCTGATCGAGCCGGTGCAGGGCGAGGGCGGTATCCGCCCGGTGCCGGAAGCCGACATGAGGCTGTTGCGCGAAATCTGCGACCGGCACGGTCTGTTGCTGATCCTCGACGAGATCCAGTGCGGCATGGGGCGCACCGGCAGGCTGTTCGCCCATGAATGGGCCGGCATCGCGCCCGATATCATGGCGGTCGCCAAGGGCATCGGCGGGGGCTTTCCGCTGGGCGCCTGTCTGGCCAACGAAAAGGCGGCGGCGGGGATGACGGCGGGAACGCACGGCACCACCTACGGCGGCAACCCGCTGGCCTGCGCGGTGGGAATCGCGGTGATGGACATCGTGGCGAATGACGAGTTCCTGGCCGGGGTGCGGCGGGTTTCCGGACGCCTGCGGCAGTCGCTGGAGGGGCTGGCAGCGTCGCACCCGGAGGTGTTCGAATCGGTGCGCGGCGAGGGGCTGATGCTGGGGCTGAAGTGCAAGGCGGTGAACACCGATGTGGTCCGCGCCGGCTACGACGCGCAGGTGCTGACGGTGCCGGGAGGCGAGAACGTGGTGCGCGTGCTGCCGCCGCTCAATATCACCGGCGACATCGTGGACGAGGCGGCAGCGCGGCTTGGCGCGGCGGCCGAGGCGCTGGAGGCGGCGCGGTGATGCGGCATTTCCTCGATATTAACCGGACCGAAACGGCGGATCTGCGGCATATCCTCGACGACGCGATGCGGCTCAAGGCGGCGCGCGCCGGGCGGCCCAAGGGCATGCCGGACGACGATCAGCCGCTGGCCGGCCACATGGTGGCGCTGATCTTCGAGAAACCCTCGACGCGGACGCGGGTTTCCTTCGATGTCGGCATCCGGCAGATGGGCGGCCAGAGCATCGTGCTGTCGGGCGCCGAAATGCAGCTTGGCCACGGCGAGACCATCGCCGACACGGCGCGGGTGCTGTCGCGCTATGTCGACATGATCATGATCCGCACCTTCGACGAGACGACGCTTCTGGAAATGGCCGAGTACGCGACGGTGCCGGTCATCAACGGGCTGACCAACCAGTCGCACCCGTGCCAGATCATGGCCGACGTGATGACCTTCGAGGAGCATCGCGGGCCGATCGCGGGCAAGAAGGTGGTCTGGGCCGGCGACGGCAACAACGTCATGGCAAGCTTCGTCCACGCGGCGCAGAAGTTCGGCTTTTCGCTGACCTTCACCGGGCCGGAAACCCTTGATCCGGATCAGAAAATACTGGATTGGGCGGCGCAGAACGGCGTCCGGGTGAGGGTGGAGCGCGATCCCGACAAGGCCGTGGAAGGCGCCGATCTGGTGGTCACCGACACCTGGATATCGATGCACGACGCGCAGACCGCGCGGGAGCGGCGGCACAACCAGCTGCGCCCCTATCAGGTCAACGAACGGCTGATGTCGCACGCCAGGCCGGACGCGCTGTTCATGCACTGCCTGCCGGCGCACCGCGAGGAGGAGGCGACCAGCGCCGTCATGGACAGCGCCAACTCGGTGATCTTCGACGAAGCGGAGAACAGGCTGCACGCCCAGAAGGCGATCATGCGGTGGTGTCTGGGGAAGGGGTAGGGGGGGTGGAGATCACCGAGGCGGCCTGTTTTCCGGCAGGTTCGCTTATGCGAGTTCGCGGTTCGGATTGGCCCGGTGGCGGTGCCCCCTCGTGTTTTGCCTCTGACACAAGATGCCCGTGTCAAGGCAGGCATGAGGTCGAAAGGCAAGTATCCCAAGCGAAGACGTCGGACGACGGTTGCCAGCCCGGGAGCGGACGAACAGGCCTTGGGTCGAAACTGCGATAGCTGACCTTTGCCGCGCGGGTCGCGAACCGGTAAGATGCGGACAATGCTGCTGCTAGGGAATTAAAGTCCGACGGCCCATATTAGGTGTTTTCCGCCAATTCTGCTAAGGTTCCGACGGCGCAAGCTGGTGGTGTGGGTACGAAATTCAGAAACCTCCACACGTTCGGAGGCGATAACTAGCCGCCAGCCGCCGCTTGATTTCTGGAGAGATGCAGAGAGGTGAAGCGATGGGGTTTTTGGATGCGGTAAGAACTTGCTTCTCCAAGTACGCCGACTTCTCTGGCCGGGCAAGCCGATCTGAGTTCTGGTATTGGTCACTATTTGGAGCTCTTGTTGTAACTTTCGCAGGGCTTCTTGGTCCGGTTGTCGCGGGTCTCGTATTGCTAGCCCTGATGTTACCGTCCTACGCCGTTGGAGTGCGGCGATTGCATGACCGGGATCAGACAGGGTGGTGGGTTTTGGCACCGGTCGCGTCAAGTGTTCTCGTGTCATTGGTGTCGCCTGAAACGGATGCCCCAATCGCGCGGCACTTGGTCATGATTGTGGTTGGTTTGGCCGCCATCGCCGCCAACGTAGTGGTGTTCGTGTGGTATGTTCGCAGAGGAACCAAGGGGAAGAACCGGTTCGGTGTTGATCCATTGCTGGACCCAGACACGCAGTCAGCAAGACCTGATCCAGACGATTCAGCCGGCACGAAAAATTGGCCTGCAGGTGATAGCTGGTTCAAGCGAAAATCTGACTGAAGAAGTGATCGCTTTGGGCTCTCAACCGGCTTTCGCCGCACTAAGCCCGAAAGGCCGCTATCGGGAAACAGCCTCGACTTTGCAAAGCCCCCTCCCTGCGCATAGCCGACGCCCGGAACTTCGCCTGAACGGCGCAGGTGCGTCAGAGGCGGGTTGGGAAACTTGCGTCGGGTGCAGAACACTGGACAGGTTGC
>JBHHXR010000110.1:0-11299 GCA_046757205.1 Paracoccaceae bacterium
TCCGTCACGACCACGACGTCGCCCGGCACGAGGTGATCGGCGATTCCGCCGCTTCGTCCCAGGCGAATTTCCCCCATGTCTGCAGAAAATACGGGTATGCCTCGGTTTGAGCGACAATGCGCTCCAATGCGGTGTCCTCATAGCAAACGCCGGCGCGCTGCGCGGGTTCGACAAGCACACGGCGCGCCGAGGCCCGATCCAGGGCACCGACTTCCGGATACTGAAACAGCCGCTCGGCATAGGACTTGGCCTCGCCGGCAAGTGCTGCGATCTGCGGCAGGCCAGCACCTACCAGGATCATCGGCAATCCCTTTTGCGCCGCTTCATGGCAGGCGCGCGCGAGCGCCGACAACTCGTCCTTGGTCAGGTACTGAATTTCATCGATGAACAGAGCGAGGCATGTTTCGCGGTCCCTGGCGGCGGCCGCGACGAACATCAGAAGTTCCGGCAGGTCGGCCTGCAGATCGCCCGATGCTGCATCGGCGGTGGCCGGTGTAGCGCCGAAGGAAAACCCCTCGTACTTGACCTTGAATATTGCGGCGAAGTTCCGAAGCGCGGCCGCAGCGCGTGTTAGATGGCCCTCGGCGGCTCGCAGCCGGTTGAGGCGGCTCCACACGACGTTCAGCGCCGGAACCATCGCCCGCGCCAGATGTCCGCCGGACCCGTCGGGAACCTCAAATTTGACAGTTGCGATGTCTTTTGCTTTCGCTCCGCCATGTATTGCGTTCAGCAAAACGGTCTTACCAACGCCGCGCAGCCCCAATAGAATTATGTCATTGGCATAGAGCCCGGCCTTGCGTCGGTCGAGCGCAATATCTGCAGCCTCGATCAAATCTTCCCGGCCTGCAAACGCTGGCGGCATGACACCGGCGCCAGGGGCGTACGGGTTTTTTCTGGGATCCATGGCTTATCTGGTTTAACCAAGTTTATCTATAATGAGTAAACCTTGTTAATCCAGATAAACATTGCCTGTCAATCCGCCCCGGCGCCTTCCTTCAGGACAAAGCGCTTGTCGCAGTAGCCGCATTCCACCCAGCCCTTTTCGGGGTCGATCTGCAACCAGACCCGGGGGTGACCGTTGGAGCCGCCGTCGCAGCGCACGCGGGACGTCGTCACCTGTTCGATTTCGGGGGCTTGCTGGGTCATCTTCCGGTCTCCCGATGGGGTCATTGCGGTATTCGTTTCATGCCGCCGCGCATGATAGCGATGCCGGCGGTCGCGGCAAGGTGGTTCGGCCCGGCTCAGCCCGGTCTTTGCAGCATCCGGCCCAGCAACCGTCCGCCGAGGATGTGAACGTGCATGTGCGCCACTTCCTGGTGGCCGTTTTCGCCGATATTGGAGATCAGCCGGTACCCCTCGCCGCCGCCGCCCGGCGCGATTTCCTCGGATTCGGCAACCCTGGCGACGGTGCGGTGGAAGTCGACGATTTCGGCGTCGGACGCGGTGGCGGCGAAATGGTCGTAGTTGACGTAGCTGCCCTTCGGGATCACCAGGATATGCACCGGCGCCTGCGGCTGGATGTCCCGGAAGGCCAGCGTGTGCTCGGTCTCGAGCACCGTGTTGTTGGGTATCTCGCCGCGCAGGATCATGGCGAAAATGTTCTGGTCGTCGTATTCGTAGGCCATCGGTGCCTCCTAGTTGAACAGGGATCTGTCGGTCGCGATGGAACGCGCCTCGTAATGCGGTATGCCGAGGAACCGCGCAATGGCCTCGGCGTTTTCATGCAGGCTGTCGCGCTGGCGCAGCCGGTCGAAATGCGGCAGGTCGAGATCGCGCAGCCGTTCGCTTTCGTCGCGGATGTTCTGCGCCAGCGTGTCGATCAGATGGCGGCGGGATTCGCCGGTCAGTTCGTTGCCGCCAAGGCCGACGCGCCGGGCATGGCCGAGCAGATAGTCCTCGTCGAACTCGCAGGCGATCTCCAGCACGCGCATGGAACAGGGATCGCCCGCGAAATCGCCGATCGTTTCGGTGTTCGACGGATCGAGGCAGATCATCAACCGCTCCGCGTCGTGCTGCTCGAACAGCAGCTTGAGAAAAGCGCGGCGGTGGCGGGTGCGTTTTTCGCGGCCCCGTTCCAGATTGCCCAGGTCGCGCAACGCAACGTCCTCGGCGTCGAACAGGTAACCCAGGCAGGCCGGGCCGCCGAACTTGGAAAACTCCCGCGCGAAACGCTCCGCCACGTGCCACTTCTTGCAGACGATGACGAACAGCTCGTGGCCGCGGCCGATCGAGTTGCCGCGCTCCCACATGCGTTGGGCCAGGCGCCTGCCGACGCGCCCGCGATGCATCAGGTAGGCGGCCAGCGTGGGGCCGTTGTCGGTCACGCAGTCGGGTATTTCACCGCTGACGAACAGGTCGCTGAGTTTTTCGCGCAGTTCGATGGCGTTTTCCGACACCTTGCGGGCAAACAGCTTGTTCTGGGTTCGCAAGAGGTCGAAGTGGTCGAGGTGAAAGGTGACCGGAATTCCGTAATCGCTGAACACCAGGAAGGTCAGCGTTCGCGGCGCGATTTCCTCGCGCGGCACGAGGTGCGGCACCAGCGTCTGGAAAAAGGTTTCGTCCGGGATCCATGTGGTCCGGAAGAAGCGGACAACGTCGCGGCGCTTGCGCAGGAATTCGAACAGTCTCTCCACCGTGCGCCGGCGCAGGCACCACCACTGCGATCCGATGCGCATCTTGAGGTCTTTCGGCGCCCGGCGGTTCAGCCCGAGCTTTTTCTGTGCCGCCAGAGAGGCGTAGAACAGACGTTTGCTGTCCCGCTCGTTGAACCAGTGGCGATAGGATAGCCGCTCTTCCTTCAGCCCCACCTTGATCCAGTCGCTTTCATGGAAATCGACATTCTCGATGACGTCACAATCGTTGCGGTCGAGGAACCGGCGAATATAGGCCGCCGACTTTATCGGCATGCAGTCGCCGCTGACCGTGTAGAAATGGCTGGCGTCGGGGAATGCCCCGAGCGCGGTTTCGAGCGCGTTGAGCGTGGCTTTCACCAGCGACCACTCGCCCCATCCGCAGCGGACGCGCCGGGCGAAGGCAACTCCCGGTACATCGGCGAGACCGTCGCGGATCTGCCGGAAAATCTCCTGCGGCGCCGAGCCATCGACGTGGACGCACAGACAGTCGCCGGCGGAAACCAGCGTCCGCGCCTGAGCGATCACCGTTTCGGAGTTCCTGTGGCACAGAAGGATATAGGCGATCTTTGCCAAGAGCTTTGCCGGTCCGGTCCTGCGAAGGGCATTGGTGCGTTCGGTGCGACCCTAAGCAAAGCCGGCGCGGGCTGCCAGCGTCATATAATCACAGGGGGCAAGATACTTGACATTGAAATTAAATCGTCGAGAATCGGCGGCTATTCGGCGGACGAAATTACCGTCATCGAAGGATTTGTTTGTGGGATTTCCCGGCACCTGGATGACCGAGAGCGAGCGGCTCGTCTACCGCGTCATCCCGAAGTGCGCCTGCTCGACCATCGGGCAGATCATGTATTACAGCGATCACGGGCGATACTTCGAGGGCGATATCCACGACGCCGAGCACGGCATTCACAAATGGGCGTTCGAGGCCAGCCAGCCGCTGATCGAGGCGCGTGTGCGGGACCCGGAGGCCTTCACCTTCACCTGCGTGCGCAATCCCTACGCACGCATCCTGTCGGCGTTCTTCGACAAGATCGCCGGCATCCAGCGCAACGGCAAGCGCTACCGCGGCAACCTGGTGCCGACGCTGGTGCGGAAATACGGCGTCGACGTGGAAGGCGACTTCGACCAGATAAAATCCTTCCGCCGCTTCCTGTTGTTCGTGCGCGACACCATCCGCTTCCGCAAGCCGATGGCGCCCGACATTCACTGGTCCGCGGCCTCCAGCCATGCCGCGACGCTGACCGCCAACGGCGGCCGTTACGACGCCATCATCGCCACCGAGGAGTTCCGCGCCGGCATGCAGTCGGTACTCGACCGGGTGGAACTGGCCCACCGGCCGGACCTCGACACCATGCCGCGTTTCAACGAAAGCTCCGGTCACGGCCCGAAACGGGCGCACGACCTGGAAGACTATTTCGACGATCTGTCGGTGCACCTGATGGAAGAGATCTACCGCCGCGATTTCAACCTGTTCAAATACGGCAAGGAACCCAATTCCGGCCCGCCGAAACGCGAGATCGACCTCGAAGAGGTACAGGCGAAACTGGGCCGGTAGGGCGGTCCGGAACGCGACGCCCGTTTTTCGTTGCTCCGCTCTCCAGCCGTCATGAGGTTCCGCCAAACCGCATCACGATCTGGAACGCGATGCCCAAAGACGGAATCACCTTCGTGAAGGGTGACCGCCCCGACCACAGGGCGGCGCCTGACCGGGCGGGCGCGAATGCGCCCGGCCCGAGGGGCAGGCAGGCGCAGCCCGGGCCGCGGGGCGACCCGGGCGGGATAACTGGAGTTGTTTCCACGTGAACTCATGAAGCTCACATCTAGACCAGCCCCTCGGCGGCGAACAGCTCCGTCAGGTCGGCCTCGGGACGGGCGCCGATATGCGAGATCACCTCGCCGGCGGCGACGCAGCCCATGCGCCCGCAGGTCAGCATGTCGAGGCCCGCGGTCAGACCGTACAGGAACCCCGCGGCAAACAGGTCGCCGGCGCCGGTGGCGTCGACCGGCACTACCGGCCGCGTGGGGGCGTGGGTTTCCGTGCCGTTTTGAATGATGTAGGCGCCGCGGTCACTGGCGGTGCAGGCCACCATCTCCACTTCCGAAGCGGCCAGTGTCAGCGCCACGCTCAGGTCGTCGGTGCGGTAGAGCGACATGATCTCGTGCTCGTTGGCGAACAACAGGTCGAGGTCCTCGCGCACCATGCGGCGGAACTCGTCGCGGTGGCGGTCGACGCAGAACGGATCGGACAGCGTGATGGAGGCCTTCCCGCCGGCCGCCTTGGCCGCCCCGATGGCTTTCGCGAAGGCCGCCTTGCTGTCCGGGCCGTCGAACCGGTAGCCCTCGAGATAGAGCCATTCGGCGTCCGCCATGAGCGTCTCGTCGATATCCGAGGGCGCCAGGAATTCCGAGACGCCAAGATAGGTGTTCAGCGACCGCTCGCCGTCCTGCGTCACCAGCACCATGCAGCGCCCGGTCTCCGCTTCGTGCGCGTTGTGCATCGGCGGCGTGTCGAAATCGGCGCCCTGCGAGCGCAGATCATGCGCGAAAATCGCGCCGAGCTGGTCATCCTTGACCTTGCCGACATAGGCCGTCCGGCCGCCCAGCGCCGCGATCCCGGCGATGGTATTGGCCGCCGAACCGCCCGAAACCTCCAGCGCCGGGCCCATATGGCCATACAGCTCTGCGGCGCGGGCGGTGTCGATCAACTGCATGATACCCTTTCTCACGCCGTGGTTGGACAGGAAGGCGTCCTCGACATGGCTGAGAATGTCGACAAGGGCATTGCCGATACCGACTACCTGATAATTCTTGCTCATGTCGTCTTGTCCTCCGACGTGCAGAGATCGGCGATGATGCAGTTGGCGCAGACCGGCCGGCGCGCCTTGCAGACGTAGCGGCCGTGCAGGATCAGCCAGTGATGGGCGTGTTTCTGGAACTGTGCCGGCACGTGATCCTCGATGGCCCGCTCGACCGCAGCGACATCCTTGCCCGGCGCGATCCCGGTGCGGTTGGCGACCCGGAATATATGCGTGTCGACCGCCTGCGACGGCTGGCCGAACCACATGTTCAGAACCACGTTGGCGGTCTTGCGCCCGACGCCGGGCAGGCCTTGCAGGGCGGCCCGCGACGACGGCACTTCGCCGCCGTACTCATCCACCAGAATGCGGCTGAGCTTCATGATGTTCCTGGCCTTGTTGCGGTAGAGCCCGATCGACCTGATATGCCCGATCAGCCCTTCCTCGCCGAGATCGAGCATTTTCCGCGCAGTGTCGACGGTGCGGAACAACTCGCGCGTCGCGCGGTTCACGCCCTTGTCGGTCGCCTGCGCCGACAGCGCCACGGCGACCAGCAGCGTATAGGCGTTGGCATGTTCCAGTTCGCCCCTCGGTTCCGGTTCGCTGGCCTCAAAGCGGCGGAAGATCTCCCGCATCGTGCGATAGTCGAGCTGCCCGGTCATTTCGCGGTGATGGCACGCGCCGGGCGGGGCACGCAAGGCATTTGCGCACGAATCGGGTGGCAAAGGACCGGCGCGCGCGCCATCATTCCGGCAAGCGGAACAGAGACCCACCATGACCCAGCTTCAGACCCCGGACCCGTACCACTTCGCCCTCATCGGGCGGGCGATCGAACATATCGGAGAATCCGTGCGCCGACAGCCGACGCTGAACGAGGTTGCCGCCTCGGTCGGCCTCAGCCCGGCGCATTTCCAGCGCGTCTTCAGCCAATGGGTGGGCGTCAGCCCCAAGCGCTACCAGCAGTATCTGACGCTCGATCACGCCAAGGCGCTGCTGGAAGAGCGTTTCACGGTTCTCGACACCGCCGCCGAGACCGGGCTGTCGGGATCGTCGCGGTTGCACGACCTGTTCCTGCGCTGGGAAGCGATGAGCCCGGGCGAATACGCCCGTGGCGGCGAGGGGCTGGTGATAGCCTGGGACTGGTTCGGCACGCCGTTCGGCGAGGCGCTGGCGATGGGAACGGCGCGCGGCCTGTGCGGATTGGCGTTCGCCGACGACGTCGGCCGCGAGCCGGCGATGACCGACATGAAATCGCGCTGGCCGCAGGCGTCCTTCGTGCAGGACGGAGGGCGGATCGGCGACTGGGTTCGCTCGGCCTTCCGCCGCGATGGCGAGACCGCGCTGCACCTTATCGGCGCGCCCTTCCAGATCAAGGTCTGGGAGGCGCTGTTGCGGATACCCTCGGGCCACGTGACCACCTATTCGGAGATCGCCCGCGTGGTCGGCAATCCCAGGGCGGTGCGTGCCGTCGGCACCGCGGTCGGCCGCAATCCGGTAAGCTGGATCATCCCCTGCCACCGGGCGCTGCGCAAGTCGGGCGGGCTGGGCGGGTATCACTGGGGACTGCCGATCAAGCGCGCCATGCTGGCCTGGGAATCGGCTCGGCGGGATGTTGCCGAAGACGCCGCTTAGCGGTAGGATTCCCGGCCACAGTTTCATCAAACCTGTGTGAATGCGACATCGCGCGCATTGAGGCGGCAGGGATTCCGGTCATTCTGCGCGCGTCTGGCACCCACAAGCAGAAAGGACACCGTCATGGCGTCTCTCAAACTCACGATTGCGGTCCTCGCCGTCGCAAGCTTCGGCCTGGCGGCCTGTACCAACCCTGACGGCACCACCAACAACACCGGAACCGGTGCCGTAGTCGGCGGCACGCTGGGCGCGTTGTTCGGCCGCGCGGTTTCCGGCAACAAGGCCAAGGGCACCGTTATCGGCGGTGTGGTCGGTGCCGGCGTCGGCGCTGCGATCGGCAACCAGATCGACAAGCAGGAAGCGGCGCTGCGCAACGATCTCGGCGGCTCCGGCGCACAGATCATCCGCCAGGGAGACCAGTTGATCGTCGTACTTCCCGAAGCCATAACCTTCGATTTCGACAGCGCGGTGGTGAAAAAGCGGTTCCGTCCGTCGATCCGGCAGATTGCCGCCAACCTTCAGGATTTTCCGAACAACACGGTTGAGGTTATCGGGCATACGGACAATGTGGGCGTCGCCTCGTATAACCAGCAGCTTTCGGAAAGCCGGGCCGACGCGGTGGCCGATATCTTGATCTCGAAAGGCGTTCCGGCATGGCGCGTCCGGTCCTTCGGCGTCGGAGAGCGGCAGCCGATCGCCTCGAACGCGTCGGCGGCGGGACGGCAGCAGAACCGCAGGGTGGAGATCATTATCACCCCGGCATGAAGACTGCCGCAGGGTGGTGAAACGGCCGGCGCCCGTCGCTGGCCGTTTTTCGTCCGTTGGCGTTGCCGCACCGGATTCTTGCCCGCGGAGCCCGACCGTCATAAGCTTCCCGGCCTGAAGAGCAGGTAAGGCACATGCCGTTTCACAGAGTCATGCCGGGAAAAGTCGCTGACGCCGCGATCACTCAGATCGAGAGCCTGATCCTGCGCGGCGTGCTCAGACCGGGCGACCGATTGCCGCCGGAGCGCGATCTCGCGCAGCGCATGAACATGTCCCGCCCGTCCCTGCGCAAGGCGCTGGCCGAACTGGAGGAACGCGGGCTGATCGTCACTCGCCGCAATGCCGGGGCTTTTGTGGCCGACGTGCTTGGCTCGGCTTTCGCACCGCCGCTGGTCCGGCTTTTCGCCACTCACCGCGAGGCGCTGGCGGACTATGTGGCGTTCCGGCGCGATCTCGAGGGGCTGGCGGCGGAACGGGCGGCGCAGAACGCGTCAAAGACCGATCTCAAGGTCATCGGAGCGATCTTCGCCAAGATGGAGAAGGCCCACGAGGCCCACGACCCCGAGCGCGAGGCGGAAATCGACGCGGATTTTCACATGGCGATCGTCGAGGCCGGGCACAACGTCGTCATGCTGCACATGATGCGTTCGATGTTCGAGTTGCTGCGCGTCGGGGTTTTTTACAACCGCCAGGTCATGTTCGAGGTGCACCGGACGCGGCGGGAACTGCTCGCCCAGCACCGCAGCATCTTCGAAGCGATCGTTGCGCGCGACCCGGCCGCCGCGCGCGCTGCGGTGGAAGCGCACCTGACCTTTATCGACGCCGCCCTGAAGCAGTATCTCGACGAGCAGAAACACGAAGAGACGGCGCGCCTTAGGATAGCGAAAGGGCGCGGCCGCTGAACCTGTGCCGAGAGCACCGCAACGGCCGGGCCAATCCCAAGAACCCGGAACGCGGAGAGCGGCCGGTTAACCCAGCCGCCCCAGCGCGACGGCGGTGTCGGCCATGCGGTTGGAAAAGCCCCATTCGTTGTCGTACCAGGTGAGGATGCGGCACATGGTGCCGTCCATCACCTTGGTCTGGTCCATGTGGAAGATCGAGGAGCGGCTGTCGTGGTTGAAGTCCGACGACACCAGCGGTTCGTCGGTGTAGCCGAGGATGCCCTTCAGCGGCCCGTCGGCGGCGGTGCGGATGGCGTCGTTGATCTCGTCCACGGAAGTCTCGCGCGACGCGTTGAACACCAGATCGACGACCGAGACGTTCGGCGTCGGCACCCTGATCGCCACCCCGTCGAGCTTGCCGTTGAGTTCCGGCAGGACCAGCCCCACCGCCTTGGCCGCGCCGGTCGAGGTCGGGATCATGCTCAGCGCCGCGGCGCGGGCCCGGTAGAGGTCCTTGTGCAGGGTGTCGAGCGCCGGCTGGTCGCCGGTGTAGCTGTGGATGGTGGTCATGAAGCCCTTGTCGATGCCGATGGCGTTGTTCAGCACATGGGCCACCGGGGAAAGGCAGTTGGTGGTGCACGAGGCGTTGGAGACCACCGTATCCTCGGCACTCAGCATGTCGTCGTTGACGCCATAAACGATGGTCTTGTCGGCGCCGGCGCCCGGTGCCGAAACCAGCACCCGCTTCGATCCGTTCTTCAAGTGAATCGCCGCCTTGTCCCGGGCGGTGAAGATGCCGGTGCATTCCAGCGCCACGTCGACGTCGCCCCAGGGAAGTTCCTCGGGGTTGCGGATCGCCGTCACCCGGATCGGGCCGCGGCCGACGTCCATGGTGTCGCCCGCCACCGTCACCTCGCCGGGGAAGCGGCCGTGCACGGAGTCGTAGCGCATCAGATGCGCGTTGGTCTCGATCGGTCCGAGATCGTTGATCGCCACCACCTCGATGTCGTCCCGTCCGCTCTCGACAATGGCGCGAAGCACGTTCCGCCCGATCCGTCCGAAACCGTTGATTGCCACCTTGACACTCATGTTGCCTGTCCTCGCTGAAATCCCGCATGACGGGCCGGTCAACCGCGCCCGCGCACCTTCAAGCATATTCCGGCGGTCATGCAAAGAAGGCGCGATGCATTTTTTCCGGTGCGCTTTCAGCCCCTGGCTTTTCCGGTCAGCCCGCCTTCCCGATCGCTTCGTTCAACTCCGCGCCGAGCAGCGCCAGATAGGCGCTGATGTAGAACCACATCAACAGCGCCGCGACGGCGCCGAGCGAGCCGTAGATCTCGTTGTAGTCGCCGAAATTCGACAGATAGAAGGAAAACGCCGCCGACGCCGCCACCCAAAGAGCCGCCGCCAGCACCGAGCCGGTTGTCACCCAGGCGATGCGGCGCCTGCGCGGCCGGTGCGGGGCAAACCGGTAGAGCGCGCCGAGCGCCAGCAGAACGCTGGCGAGCCCGATCGCCCAGCGCAGCGCCTGCAAAGCCAGGGCCGCCGCGTTTCCCGGCGGCATCCAGACGAGAAACGCCGGTGCCACCACAACCAGCGTCACGGCCACCAGCGTCACCACTATCATCAGCAGCGTGAGCGCCAATCCGATCAGCAGATCGACCGGAAGCGACCGGCTCTCGCTGCCCGAATGCACCAGGTCGATGCCGCTGACCATCGCCGCGATACCGGCGCGGGCCGCCCAGAAGGCGATCAGGCTGGACACCACGGAGGCGAATTTCAGGCTGACCGGACCGGCGGCCACAAGCTGCGACACTTGCGCCTCTATCAACGAGAAGGCGGCGGGCGGCGCCACCGGGCGCAGAAGCGAGAGGTGAAACTCGACCTGGTGGGGATCGGCAATGACACCGTAAAGCGCAACGACGGTCGCGATGGCGGGGAACAGCGCCAGCGTCGCGAAAAACGCGACACCGGCGGCGATCAGCGACAACCGGTGACGCCCCGCCGAGACGGCTGTGCGGCGAAGGATTCGCCACATGCTTTCAGGCTGCGGCGGTCGGGCGTCGTCCATGCGGCGATCCTGCCGCAGTTCGCGGGTGCTGGAAACCCGTCAGCGCGACAATTCGTCGATGATCGGACAGTCCGGCCGGTCGTCGCCATGGCAACGCTCGACCAGATCACTGAGCGTCGCCCGCATCGCCTTCAATTCAGCAATCTTGTTGTCGATCTGTTCCAGATGGCCGCGTGCGATGCGCTTGACGTCGGCGCTGGCGCGGTTCTTGTCGGCGTACAGGTCAAGCAGCGCGCGGCATTCCTCGATGCTGAAACCCAGCGAACGCGCGCGCGACAGGAATATCAGCCGGTGGGTGTCGATCTGCGAAAGATCACGGTAGCCGTTGTCGCGCCGGCCCAGGGATATCAGCCCGATATCCTCGTAATACCGGATGGTCTTGGGTGGCAGTCCGCTGGCTCGTGCCGCTGCGCCGATGTTCATGGTGAAGCCTCCGATTGCCATTTGCGGGCGGATGCAAGCAGCATCTGCCGCAACCGGAGACATAATGTGACCTTCCGGTAATTGGAAGGTCCGGCCGGC
>JBHHXR010000111.1:0-11263 GCA_046757205.1 Paracoccaceae bacterium
CATTCCTGGCGCAGCTCGATCACCGGCACGTCGTCCTTCGACTTGCCCTTGGCGCGGTACTGCTCCTCGATCTTCCACTCGATGGGCAGGCCGTGGCAGTCCCAGCCCGGCACGTAGCGCGAATCCTTGCCCATCATCTGCTGCGAACGCACCACCATGTCCTTGAGGATCTTGTTCAGCGCGTGGCCGATATGCAGGTGGCCGTTGGCGTAGGGCGGGCCGTCGTGCAGCACGAAGCTTTCGCGGCCCTCTTTCTCGCGCAGCCGGTCGTAAAGCCGCATTGCTTCCCATTTCGCCAGCCATTCCGGCTCGCGCTTGGGCAGACCGGCGCGCATGGGAAAATCGGTTTTCGGCAGGTGGAGCGTGTCTTTGTAGTCAGGGGTATCCGCGCACATGGTACTGTCCCGTCAGCTTCGGATCGGTGTTTTCGGAGAGGCGGCGCGGAGGAATTCCATGCGCCTTTTCCCGGCGTCTCAGGCCAAGACCGCCGGGCCGGTAATTCGAACGATTATTGCAGATCCGGTCCACATGGCGGCGCTTATAGCCAAGCCCCCCGGTGGCGTCCAGCGGCCAGCGCACGGAACCGGCGCAGCGATGTGAAACGACGTGATGCGGAGAATCCACGCACAGGCACTATGTTGTTGCCATGGGGGCACAATGCCCCGAGCCCACACGGAGAACCAGAATGACCGGACCTCTCAGAAACACGCTGCTGGCGCTAATCGTCAGTGCCGTGGCGATCGGCACCGCGCCGGCGGCCAGCGCCGGCAATGGCGGCGACGCCTTCTTCGGCTTCCTGGCCGGCGCCACGATCGCCACGATCCTGCTCAATTCCAACAACAACAGCCGGCGCCGCTACAGCAGCCGGGGCCGTTATCCCGGCCGGTACCAGCCGGGCAACAGCGGCCGCTATTCCTACGTGCCGGCCCATTGCGTTCACAACGTCCGCACCAGCCGCGGCGTCGAAAGCCGCGTCGACCGTAAGTGCGTCGCCCGGGAGCGCTGAACCACGGCACCCTGCGTTTCCATTTCCAGTCGAAGGCCGATCCATGCCCGGATTGTCAGTGTTGTCGGCGCGTTCGGCCTTGGCGCGGAGCCTTTCCCTCGGGGCTCCGCGCCTCAACTCACCGCAACCGGCCGTGTCAGTGTCACCGCGAAGCCTTCCCGGAAGACAGAAATCCGGTCAGCGCGGAGCTGACAATCGAACTGACCCGCGGCCGCTTTTCGCTGCGAAACGGCATGGGACGGCAGATTTCCATCGCCGCGACGCCGACCCTCGCTGTCAACGCACCGTTGACGACACCTTCGCCGAAGCGCCGCGAAATCCTTGACAACACGCCACCGCCGGCCACCGATCCGATCAGATCGTCCCCCACCGCAACGGCGCCCGTCGCAACCAGATGCGTCGCCACCGCGCGCAGAAGCCTCAGCGATCCCAACCAGCCCGCGCGGGCGCCGTAAATCTCTGCGATGCGCCGGATCATCCCGATATTGACGACCGCCGCCGCCGCAACGTCGGCCAGCGCCAGCGGCACGAATGCCGTGGCGGCGGCCACCTTCCGCGACGCCGCCTCGATTTCCCGGCGGGCCTGCGCGTCCAGCGGCGTCAGCAGGCGGTTCTCGGCAAATCCCAGGAGCGCGTCGCCGTCGAGAAGACCGTCCGCCTGTTCGCGAAGATCGCCCCGGGCCCAGCCGAGTTCGCGCCGACCGGAATAGAACGAGGTCAGCGCCGCCACCGCTTTGCGGGCAGGTCCGAGCGACGCTTCGCTCCACGCATCCTCGGTGGTGCGGCGCAGACCATCGACGCGGCGCAGCCGGATCAGCGCCAGAACCTCACGCAGGACGGCCAGCAGCAGCAGGACCCCGACCGCCAGGGCCAGAACCAGGGCGAGGTTTCCCAGCACCGGATTTCGCTTCGCGAGCCCGGCGACGAAGTCCCAGAACGCGACGCCGGCCATCAACCCCAGAAGACCGGTCAGAGCCGACCAGAAGATGCGCCCCGCCCAGGACGGTTTCCGCCCGGCCCGCAGCGTGACCGCCTGCATCGCGCGGCCGGCCGGCGGCGGCATTTCGTCATCCGGCACCGGCGGCGCCGTGGCGGGATCGGAACCGGCCGGCGGCGGAACCTTGTCGCCTTCCAGCAGCACCGGCCCCTGTCTTTGCCGTTTTCCGGTCATCTCAGGCAGTCTCCGATCAGAAATTCCATGGCCCGGTCGAGCCTTATGTGCGGCGGCCCGACACCGGGCTTCAGGCCGAGTCGCGGCGGCAGAAACCGCATGACGCTGAAATCGCCTGTCAGCCAGCGCTCGCCATCCCCGCCGTGCAGCAGCAGATCATCGGGATTGTCCGGCAGTTCGCCGGCATAAAGCGCCGCGGGCTTGCCGGATCCTTCCAGCGTTCCGCGCACGCAATCCAGCTTCTTTCCCCTGTGATCGAGTGTTTGCTCGACCGTCGCGCGCAGCGCCGCCATGGCGATGCTGCGGGTCTTTGCGCCGCGAAAATCCGCCCGGTCACGCGCCTCGCGGACCATGGCCTGCATGATCGCCGTCAGCTTGCCGTGCTGGGCATGGTGCAGATGGTCGGCCTTGGTGGCGGCGAACAGGATTTTTTCCACCTTGTGCCCGAGCAACGGCGACAGCCAGGAATTGGCGCCCGGCCGGAAGCAGCGCAGGACGGCAGCCATCGCATCCTGCATGTCCTCGGTCGCCCGCGGTCCCGAATGTATCGCGCCAAGCGCGTCAACCAGCACGATCTGCCGGTCGATCCGCGCAAAATGGTTGCGGAAGAACGGCTTGACCACAATCCTTTTGTACGCCTCGAAGCGCCGCTCGCAGGCGGCGTAAAGCGTGCCGCGTTTTCGCTGCGCCGGTTTCGGCAGCGGCGCGAAGGTCAGCGCCGGCGATCCGGCAAGATCGCCGGGCATCAGGAAGCGCCCGGGCGAACAGGCGGAAAAACCGGCTTCGCGCGCGGCGCGCAGGTAGGCGGTAAAGGCGGCGGAATGTTGCCGGGCGGCGGTCTCGTCCAGTTTTTCCCCCGGAGCCGTGCCCTCGGTCAGCGCCAGCCATTCGCCCGACAGATTCTCGCGGCCGGTGGAACGTGCCAGTTCAATCGCCTCTTTCGACCATTCGTCGTAGCTCTGGCGGAGCAGCGGCAGGTCGAGCAGCCACTCGCCGGGATAGTCGACGATGTCGAGATGCACGGTGCGCGGTCCGGTCAGCCCGGACAACAGTCCCCCGCCGGCGACACGCAGCGACAGCCGGAGCTGGCTGATCCGCCGCGTCGATTCCGGCCAGCGCGGCTCCGGTCCGGTCAGGTCGCGCAGGTGGCGCTCGTAATCGAAGCGCGGCACCTCGTCGTCGGGTTGCGGTTGCAGGTATGCCGCCAGGACGCGCCCCTCGCTGGCGGCAGCCAGTTGCGGCATGCGCCCGCGGTTCAGAAGGTTGGCCACCAGGGAGGTGATGAAGACGGTCTTGCCCGACCGCGAAAGCCCCGTCACGCCGAGGCGGACCACCGGCTCGAACAGATAGGCGCTGACCGAATCCTGCGTGGATTCGATCGTTCGGGCTATGCCGTCTGCGATGTCCGCGATGCCCAACCGGAAATCCCCTGCCCCTCGTTCCCCAGTCAGATAATCCCCCGTTGCAACGATTTACAGGGGGATTGGCAAAACCGCCGCCAGCGGATAGGCCCCTGTGCCATGCCGCGCTATGCATTGAAACTCGAATATCACGGTGCGCCCTTTGCCGGCTGGCAACGGCAGAAGGACCACCCTTCGGTGCAGGCGCGGCTGGAACGCGCCCTTGGCCGGCTGGACCCCGGCGAGGCGGTGGTTACCGGGGCCGGTCGGACCGACGCCGGCGTGCACGCCCGGGGGCAGGTGGCGCATGTCGATCTGGAAAACGACTGGGAGCCGTTCCGCCTGTCGGAGGCGCTGAACCATCACCTGCGGCCCGACCCGGTGGCGGTTCTGGCCGTGGCGAAAGTCGGCGATGACTTCCACGCGCGCTTCAGCGCCACCGGCCGGCACTATCTCTACCGGCTGGTGCGGCGCCGGGCGCCGATGGCGCTGGAAAAGGGGCTTGCCTGGCGGGTCCGGCATGCGCTGGACGCCGGCGCGATGCGGGAAGCGGCGGCGCATCTGGTCGGGCGGCATGACTTCACCACCTTCCGTTCGTCGATCTGCCAGGCGGCTTCGCCGGTCAAGACGCTCGATTCGATCGAGATTTCCGAAATCCGCTGCGACCATGCCACTGAATACCGTCTGGAATTCCGCGCCCGCAGTTTCCTGCACAACCAGGTCCGCAGCTTCGTCGGAACGCTGGAGCGGGTGGGCGCGGGGGCGTGGCCGCCGGAGCGGGTGAAGGACGCGCTGGAAGCCCGCGAGCGCGCCGCGTGCGGACCGGTGGCGCCGCCGCACGGGCTTTATCTGCAAGGGGTCGGCTACCAGCCGGACCCGTTTGGCGGATGACCCGCCCCGACGCCGGCGCGAGGTTTCGCGCGCGAAACGTTTTGCGTTTTAGGTCAACAGGTTAAGGAATGGTGAATTGCAGTGAACTCACTGCATGTTCGGGGCGCCGGAGGGATCCGCCGGAAACCCGGGCGGCGGAGCGTCGCCTCACCCCGCCAGCCGGTCGACCGCCTCGCCGAGATCGGCGAATTCCGCGGTCGGTGGCGGGTCGAGGCCATCCGAGGCGCCCGGGCTCCACTTGCCGGTTCTGACGACGATGCCCTGCAGTCCCGCCCGTACCGCGGCGGAAGCGTCGAACTCTGCGTCATCGCCGATCATCGCCACTTCGTGCGGACGCAGGCCCATGGCGTCGACCGCCAGCCGGAAAAAGGCCGGCGCCGGCTTGCCGAGCACCGTGGCGGTTCTGGCGGAAGCGAATTCGAGAGCGGCGACGAAGGCGCCGACATCCATGCTCATGCCGCCGTCGGCGTCGCGGAACTTGCGGTTGGTGGCCAGCGCGATCAGCTCGGCGCCGTTCTCGATCAGCCGGAACATGGCGTTGAGGCTGGCATAGGTGAAGCCGTCGCGGGCATCGCCGATGACCACCGCCGGTTTGTTCCCCGTCCTCAGGCCGGCGAAATCCTCCATCAGCGCTTCGGCGACCAGGTAATGCGGGAGAAGGCGGCGTTTCTCGATATGCGCGCGCGCCGCCATGGCCGGGGTGAACACATGGTGCGGCGGCGCGTCGAGGCCGACGGCGGCGAGCCGCGCCACGGCGCGGGCCCGGGGCTTGCTGGTGGTATTGGTGACGAACCGGTAGGGAACGCCCAGCGCCTGCAGACGCCGGATCGCGTCGATCGCGCCCGGCAGCGCTGCGCCGCCGGAATAGACGACGCCTTCGAGATCGATCGCGAAGCCCCGGATCGCGGCCATTGGCACCGGTCCCGTCTGCATTGGCGTGCCGGACTGTAGCAGACATCGGTGCCGCCGGTGCAGCATTTTTTCGGCGGCAACCGGTGCGCCGGAACGGCTGCGGGATATTTGTCGAACTCAGAAGACGAACGCCCGCTTGCGGCGGCGCGGCGCGGACAATGCGCGCGCCGGGCGGATCAGGCCGCCGGCATGCCCTCTTCAACCAGCGTCGCCCAGTAGGAACAGCCGACCGGAATCGCCTCGTCGTTGAAATCGTATTCCGGGTGGTGGACCATCGCGGTGTCGCCGTTGCCGACCAGGATGTAGGCGCCCGGGCGCTTCTCCAGCATGAAGGAGAAATCCTCGCCGCCCATGATGGCGGGGGTTTCGGTGTCGACCTTGCCGTCGCCGGCGACCTTGCGGGCCACTTCGGCGGCGAAGGCGGTCTGGGCCTCGGCGTTGACCATCACCGGGTAGTTGCGTTCGTAGCTTATGCTGGCCTCCGCCCCGAAGGCGGCGGCGGTGTTTTCGGCGATCAGTTTCAGGCGTTCCTCGGCCATGTCGCGCAGTTCGGGCAGATGGGTGCGCACGGTGCCTTTCAGGCGCACGTGTTCCGGGATCACGTTGAAGGCGTCGCTTTCGCTGCGGAAGCCGGTGATCGAGACGACGACGGATTCCAGCGGGTCGGTGTTGCGCGCCGCCACCGATTGCAGGGCAACGACGATGTGCGAGGCGGCAAGGGTGGTGTCGGTCGCCTCGTGCGGCTTGGCGGCGTGGCCGCCCTTGCCCCTGACCTCGATGGTCACCAGATCGGCGGCGGCGAAGAAAGCGCCGGGGCGGATGGCGAACCGGCCGACCGCCAGGCCGGGCATGTTGTGCATGCCGTAGACCTCGCCGATGCCGAAACGGTCCATCAGGCCGTCGCCGACCATTTCGCGGCCGCCGCCGCCGCCTTCCTCGGCGGGCTGGAAGATGACCACGGCGGTGCCGTCGAAATTGCGCGTCTCCGACAGGTACCGCGCCGCGCCGAGCAGCATGGCGGTGTGGCCGTCATGGCCGCAGGCGTGCATCGTGCCGGGCGTTTCGGAGGCGTAGGGCAGGCCGGTCGCCTCGTAGATCGGCAGCGCGTCCATGTCGGCGCGCAGTCCGATGACGCGGCCCGATGCCGTCTGCCTGCCGCGGATCACGCCGACCACGCCGGTCCTGCCGATGCCCTCTGCCACCTCGTCGCAGCCGAACGCCCGCAGCCTGTCCGCGACGATACCGGCGGTGCGGTGGGTGTCGAACTGAAGCTCCGGGTGTTGGTGCAGGTCGCGCCGCCAGGCGGCGATGTCGGAATGCAGATCGGCGAAGCGGTTGATGACGGGCATGGAAGGTCCTTCGTGCTGTGCGCGGTCGTCAGGCCGACGGTACGGCGATTGTCTGCACCGTCAAATCCTTCGAAACGCTTCGATATTCCGGCCGGACGGGCTGGCCGGTTTACGCGGGGGCAATCGGCGCCGGCGCCCGATTCCCTGTTTACACCGGCGAAAACTGGCGACACAATTCCCGCAAACGAACCGGGCGTCAATGATCCGGGACTGACAAGTCAGGGAATTCTCGATGCTGGACACCGCCGCGCCCGTGCTCGACGTGGCCGATCTGAAGACGATATTCCGCACCCGTGACGGCGAGGTGCACGCGGTCAACGGCGTGACCTTCAGTATCGCGCCGGGCGAATTGCTGGGTGTGGTCGGCGAGAGCGGGTCGGGCAAGAGCGTGACCATGATGTCGCTGATGGGGCTGTTGCCGATGCCGCCGGCGGAGATCGTCTCGGGGCGCATCCTGTACAACGGCACCGACGTGCGCGGCATGTCCGACGAGGAGATGCGGCAGTTGCGCGGCAAGGAGATAGGGTTCGTGTTTCAGGACCCGATGACGTCGCTCAATCCGGTGTTCACCGTCGGCTTCCAGTTGATGGAACCGCTGCGCGAACACCTCGGCATGGACAAGCAGGCGGCGCGCAGGCGGGCGGCGGAACTGCTGGCGCTGGTCGGCATCCCGGACGCCGATGCGCGGCTGAGGGATTTTCCGCACCAGTTCTCCGGCGGCATGCGGCAGCGGGTGATGATCGCGGTGGCGCTGGCGTGCGATCCCAAGGTGCTGATCGCCGACGAGCCGACGACGGCGCTGGATGTGACCATCCAGGCGCAGATACTGGAACTGGTGAAGGGGCTGCGCCGGAAGCTGGGTATGGGGATCGTCTGGATTACCCACGACCTGGGTGTCGTGGCCGGTATCGCCGACCGGGTGATGGTTATGTATGGCGGGCAGATTGTCGAGCACGCCGACGTCGCGGAGTTGTTCGCCCACCCGCAGCACCCATACACGCGGGCGCTGCTGGAGACCCTGCCCAAGGTTCACGGCGAGAGGGCGCACCGGCTGCGGTCTATCGACGGCCAGCCGCCGAGCCTGGCGAAGCACCCGGCGTCCTGCCCGTTCGCGCCGCGCTGCCGGCACGCCTTCGAGCGCTGCCTGAAGGAGAATCCGTCGCGCGTGGCGGTGACGGAGAGGCACGACGTCGCCTGCTGGTGGGATGCCCGAACGGGAGAACGGCGAGATGCTTGACGAGGACCGCGAACCGCTGGTCCGGGTCGCCGGGCTGAAGATGTACTTCCCGATCTACAAGGGTGTTTTCCGCCGCCAGGTCGGTACCGTGAAGGCGGTCGACGACATCGCATTCGATATTTACCAGGGCGAGACGCTGGGGCTGGTCGGCGAAAGCGGTTGCGGCAAGTCGACCGCCGGGCGCGCCATCCTGAGGCTCTACGAGGTGACGGAGGGGCGGATCGATCTCAACGGGCGCGACGTGGCCGCCATGCACGGCCGCGAGCTGACCCGGATGCGCCAGGAAATGCAGATGATCTTTCAGGATCCGCAGGCCAGCCTGAACCCGCGCATGACGGTGATGTCGATCATAGCCGAGCCGCTCGACGAGCACACAAGGATGAGCCGCCGCCAAAAGCTCGACCGGGTGCACGAGCTGATGGACGCGGTCGGGCTGGACCGCCGCTTCGCCGACCGTTATCCCCACGAGTTCTCGGGCGGCCAGCGCCAGCGCATCGGTATCGCCCGCGCCCTGGCGCTCAATCCGAAATTCATCGTCTGCGACGAACCCATCGCGGCGCTCGACGTGTCGATCCAGGCGCAGGTGGTGAACCTGCTGGAGGATCTGCAGGAAAAGCTGGGGCTGACCTACCTGTTCATCAGCCACGACCTGTCGATGGTGCGGCACCTGGCGACGCGGGTGGCGGTGATGTATCTGGGCAAGATCGTCGAGCTGGCGCCGCGCGACGAACTCTACAACGCGCCGCGGCATCCCTATACCGAGGCGCTGCTGTCGGCGGTGCCCGAACCTGACCCGCAGATCGCCGCCAGCCACGAACGAATCATCCTCGAAGGCGACGTCCCGAGCCCGGCCAATCCGCCGGACGGCTGCAACTTCTGCACGCGCTGCCCGAAAGTGGGGGAAATCTGCCGCTACGAAACCCCCGCGTGGCAACACCTTGGCGGGGGGCATTATGCCGCTTGCCATCTCAACCGATAAGGGGAAAACTGCCTGCATGCAAAAAGCAGGCAAACTGCACCACGGCTAAACGACTTTAACTTCAGGGAGAAACGACATGAAAATCGGAACAGCCCTTCTGGGCGCCGCCGCTGCACTTGTGGCGACGGGCGCCTTCGCAGCCGAACGCGGCCGCGACGGGCAAGTGAATATCCTGTACTGGCAAGCGGCCTCGATCCTGAACCCGTACCTGTCGGGCGGCACCAAGGACATCGAGGCAGCCTCGATGGTGCTGGAGCCGCTGGCCTACTACGATCAGGACGGCAACATGGTTCCGGCACTGGCCGCCGAGATCCCGACCGTCGCCAATGGCGGCGTCTCGCAGGACCTCACCTCGATCACCTGGAAACTGAAGCCGGGCGTCGTCTGGTCCGACGAAACCGCGCTGACTTCCGCCGACGTGGTGTTCTCGGGCAACTACTGCATGAACCCCGACGGTGGCTGCAACGCGACGTCGAATTTCGCCGACGTGAAATCCATCGAAGCGGTCGATGACCTGACGGTCAAGATCACCTTCAGCGTGGCCAAGCCGTTCCCGTACGGCCCGTTCGTCGGCACCACGTCGCCGATCATCCAGCAGGCGCAGTTCGCCAACTGCACCGGCGCCAAGGCGCCCGAGTGCACGACCGAGAACTTCAACCCGATCGGCACCGGCCCGTTCAAGGTGACGGAATTCAAGGCCAACGACGTCGTCACCTACGAGATGAACGAGCTGTATCGCGAGCCCGGAAAACCGGCCTTCAAGACGGCGGTGTTCAAGGGCGGCGGCGATGCCGTCAGCGCGGCGCGCTCGGTTCTGGAAACCGGCGAGTTCGACTATGCCTGGAACCTGCAGGTCGAGCCGGAAATCCTCGCCCAGATGGTTGCGGCCGGAAAAGGCGAGGTGGTCTCGTCCTTCGGCACCTCGGTCGAACGGCTGATGGTCAACCTCACCGATCCGAACCCGGCGCTGGGCGACGAGCGCGGCACCGTCAAACATCCGCATCCGTTCCTGACCGATCCGGCCGTGCGCCGGGCGCTGAGCCTGGCCATCGACCGCGAAATCCTCGTGGAAGCGGGCTACGGCGCGGCCGGTCAGGTGACCTGCAACGTGCTGCCCGCGCCGGCGATCTACGCCTCGACCGCCAACGACTGGTGCAAGACGCAGGACATCGACGCAGCCAACAAACTGCTGGATGACGCCGGCTGGGCGCGCGGGTCGGACGGCGTGCGCGCCAAGGACGGTGTGCGCCTGTCGATCCTGTACCAGACCTCGACCAATTCGGTCCGTCAGGGCACGCAGGCGCTGATCAAGCAGATGTGGGAGCAGATCGGCGTCGAGACCGAGCTTCGCAACATCGACGCGGCCGTTTTCTTCGGCGGCGACCAGTCGAGCCCGGACACGTTCCAGAAGTTCTTCGCCGACATCGAGATGTACACCAACAACTTCGATGGCACCGACCCCGAGTCGTACATGGGCAACTGGGTATGCTCGGAAATTCCGTCGCCGGCGAACCAGTGGCTGGGCAACAACATGCCGCGCTACTGCAACCCCGAATACGATGCGCTTGTCGCCAAGATGGCCAAGACCGCGGCGCTGGAAGAGCGCGCGGCGCTGGCCAAGAAGATGAACGACATGCTGATCGACTTCGGTGCAATGATCCCGCTGATCCATCGTGGCGACGTGTCGGCACATGCCAACTCGCTGCTGGGCGTGAAGATGAATTCCTGGGATTCCGAGTTGTGGAACATCCAGGACTGGACCCGAGCCAAGTGACCATGCGAAGTGCTGTCCCGGCCGGCGAGAGCCGCGCCGGGACCTTGCCCCGAAGTTTCTTGGGGTTGAGGCCCCGGATCATGTCCGGGGCAGCGCGTTTCCTGCCAGGCTCATGACCCGAGACGCTGCGACATGCTGAATTTCACCATACGGCGGCTGATGTTCGCCGTACCGACGCTTCTGGTCATCAGCTTCATCATCTTCGCCATCCTCGACCTGGCGCCGAACGACCCCACCGGCAACCTGCCGCTGACCATTCCGCCCGAGGTCAAGGAAAAAATCCGCGAATCGCTGGGGCTGGGGCAGCCGTTTCATATCCGATACCTGAAATGGCTGTTGCAGTTCTTCGTCAGCGAGCCGCTGAACATCTTCGAGGAATTGACCGGCTGGGAAATCGGCGACTCGGAAAACCGGCTGCGGGTGGTGAGCTGGGCGACGCGCTCGCCGGTGGTCGACCTGATCGTACAGCGCATGCCGCAGACGCTGTGGGTGGTCGGCATGTCCTACGTGGTCGGCATCCTGATCGCGGTGCCGATCGGGGTGA
>JBHHXR010000112.1:0-11248 GCA_046757205.1 Paracoccaceae bacterium
GCCGCCTTCGCCGCTGAAACAGCTCTGGAAACCGGCGTAGTCGGTCAGGTTCGCCGCCTCCAGCGCCGCGCCTCCGGCGTGCAGGCGCGCAAGTCCGCCCCGAGTTTCCAGACGCGAGAACACCGCGACGGCCGCGCGCTCGGCCATCGCGACCCACTCCCCGCGGTCAAGAGCGATGCCCGCCTCGGCCAGCGCCCGGATCATCAGCCCGTTCCAGCCTCCGATCACCTTTTCGTCGCGCAACGGACGGGGGCGGGCATCGCGCGCGGCGCGCAGCCTTTCCAGGATCGGATCGAGCCGGCCGAAATCCACCGTGGCACCCGGGGCGAGATGGGCCACCGGGCCGGCCTCGACGGTCGGCTCCGCATCGAGATTCAACAGGCGGATCGCCGCGGCCGCATCGGTTCCCAGAGCGTCCTCCGCCTGTCGCGGCGACCAGACGAAGAAGGCACCCTCTTCGCGGCGGCCCTCGGCATCGAGGCTGTCGGCGTCCTCCGCCGCAAAGAACGCGCCGTCTTCCGCCGTCATGTCCCGCGCCACATATTCGGCGCAACGAGCCACTGACCGCGCGTGAGACGGGTCATCCGTGACCTGCCACAACTGGGTATAGCATTGCATCAAAAGCGCCTGATTATACAACATTTTTTCAAAATGCGGCGTGCGCCATCCGACGTCCACCGAATAGCGGTGAAAACCGCCGCCGACATGGTCGTGCAAGCCGCCGCGGGCCATCATGTCCAGGCTGTGCCGCGCCATCTCGCGGGCCTCCTCGCCGCCTTCGCGCCGCCAGTGATCGAGCAGGAACAGCAGGTAGCCTTCGTGGGGAAACTGCGTGCCGGTCGAGAATCCGCCGTGGTCCGGATTGTAGGCGCGGCGAAGGTCGGTGAACGCCCGATCCGGCAGTTCGGCAAGATCGGCCGCCGGCGCCCGGCGGCCGGCAATCTCGCGCAGGCGTGCTGAAAACTGCCGCGCAAACGCCTCGATTTCCTTGCGTTTTTCGCGCCAGCCGCCGGCCACGCCGGACAGGACCTGCATGAACTGCCGGCGCGGGAAATAGGTTCCGGTGTGGAAAGGGCTGCCGTCGGGCAGAGCCCACACGGAGTTCGGCCAGCCTGCCTGACCCTGCTGCACCGACGTCGCGGTTATGTAGATATGATCGACGTCGGGGCGCTGCTCGCGGTCCAGTTTCACCGGCAGGAAGTTGCCGTTCAAGAGCTCCGCGACCTCTTCGTTGTCGAAACTTTCGTCCTCCATGACATGGCACCAGTGACAGGTGGCGTAGCCGGCGGAGAGGAATACCGGCACGTCGCGCCGCGCGGCCTCGGCCAGGGCGGCGTCACCCCATGGCCACCAATCCACCGGGTTGTGGGCGTGCTGCAGAAGGTACGGCGAAGCTTCCCGGACAAGCCGGTTGACGTAGCGCGGCTGGCCGGCGTCCCTGAGGTGCGTGCGCGGCGCGTAATTCTTTCCCTTCGCCGCCAGGACGGTCTCCAGCTCGGCGTGCAGGGCCGGGTCGCGCGGCGGTCCCGGCGGCGGGCGGGCCATATCAGCCGATGACCTGGGTTTCGCAGGTGAAAGGGGCGGCTATCACGCGGTCGACCTGCTGGCTCGGCTGCTCGGGATCGTCGGACGTGATGAAAATCTTGTCGCCGCTGATCCTGTGCTGGAACCTGTCGGGGCCCAAAACGTAGCCGTCATAGCTGAACGTGAAGCTGTACCAAGGGGCCTCGTAGCGCCAGTAGCCGGAGTAGCAGGTGCCGTCATCGAGTTCGAAATAGATGCGGTCCGTCCCCGAGACATAGTATTCCCGGCCGAAATACACACCGTCTATCGTATAGTAGACCGTCTTGCCGGCGGTCATCTCGCGCCAGGTGCCTGGCGCAATGGGCGTGCCTTCGCTTCCGGCACCGGCCTGTGAAGCGGCGAGTTGCGCAGCCAGCAGCGTAGCGGCCGCGGCGCCGGCGAGTTGATGTCTGATCACGATGCCCCGCATTTTGCGCCGCAAGGCTAGTGAAACGGGCACCCGCGGGCAAGACCCGGAAAGACCGTATTGGCCAAATTATGGGCGGAAACGTCGTTTTGGGGATTGGCAGCGCCGGGCGGCGGGCTAAAGTCCGGCCCTGCCGTTCGCCGCAGGGGACGAAGTCATGACGAAGCATCAGACATCAACGGGCATCTGGAAATCGGCGCGCGGCAAGGGCCGGGTGACGCCGAAGGGCCGGCAACTGGACGAGACGGCGCATGCCGAGGTGGCGGCGCTCCTCGGCGGCCGGCCGCGCCGGCGTGATTTGCTGATCGAGCATCTGCACCTCATTCAGGACCGCTACGGCCATCTGTCGGCGGCGCACTTGCGGGCGCTGGCCGAGGAGATGCGCCTGGCGCAGGCGGAAGTCTACGAAGTGGCGAGTTTCTACGCTCATTTCGACGTCGTGAAGGAAGGCGAAGAAGCGCCGCCGGGGCTGACCATCCGGGTGTGCGATTCGCTTTCCTGCGAGCTGGCGGGGTCGAAAGCGCTGCTGCGCGACCTGGCGGTGAAATACAATGGCCGGGGCAAGGTTCGCGTGGTTCGCGCGCCCTGCATGGGGCGCTGCGATACCGCGCCGGTTCTGGAACTTGGCCACAACCATATCGACCATGCCGACACGGCCAAGGTGGCTGCCGCCATCGAGGCGGACGACACGCATGCGCATGTGCCGGTCTACGAGGAGTTCGAGGCGTATCGCGACGACGGCGGTTACCGCGCGCTGGAGGCGCTGCGCGGCGGGGCGAAATCGGTCGATCAGGTGCAGGACGACCTGCTTGCCTCCGGCCTGCGCGGCCTCGGTGGCGCGGGCTTCCCGGCGGGCCGGAAATGGTCATTCGTGCGGGCCGAGGAAGGGCCGCGCTATCTGGCGGTAAACGGCGACGAGGGCGAGCCGGGAACCTTCAAGGACCGCTACTACCTGGAGCGCGAACCGCACGTTTTTCTGGAGGGCACGCTGATCGCCGCCTGGGCGGCGGAGGCGGAAAAGGCCTTTATCTACATACGCGACGAATATCCGGCGGTGCTGGAAATCCTGCGGCGTGAAATTGCCGCGGTGGAGGCGGCGGGGCTGGCGGCGACGGGCTATCTGGAGCTTCGCCGCGGCGCCGGCGCCTATATCTGCGGCGAGGAAAGCGCGATGATCGAATCGATCGAGGGCAAGCGCGGCCTGCCGCGCCACCGGCCGCCCTACGTGGCACAAGTCGGCGTCTTCGGCCGCCCGACGCTGGTGCACAACGTCGAGACGCTCTACTGGGTTACCAAGGTGTGCCGCGGCGGGCCGGCGATACTCAACAGCCACGAGAAGAACGGGCGCAGGGGGCTACGGTCCTATTCGGTGTCGGGACGGGTGCGGGAGCCGGGCGTGAAGCTGCTGCCGGCGGGGTCCACGATAACGGACATCATCGAGGCCTGCGGCGGCATGGCGGACGGGCACGAGTTCGCCGCCTACCAGCCGGGCGGGCCGTCCTCGGGCCTTCTGCCCGCCTCGATGCACGACATTCCGCTCGATTTCGACACCCTGCAACCGCACGGCTCGTTCATCGGCTCGGCGGCCGTTGTCGTGCTGTCGGACAAGGACAGCGCGCGCGCCGCAGCGCTGAACATGCTGCGGTTCTTCGAGGACGAAAGCTGCGGCCAGTGCACGCCCTGCCGGGTGGGCTGCGAAAAGGCTGTCAAGCTGATGCAGGCGGATCGCTGGGACCAGGGGTTGCTGGAAGAGCTGTGCGAGACGATGGCGGACGCCTCGATCTGCGGGCTCGGGCAGGCGGCGCCGAACCCGATCCGGCTGGTGATGAAGCATTTCCCGGAAGAGATTTCCTGAACGCCTCAGGCTTTCAGGTACAGCGAATTGGACCTTGTTCGGTCGATCAGCCGGTAACCGTGACGCGCGAACGCCGCTGCACAGCCTGGATAGTCGCCGTTCCGGTCCGGCCGCTCGATAACGATGCGTGCGGGCAGCAACTCGGGTGATGCGCCATCGAGATAGGGCACCAGCGCCTTGTCCTCGAAACCTTCAATATCGATCTTGAGCACATCGACGCGGTCGAAGCCCGCTTCGTGAACCAGTGCTGCGAGTGTCCGCTGCGGCACCGCGCCATCGGGCGTGCTTTGCGCCTTTACGATCGCCACGTCATCCTTGCTGATACGCAGATCGACGCTGCCCTCTTGGTCGCCGACCGCGGCCCCCACCGTTGTGATGTTTGCCAGGCCGCTGATCCGCGCGTTGTAGCGAAGGCGCGCGGTCATCGCGCCGTTGGCGTCGATCGACAATACCCTGCCCGCCTCCCCGACCGCGCGTGCCAGCGGCAGCGAATACGCCCCGATATTGCATCCGACATCCACCGCCTTGCCGCCTTCCGGCAAGCCTTCGACCAGGAAATCGATCTCCGGACCGTTGAATTTCGGCTTCAGCAAGAGGCCGTACTCGACGCTGTTGTTGCGTCCCTCGATCCTGTAGTTGCAGTCCCGGTACCGTATGTCCAGCGGCCCGCCCAACGACATTATCAGCCGCGTCATCAGGTGGCGCGCCTTTCCGCGACCAAGGAAACTGTTGCGTGCCAGGCCAATCATCCCGGCCTGCACTCCTCTCGGCGCGTAGGCGCCGAACGCGACGTCATCGTCGATCTCGGTGGAATCGGCTTCAATTTCCGAGAGCGCGCGCGGCATGGGGCTTCCTTACACTCGAATGGCGGCACCCACAGGGCGGGCAGACGCAATTTAGTCGCTCTTTCATCTTGGAGAAAGGCGTATTAAGTGCAGGGCTCTTCAATCGCAGGTCACGGCATGTCATTTTTCAGAAAGCTCAAGGACCGGCTGGTCAAGTCATCCTCAAAGCTCGGAAAAGGGCTTGACGAGATCGTCGACGAGGGCGGGCCGGAAACCGCTGCAGAGTCGCAGTCCGCCGCCGCAACCGCGCCTGAACCCGCCCCGATAACGTCCGGCGAAACCACGCCGGAGCCGCCGGAAAAAGGCCTGCTGTCACGGCTGGTCGGGCGCAGCGGCGCGGCGCCGGCAAAAAAACGGGTACTCGACGACGACATGCTCGAAAGCCTCGAGGAGTTGCTGATTTCGGCCGACATGGGCGTCGAAACCGCGCTCAAGGTTACCGCCAACATGGCCGAGGGGCGGTTCGGCAAGCGGCTCGGCGCCGACGAGATCAAGGCGCTGCTGGCCGGCGAGATCGAAAGCATTCTTGCGCCGGTCGCCCGGCCGATGCCGCTTTATCCAAAAAAGCCGCAGGTGGTGCTGGTGGTCGGCGTCAACGGCTCGGGCAAGACCACCACCATCGGCAAGCTGGCCAGCCAGTTCAAGGCGGCCGGCAAGTCGGTGGTGATCGCCGCCGGCGACACCTTCCGCGCGGCGGCGGTGGAGCAGTTGCAGATCTGGGGCGAGCGCGCCGGGGTGCCGGTGATGACGGCGCCGGAAGGATCGGACCCGGCCAGTCTGGCCTACGACGCGATGACCAGGGCCGAGGCAGAGGGCGCCGATCTGCTGATGATCGACACCGCCGGGCGTCTGCAAAACCGCGCCGATCTGATGGAGGAACTGGCCAAGATCGTGCGGGTGATCCGCAAGAAGGACCCGGACGCGCCGCACAACACGCTCTTGGTTCTCGACGCGACGACGGGGCAGAACGCCCTGAACCAGGTGGAGATTTTCCGGAAGATCGCCGACGTTTCGGGGCTGGTGATGACCAAGCTCGACGGCACCGCCAAAGGCGGCGTGCTGGTGGCGCTGGCCGACCGGTTCGCACTCCCGATCCATGCCATCGGCGTCGGCGAGGGGATCGACGACCTGCAACCCTTCGACCCTGACGAGTTTGCCCGCGCCCTGACCGGTGCGGTCGCGTGAGCGACTGGGTTCTCTCTGTCGAGGGAACCGAGGCCGGCCGCATCGCCGCGATGCTGCTGGCGCTCCTGTCGGCGGTGACGCATGCCGCCTTCGGGGCGCTGCAGAAGGGCCGCCACGACCCGTGGCTGTCGCGCGCCGCGGTGGACATTGGCTATGGCGGCATCGCGGCGGTCCTGCTGGTCCTTTTCGTGCCGCTGCCCGAACCTTACCTGTGGCCGGTCTTCGCCGGCATGATGGCGATCCACGTCACCTACAAGGCGCTGATGGCGATGGCCTATCAGCGCGGCGCCTACATGGTGGTCTATCCGATCGTGCGGGGCACCGGGCCGCTGGTGACGGTGCTGTTCGCAGGTTTCCTCTTCGGCGAGCACTTCACACGCGTGCAGTGGCTCGGGGTTTGGCTGCTGTCTGGCGGAATATTCGTTCTGGCGGCAGTCAACTTTCGCACCTCGGCTCTTGCAGCCCGGCACGCTCTGGCGGCGGCGATCGGGTTTGCGCTTCTGGCCGGGGTTACGGTGGCCGGTTACACGACCTACGACGCCTACGGCATCCGGCTGAGCCCGGACCCGTTCACGTTTCTGGTGTGGTTTTTCTTTCTCGACGGTTTCAGCTTCGCGATCCTGAGCCTGCCGAAATGGCTTCCCGCGGCGCGGCGCGCGCCCGTCGGCCCGCTGGCGATGCGCGGGCTGGCCGGCGGTGTCATGGCCTATGTCAGTTTCGGCGGGGTGATGCTGGCGACGCGGCTCGACAAGGTCGGCGAGGCGGCGGTGCTGCGCGAAACCTCGGTGGTGTTCGCCGGGCTGATCGGCTGGCTCTTCCTGCGCGAACGGGTGGGCATGCTACGCTCCGCGCTCCTGATCGTGATTGCGGCCGGAGCCGTGGTGGTGGAATTCGGAGTCTGAGAGGGTTATGTGGGCGTCATGACTGACCGAAAAATCAACCCGATCCTGAAGCTGGTCCTGGAACTGGGACCGATAATCCTGTTTTTCGTCGCGTTCCGCATGGCGCCGGTCGATCCCGCCGGCGGCCCGGAGGCGGCGGAACTGGCGAAGATCCTGTTTGCCACGATGGTGTTCATCCCGGCCATCCTGATCGCGCTGGCGATATCCTGGGCACTGTCGCGAAAACTGCCGCGCATGGCGGTCATCACTGCCGTGGTGGTGGTGATCTTCGGCGGTCTGACCCTGTGGCTGCGCGACGGGACTTTCATCAAGATGAAACCGACCGTCCTCTACCTCCTGTTTGCCGGTATTCTGGGTTACGGGCTGCTGCGCGGCCAGTCGTATCTGCGCTACCTGATGGACGAGCTTCTGCCGATGGACCGGACCGGCTGGATGATATTCACCCGCCGCTTCATCGTCTTCTTCGTTGCCCTGGCGGTGGCCAACGAGCTGATCTGGCGCGGCATGGGCACCGATGCCTGGGTCAATTTCAAGACGTTCGGCTTGCCGGCTGCGAATTTCGTGTTCATTTTCAGCCAGATGGGTCTGTTTTCGAAATACGCGACCGAATCGGGCAGCAAATAGCTATTTGCTGGCTGCCGCTATCGCCGGGGCAATCTGTTTCTGGAAGACATTGCCGACAATCGGGCCGGGGAAACGCAAGACCACCTTACCGTCGCCGTCGATGACGAAGGTTTCCGGCACGCCGTAGACACCCCACTCGATACCGGTGCGCCCGGAACTGTCCACACCGATCATGGCGAACGGATTACCAAGATCTTCGAGGAATTTCTTGGCATCCTCAGGTCTGTCCTTGTAGTTGATGCCGATGATCGTGATGCCGTCCTTCGACATCCGTTCCAGCGTCGGATGCTCGGCCCGGCAGGGGCCGCACCAGCTGGCCCAGAAATTCACCAGTTTGACGCCCGGCGCGCGGATATCGGCGTCGGTCGGAACCTTTACGTCGGGGTAGAGTTCCGTGACCGTCAGGGTGGGTGCCGGCTCGCCGATGAACTGGCTGGGCAGGGCGTTCGGGTCATCCCGCGTCAGGCCGAAGTAGAAGATCCCGGCGAGGCCGAAAAAGATGATCGGCGGCAAGAGGATCAGCGGGTTGAAACGGCCATCAGCCATGTTTGCGTCCGTGTTTGGCCTCGAGCTTGGCAAGCGCCTCGCGCTTCTGCCGGGAACGGTGGATTGACACTGCCACGAGAACCACGATCAACGTGATCGTCACGGCGTAACCGCCCAGGACCGTTTCGGCGTATTTTCCGAGTTCCACCATCAGCCAGCCGCGTCCATCTGCTCAAGCGCACGGATGCGCCGGGCGCGGATCTCCGTCTGGGTTCTGACCAGAACCAGCGCGATGAACAGCAGGATGAACCCGATGATGGCCAGTACCAGCGGCCAGTAGAAGACGTCGGCCACGTTTTCCTCCTTGTCCAGCGACAGCGATGCCCCTTGGTGCAGGCCCTGGTTCCAGAACAGCACGGCATAGCGCGAAAGCACGGCGAACACCGAACCGACGAGACACAGAACCGACGTCAGGTCGGCCGCCTTGTCCGGTTCTTCGATAGCCTCCCAGAGCGCGATATAGCCCAGATAGAAGATGAACAGGATCAGGAACGAGGTGAGACGCGGGTCCCAGGCCCACCACGTGCCCCACATCGGCTGACCCCAGATGGCGCCGGTCAGAAGCGCGATCACCGTCATGGTGGCGCCGATCGGCGCGGCGGCGCGGGCGGCCAGCGCGGAAACGTGGTGCCGGCGGATCAGCCATACCAGCGAAGTGACGAACATCATGAACCAGGCGTTGATCGCGATCATCGCCGAGGGGACGTGGACATAGAGCAGCTTGACCGTCGATCCCTGCTGATAGTCGTCAGGCGTGAAGAAGAAACCCCAGACCAGCGCGCCGACGAGGCACAGAACCGTAAGAACCCAAACCGCGGGCAGCACTCTGTCCGAGAGCCTGATGAAGCGTACCGGGTTGGCGAATTCCCATATCGACATGGCGGGAGTGCTACAGCGAAGCCGGCGCGCTTGCAATCGGTGTTTCGTCGCAACTGCGCTATCAGCGAAGATGCACCCGAAGCGCCGCCGCCGCAGCGAACGGCGCGGCGGCGACAATAAACAGCGTGAGCGCCGAAAGCAGGGACAACGCCGACAACGGGTCGAGGTTCTCGGCCGCCAGCGATACCGTCCGCGCCCCGAAAATCAGCGTCGGCACGTAGAGCGGCAGGACCAGCAGCGACAGCAAAAGGCCGCCGCGCCGGACGCCCACCGTCAGCGCCGCGCCGACGGCACCGAGAAAACTCAGTCCCGGCGTTCCGATAAGCAGGCTGACGACAAGCCAGGAGAAGGCCTGCGCCGGCAGGCTCAAGGTAATCGCAAGTACCGGTGCCGCAACCACGAGGGGCAATCCGGTGGTCAGCCAGTGAGCGAGCGCCTTCGTTGCCACCAGCATTTCCAGAGGCACCGGCGAAAGCGCCAGAACATCAAGCGTGCCGTCTTCAAAGTCGAGCTGGAACAGCCGGTCCAGCGACAACAGGCAGGCAAGGAGCGCCGCCACCCAAAGTATGCCGGGCGCGATGAGCGACAATGTCTGCGGCACCGGGCCGACGCCGAGCGGCACCAGCACGACGACGATCAGAAAGAACGCCAGCCCCAGACCGGCGCCGCCGCCGGAACGCAGCGCGAGGCGGATTTCGCGCATCAGCAATGTCGCGGTCGCCGTCAAGTCCAGCCTCCGGCGAGGAAGGGATCGGTCTCGGCGCGGACATTCCTGTCGGGTCGCGACAGGCGGAGTTCATTCGCATCGGGCAGACCGAGGTCGATATGGGTGGCGACGATGGCGGAACCGCCGCTGGCGCAATGTTCGCCTATCCGCGCGCTGAAAGCGCTGGCGCTCTCGACGTCCAGCGACACCGTCGGTTCGTCGAGCAGCCATACCGGACGATCGGCCACCAGGATACGCGCGAGGCCGAGGCGACGTTTCTGACCGGCAGAACAGGCGGCGGCCCGGCGCTCGGCAATGTCTTCGAGATCGAATCTCGCGAGAGCCGGTCCGATATCGCCGTCTCCGAACAGGTTGGCCCAGAACGTCAGGTTCTCGCGCACCGTGAACGCCGACTTGTTGGCGTCGAGGTGGCCGGCATAGGTGAGGTGTTCCTGATAGCTGTCGCGGTCGGCACGCAACGAGACATCGCCGATCCTCGCGTCGCCTCCGGCGAGCGGCAGAAGCCCGGCCAGAGCCCGCAGCAACGTGGATTTGCCCGACCCGTTCGGACCGCGCAGGATCAGCGTGGTACCGCGAGGAACCGTGGCCGAAAGCCCGGTGATCACGGGCTGTTCGCCGCGAAAGCAGGAGAGGTCGGAAATCGTCAGATCCATCCAAGGCTCTCTATATGATCCGCCGGTGGATTGGAAAGGCCAGTAGTGCGCAACGCGGTGAAGTAGATTGTATGCAATTGTACACTTTTTGACCCACCCCCCTTGTTCCGATCCGTTTTCTGGTTCATATCGGCGCCAGAATTCCCCGATTTGCCGGAAAAGGAGACGCCCATGCCCATCAAAGTCGGAACCGACACGGCGGCGACGCGCCGCAAGCTGGGCGTAGGCGGCCGCGACTATTCCTATTACGCGATCAATGCGGCCGAGGCCGCCGGGTTGGGAAATTTCGGCAGGCTGCCGGCAGCACTGAAAGTACTGCTGGAAAACATGCTGCGCTTCGAGGACGGGAAAACCGTCACCACGGACGATATCCGCGCCTTTTCCGACTGGGCCGAGGGCGGCGGCAGAAACCCGCGCGAGATTGCCTACCGGCCGGCGCGTGTCCTGATGCAGGACTTCACCGGCGTGCCGGCGGTGGTCGATCTGGCGGCGATGCGCGACGCCATGGTGGCGCTGGGCGGCGATCCCGAGAAGATCAACCCGCTCAACCCGGTCGATCTGGTGATCGACCATTCGGTGATGATCGACGAGTTTGGCAATCCGCGCGCCTTCCGGATGAACGTGGAAAGGGAATACGAACGCAACCTGGAGCGCTACACCTTTCTGAAATGGGGCCAGTCGGCGTTCGACAATTTCCGCGTGGTGCCGCCGGGCACCGGCATCTGCCACCAGGTGAACCTGGAATATCTCGGCCGGACCGTGTGGAGCGATACCGATCAGAACGGCGAAACCGTGGCCTATCCCGACACGCTGGTCGGGACCGACAGCCACACGACGATGATCAACGGGCTTTCGGTGCTCGGCTGGGGCGTCGGCGGCATCGAGGCCGAGGCGGGCATGCTGGGTCAGCCGATCTCGATGTTGATCCCGGAAGTGGTCGGCTTCCGACTGACCGGCGAGATGGTCGAGGGCACCACGGCCACCGATCTGGTGCTGAAGGTCGTCGCCATGCTGCGCGACAAGGGCGTGGTCGGCAAGTTCG
>JBHHXR010000113.1:0-11041 GCA_046757205.1 Paracoccaceae bacterium
TCGTCATGGCGGTGCCCAGGTGCGGCTCCTCGATGGTCGCCGGGGCCTTCGCCCGCCACGGGGCCTGGGTCGGCACCTGCCGGGGGCCGGACAGGTTCAACGAGAGGGGATATTTCGAGAATATCCACATGCGGGTGCTTCTCCAACGGTACGGGAAGGTGTTGGAAAAGGAACCTCCCGACCCCGACCCCGAATGGATCGATGGGGTCAAGGGGATTCTCGCCAAGGACGGGTATTCGGAAGGCCCGTGGCTGTTCAAGATGTCGGCGATGTATCACAAATTGTGGGAACCGTTCGGCCCGACCTTCGTGGTCCCGAGACGACCCCCGGAATCGGTGATCGCGTCGATCAAAAGTTCGAGAATAGTGTCGGGGGATATCGAGACCATCGTTCATCGCCACGAGGCCCTGATGTCGCGTCTGGAAGGGTTTCATGTCGATACCCCCGCCGTTGCGAAGGGCGACCTGACGACCCTGGAGGAAGCGATCAAGGGCTGCGGGCTGAAATTCGACGAATCCGTGAAGGGTTTCATAAGCCCGGGGCTGTGGCACTATTGATTGCCTTGTGCGTCCGCGAGGGTGAAGCGTTCCCTCGAAAATACGTTCCCGGCCTCAGGCGACAGGTCGAAGAGCACATCGGGCCGCTTTTGTGCCTTGGTGACGATATCCCGCTGCGCGAGGGCTACACCGGGTGGTGGGCCAAGATGGAACTGTTCTCCCCTGACAACGAGAACCTTCGCCCCTGCCTCTATCTCGATCTCGATACCTTCGTGCTGGGGGGTTGCCGGGACATGCTGGTTCCGGTCGAAAAACTGACCATGCTGGCCGACTTCAATCAGCCGACCCGGGGCGCGTCCGGGGTCATGTTGATACCGGAGGACACCGGAGCGATATGGGAAAGATGGCTGAGGGAACGTCCCGACAGGGACATGAGCCACAAGGACGGGGATGGGGGGTTCCTGAGGACATTCCCGCATGACTATATGCAGGATATGTTCAAGGGCATTCATTCGTACAAGCTGGACTGTCGCGCGGGGCCGAGGGGGAGGATGGTCTGCTTCCACGGCAAGCCAAAGCCGCACGAGACGGACGGCTGGGCAAGGGAAATCTACGAGACATGGTAGACGGCGACACGGCCCTGAGAAACATTCGCCGGGTTCTGCGAAGCCGGTTCTTCGACTATTCCCCCTACGACTGGCAGAGGGGGTTCCACGACGCCGGCAAGGAATTCAGCGAAAGAATGCTGATGGCCGCCAACCGCGTCGGAAAGACGATGAGCGCGGCCACGGAAGTCGCCTACCATCTGACGGGCGACTATCCAGAATGGTGGTCCGGGAAAAGATTCGATACCCCCACCCTTGTCTGGACCGGCTCTCCAACCAACGAATCCTCGCGCGAGATCGTGCAGAAGGAACTTCTCGGCGGAATCGGGGAAGATCTGGGATCCGGGGTGATCCCTATTCACAAGATTGCCGGCAAGCCCCGAATGAGACAGGCGGGGGTGTCGGACGTGGTGGACGTCTTCAAAGTAAAGCACAAGGAAGGGGTCTCCACCTGCGTGCTGAAGACCTACGAACAGGGCTGGCAGAAATGGCAGGGAACCGCCCCTCATGTGGTCTGGCTGGACGAAGAGCCCGACGACTATATGATCTTCTCCGAGGCGCAGACGCGGATATTGTCCAGCGACGGAGTGATTCTGGTCACGTTCACCCCCCTGCTCGGCATGACCGACCTCGTGACCCACTTCATGGACGACAACGGCTCCTACCTCAAGACGGCGACCTGGGACGACGCCCCCCATCTGGACGAGAAGAAGAAGGCCGAATATCTCAGGAGGTACAGGGCGCACGAAGTGGACGCCCGGACCAAGGGCATCCCGATGATGGGCGAGGCGGCGGTGTTCCCAATTCCCGAGAACAGCATCAAATGCGATCCGTTCGCCGTCCCGAGCCACTTCGCCAGGATCAAGGGCGTGGACTTCGGAGTCGATCACCCGGCGGCGGGAGCATGTGTGGCGTGGGACAGGGACAACGATGTCATCTATCTCTACGATTGCTACAGGAAATCCGGGGAAACCTCGGTCTACCACGCGGCGTGGCTCAACAAATCCGAATCGTGGGTGCCCGTCTCGTGGCCGCACGACGGGATGAACCGGGAGAAATCGGGAGGGGAAACCATCGCCCAGGCGTATCTCAAGCATGGCGTCAACATGCTCGGGAAGTCCGCCAGGTACCCGAAACAGCCGGGAGAAGCGAAGGCCAAGGGCGGCGCCCAACCCCAATGGCCGGTGATCGACGAACTGCGGGAAAGAATGTTGACCGAAAGATTCAAGGTTTTCGGCCACTTGAACGCCTTTTTCGAGGAGTATCGGTCATATCATGTCAAGGACGGGAAGATCGTGCCGGTCAGGGATGACATCTTGAAAGCTTTGTTCTATGCTGTGATGATGAAGCGGTACGCGACCACGGCTCCCGTCCAGGGATACGAGGTCATGGTCCCGGAAGGATTGAGCAGCAGATTATGAACTACCGGAAGGCGGAAACGGTATTTCGGAAGCTGGGCGTCTCCCCGGAGAAGAAGGTGACAACGCGCGACGGGGAAATCTATGTCGCGGAAGGGTATGTGGCCGAGGCGTCGAAGGACTTCCCTTTCGGGTTCTACAGGACGATCTATATCGTCGCCCGAGGCGAAGACATGCTGGACTACGGCCCCGAACTGCTCTTCGATGCTCTTCATGACGGCGACAAGGGATGGGACATGAACACGCGCAAGACCGCCCGGATCAACACCGCCATCAACGAGGCCAAGGCTTTTCTGAAGGCGAGGTCAAGGAATGCCCAGGTTCTCGCCTGACGACTTCGATCTGATCGCGGAATACATCCTCGACGAGTTCTCTCGGCGCAAAAACCGCCGCGCCGGGATGGAAGCGTATTGGGACGACGTAGACCGGCAGATCCGCATGACCTCGACCCGCAAGCACAAGATGATCCGGGATGCTCCCGACCGGACGCTGGCCTGGCGGGCCGAACTGGAACTTCCCTTGCAGGCCCAGACCCTCGAAGTCCTGACCGCCGACGCCCGAAGAATGATGTTCTCGGACGATTCCACATGGTTCTCGGCCCATGCCGACGTTACGGGGGACATCGAGGCGGTCGAGCGGGACACGGGGCTTCCGGTTTCGGACTTGCAAAGATCGGGGCAACGGGACTCGAACAAGAGGATCGAGGGCCTGCTGAACCATTTCCATCGGCAGTACGATTTCTTCGGCAACTACGACCAGATCAACGCGGAAGCGTTCAAGTACGGAATCGGAGTGGGGAGAGGCCGTCTGGTCACGAAACAGGTTCTCATCGAAACCGCGAAGGGAATCGAACGGGACAAGGCCCGCTTCCCGGTCATCGTGCCGCGGGCGATCAGGAACGTCTATCTCGATGACACCCCGCACAACGTGATGAGCGAGGGCATTTCCATCGGGCCGGCCATCGTCGCGTATTCGCGCCCCCTTCTGGAAGACGTCAAGATTTCCGCCAACCGGGGGTCGAACGACCCGAAGGACGAGAATGGCGGGTGGATGCCGGCGGCGGTCAACAAGCTCGTGCCCGACAAGAACCAATGTGTCGAACTTCTGGAGTTCGAGGGCGATCTCGTCGTGCCGAGGCGGGAGAAAGGCAGCATCTTCCAGCCCGGCGTGATCGTCACCGTTGCCAAGGGCGGAGTGGAGAACGACCGCGCCACGCGGGCGGTTGTCCGGTGGCGATTCAGGAAATACCCGTTTTCGAGTTACGTGCTGCACCCCTACCAGAACGAGGATCTTTCGACCCCCTATCCGTCGTCTCCGCTGCTCAAGGGGCGCCCGGTTCAGATGGCGGCGACGGAAGCGCTGAACAACCTGATCGACTGCGCGAACCTCAGGACGCTCCCCCCGATAGGGTACGACCGGAACGACCCGGAATTCGTCTCGAAGGGCGGGCCGCTGATCCATCCCAGGGCGCAATGGGGATCGACCGAGGATATCAAGGTTCACGAGATCGGCGACCCCGCCGCGCTCTTGCAGATGTACATCTCGTTATTGCAACAGTACGCGGACGTGACGGGAGTGAACCAGCCCAGGCTTGGGGCGCAGACGGTTTCCCATACCACGGCGTTCGCCAAGGAACGGGAGGAAATCAGGGGGACCGCGAGAACCGTCGATTACGTCACGTCCACAGGAAAAGGCCCGCTTAGCAAGTGGCTCTACATGGAATATGAAATGGGCCGGGATGCTTTCGGGGAGAGAACGATCTACCTCGACGGTGAGAAGAGGTTTGAAAAACTCTCCGGGAAGAACTTCCCCCGGCGGGTCGGGTTCGAGTGGTTCGGGGCCGGCGGGCCGACGGAGGAACGGACAAGGCGGGAAATGCGGCTGCAATCGGCGCAGATGGCAATCCAGATGGACACGCTCAATGTTCAGATGGGCGGCCGGCCGGTTCTGGACCTCGCGGCCCTGGTGGAGCAGACCTTGAAGGAAGGCGGTTGGGTCGATGTCGATGCTGTCACAAGAAGTGCGGGGCTTTCTGGCGGACCTCAAGGTTCACCCGCTTTGGCCGGTCCTGCTGGGGCAGATCGAGGCCCCGAAAGTCCCCCGCTACAAACGATCCAGGGAGGGATCACTTGAGCAGGAACGCGATTGGATATATTTTTCGGGCCGGATCGACGAATACGACCGACTCATGACGCTTTTAGGAGATAACGAATGACTGCCGAGGAAACCGACGCCCAGACGGAAGAGTCCGGGACCGAGGAAACCGACGCCACGCTCGACGAACTTCTCACGGAGTTCGACGAGGAAACCAAACCCGAGCGGACCAAAGACGATCGAATCGGGCAGGTTGTCAGTTTTGTCGAGGAAGTCAGGGCCGAGAAAGCCCAGAAGGAGCTTGGCGAAGCCATCGATGACGCGGTGAAACGGATCAAGGGCGATCTCGAAATCGACCCCGATCTCGCCGAGGGGTATCTTCACGTTCAGGCGCGGAGAAACCCGGCGGTCGAAAAGGCGTTTCAGAACCGCGGCAAGAATCCGGCCGCATGGACCAGGGTTCTCGCAAAGATGAATTCGGAGCTCTCCGGGAAAGTCTCGACCGACAAAGAGGCCACTGATGATCGCGAAGCGGTTGCCGCTGCCGTCCGCAGCGCATCAACCAAGGCCCCCGAGGGGGAGGACCAGATCGACTATACGAACATGCCGGAAGGCGAGTTCAACCAGTTGATCTCGAATCTGCCCTGAGGGCCGTTTCGGAGACTGAACAATGGCCACGACCATTTCAGCAACCGACAGTGAACTGCAAAAACCAGTAAACACTGTCTTCTCGCAGCTGTTCCTTCGGCGAGCCCAGCAGAACTGCCCCTATTTCGTGGGGACCATGCCGGGCCAGATCAATCGTCGCCGGGGAACGTCAACCATCACTTGGCGGCGCGTCGATCAGTTGACGCCGACCACGTCCGCGTTGAGCGAACTTACCACCACGGCATCCTACATGCAGGGGCGGAGTTCGGTCACCGCATCGACCACCGAAGTCTCGGCCACCGTGTCGAAGTACGGGCAGTTCTACATCACCAACGAGGAAGTTGACCTGTACCTCCCGAACGGGCACACGGCGGAACTGGTCGCGACGCTCGGCGAAAGCGCCGGGCGGTCCCTCAATCAGCTTCAGAGGAACATCGCGGAGGACAATTCCACCCTTCGCTATGGCGGCAACGTCGCGTCCGACGGCGCGGTCACGGCCGCAGTGGTCCTGAACGACCTCAAGCGGGTCATCAACGAACTGCTGGTCAATTCGGCCCGCACCTTCGCGCCGATGACCACGGGCAGCCAGAACATCGGCACCGCCCCGGTCCTTCCGGCCTTCTGGGCGATCAACCACCCGAACGTGTCGGAGGACGTTTGCGGGATTTCGGGGTTCAAGTCGGTCGAGACCTATGCCGGGCAGACCGCGACGATTCAGGGCGAGTACGGCCTGATCCAGCGCGCCGGCAAGGCGATCCGGTTCATCCAGACCGAGGATGCTTCGATCGACTCCGGGTCCGGCGCGTCCGGTGCCGCTTCGGCGGGGCTGAAGGGCACGTCCGATAACGTCGATGTCTACACCATCGTCGTCTACGGGCGGGATGCCTTCGGCTCGGTCGGCCTCGGGCGCCGGCATACCGACGGCGTATACCGGGCCGGCGACGACCCGGGGATGTGGGATCTGATCTTCCACGACCGGGGGTCCGGCGGAACCTCGGATCCCTACAACGAGGTCGCCACCCTCGCGTGGAAGGGATTCCATGCCGGGGCGGTCCTCAATTCCAACTGGTCGCGCGGGATTCGTGTCGGCGCAACCGACCTGACGGCGTAACAGGGTGGGGCACCTTCGGGTGCCCCTTCCTTGGAGGATTCATGCAACTTCAGAAGATCATCGACCCTCGAGACAACCTCGAAAAGCTGCGGCGGACGGAACTCTACCGGCTCGCGAAATCCGAAGGGCTTTCGGACATCGAACCCGGGATGCCTGCCATTCTGATGCGGAGAATGCTCCGCGACAGGGGGGTCAGGGGCGTGTCGGACCCGAACCGCCCGCTGGGCGGGGTGTCGAACATCGAACACCTCCAGAAGGAAATCGAGGAAGAGCCGGTCCGGGCGGACGATCTCTTGAAGTCCGCCTATGAAACGGACAAGCTCGCGCAGATGCCGTTTTTCGCGTTGCGGCGGCTTTGCAAGGATCGCGGCATCGCGTTCTCCCGGACCGACAAGAAACCCGTTTTGATCGGCAAGCTCAATGGCGAAAACACTCCTTAACGGCGTCAATGAGGTTTTCAAGCGCATCAAGCTGATTCAAGGCGACGCGGCCGCCCTGACATCCCTGACCGACTCCGCCCGGCAACATTCCATCGATCTTGCGATCCAGATCTGGAACGAGGTTGTAGACGAAATCTACGATACCTCGGGGGCGATCCGTCCCAACGGGCTTGCCGAAAACACCATCACTTTGGCGACTTCGGACCGCGACTACGCCCTTCAAAGCGACGTGAACAAGCTCCTGTTCCCCCTGTTGGACGAAACCAACGGGAGAAAGATATTCGAGTACGAAGGCGGGTATCTCGCAATGGTGCAGGAGCAGATCGTTCCCGCCAATTGGACCGGGCTTCCCCTTTACGGAACCATCCGACCGACTGACGGAGAGCTCTACCTCGACCGGATCCCGACCTCCGATGAGAACGGGCTGGTCTACAAATACCGCTACCTGAAGGACATGGAACTGTCGGTCGCGGCCGATACCTTCCCGTTCGGGGACGTCGTATTTCGCTCCCTGGTCCCCGTGGTGGCCGAAATCATCCGGCAGGAAAGCGACAAGGAAACCGACTTCAAGTCAAGGATGTCGATTCTGCGGCAGAGCCACAGGTTCGGGGTGGCTGTGAGCCACCTCAACCAGCGGCGCCCGAGAGAATCATGGTAGCCCTTCGGTTCGGGGGCGGGATCCATTCGAGAGCGTCTCCCGACACCATCGACCCGAGAGAGTGCGCGAGCGGGCAGAATTTCGTTCTCGACCTCGAAAACCACAACTTCAGAAACCGCAAGCCGTTCGATCTGATCGGGACGGTTCCGAACGGGGCTTCGATCCTCGGGTTCGCGACCCTGCTGAAATCCGATGGAACCGTGAGCTTTCTCGTTCAGGCGGGGGCCACGGTCTACGAGTGGGACGGGGCCACGACATTCACCTCCAAGGGGACGGTCGCGGCGGCGGCCAAGCTCCGGGGCCGGATGGAGCACAACTGGCAACTCTCCGACAAGGTGCTGATCACCGACATCAACCAGCAGCAGCCCCTCATGGAGTGGGACGGGACGACGTTGCAGAACGTGTCCCACAATCTCGGGGGGGACTTCTTCGCGAGGTACTGTTTCGTATCGAACGAGAGGGCATGGTACGGCAACGTCAAATCCGGGTCCGCGACTCCGCACATGATCGTGGGGGCCAAGCGGGGGGACTATACGAATCTCTCGGTCACGGACAGGCCGTCCGCTTCTTTGGGGGCCGCCGACCCGTTCTTTCTTCTTACACCAGACCTGCGGCCGATCAACGGGCTTGTGGAAGCATTCGGGCTGGTCACGGTTTCGACCGAATTCGGCAGCATCTACTCGATTTCCGGGGCGGACGCGACGGATTTCGCAGTTTCCCAACTCTACCCCCAATCGGGGGCCTCGGGTTATGAATCCCTCGCCTATATCGGCAACGATGTCGTGTATGGGCGCCAAGGCCGGATAGAAACGATCTCCGACACGAACCGCTATGGGGATGTGGAGACCGACGATCTGTCGGTGTCGATCTCCGACCTGATCGAGGGCTATACCGGCTGGACGGCGGTCTACAATGCGCGGGTCCAACGGGTCTATCTGTTCCCGGACAGCCAGGCGGAATGCTGGGTCTACCAGAAGGCCATGCGCGGCAAGGGGCTGTCGCCGTGGATGAAGTGGACGACGCAGCACGCGGTGGCGTTCCAGCCCTCGGCGGTCATGAACATGTACGACCCATCGGACGGTCTGGAATACGTGTTCTTCGGGGATTCGTCGGGAAACCTCTACCGGATGGAAGGCAGCGGCACGTCGGGAGACGGCGGTTCTGCGGCCATCCAGAGCGACCGGACATCGGTGCTCTTCTCGACCGATTCCCCCGCCGACGTATACAATTTCAAGGGGCATATCCGGTATCTGAAGAACGAGGCCACCACCCTTACCTTGACGGCCAGATGGGCCGGAGAGAGCGTTGTCAATGAAAGCATCACGATCACCATCCCGGCCATCACCGGAGACATTTCCTGGGGAGGAGACTGGTATTTCGGGGGGGAGTACTACTGGAACACTCCCTTCGCCGGACGATTCGCCCGACAGAATTTCGGAGTCGGCGGACGATCCAACGAGTTCCAAATCTACCTCTCCGCCGAAGGAACGGGAAACTTCGAGATCAACGAAATCGGATTCGAGATCTCGGAAGGTTAGTCTTCGCCGGACGCTGCGGCGGAGGCCGGCGTTCAGGGCGATCTTGGACGACGACGTGCGGTGGGCGTGGGCGGCGTATCGGAGCGGAGCGTTCCGGTCTCTTGGGGAGATGACCGTTCATGAGTTCCGGTACAGGTTCCCGAAGTTCGTTCTCGAGGGCTGGCACGGGGCATGGACGTTGTTGTCCCCCGAGCCGGTCGGGGTCATGTTCGGAGTGTATTTCAGGGACAGGTTGTTCCTGGATGTGGAGTGGTTCCCGTGGGCGTCGAAACGCGCTAGACTGGAGTCGGCGGTACACTTCGTGAATGAGACGCGCAAGGAAATCACGATGCTGGAATTCGGGAGAGACGTGAAGTTCCTCGAATATCTTGCGAAACTCGGCCTGGCGCGGCGTGTGGGGACTTCCTACGGGCCTGAACAGGCCATATTCGAGAGCAGACGCCGATGGTGACTCTTTCCGATATTGGCAAATTCATCCGTCCCGTCGGGGATATCATCGGCGGCGGGTTGGGGCTGTACAACGCGGCCTCCGCCCTGAAGTCCCCAAGCCCGCGGCTTTCCACCGGCAACATCCCGACATCGTTCAATACGCCATCCCTTGGCCTCAACCTGCAAGGCGGGCAGGCGACCCTGACGAGGGCCTTCGACCCGAGAAGTATCGAGGAAGGCTTCAGAACCCGATTGCGGGGCATCGGAGATTCGTTCGGGGGCCTGAGAGAGAACATCGCGCGGTTGAAGGCCGATGTCTCGCCCGGGTTCGGGAGACTGACGAACGCCCGAGTGACGGCGGTCAGGGACGCGGCCGGGGCCGCGCGGTCGAACCTCCGGGAAAGCCTCGCCAAGAGGCGGGTATTGGGGTCGTCGTTCGCCGCCGACGCCGAGACCCGCCTGAACCTCCAATTCGCCCAGGAGGAGGAAAAGGTACGGGCGGCCTCCTTCGTCGAGGAGTTGTCCCTTTCGCTGGGGCTGGAGAAGGAGGACGCGGCCCTTCTCGCCGAGCAGGTATCGACGATCAACGCCGAAGCGGAAGCCCTGAAACTCACCCTGAACCGCGAATTCCTGGAAATGGGCCTCACCAGGGATATCGCCCTCGGGATCACCAAGCTGGTCGAGGATGTCGCGGCCTTGAACGCCAACATGATGGTGGCCGACGAGGCGGCGAAGGCCCAGGATCTTGCCTCGCTGTTCGGAGATACCGGGGCGTTGGCAAGCCTGGGGAGCGGGATTACGAGTCTGGGCGGGGCTCTGGGTGGGATAGGAGCCGGCGGCGGGTTCGCAGGTGTCGGGGCTGGAAGCGGTATTGCGACGGGTGCGACGATCCCCGGGTTCTCCTTGAGCGGCGGGGCCTTGAGTTCGGCCCCCTCGGCAGGCGGGGCTGCCAGTGGCGGGGCTGCCAGTGCGTCGGTCTTGCCTGCGTTGGGGGCGGCCGCAGGGTTCGCGGCGTTCGGGGCCTTCATGAAAAACAGGTCCGCCAAGAGAAACGCGGCTCAGGATCGGCAGTTGACGCAGAACATGATCAAAATGCTCGAAAGCGGGACGCTGCCGGATATCAATGACGAACAGGCCATAAATGCGATGCTGGGGACGCCGCTTGGGAATCAGCAGTTGGCTCCGGGAACCAACCCCGAGGATCTCGCATTCGTGACGAACAAGACCGAGAATGCCCAATTCCTCGCGAACCGCGCCCGGCAACTCATCGCATCGGGGACGCTGTCTCCGGCGGCGGTGGAGACGGCGAAAAAGTTCATTGCATTGATGGCGACCGTCGAGAACCCACCTCAGGCCCCGGATTATTCCTATCTCGGCGGCCTTCAGCCGACAGGAGGCCGATGATGCCTGTCCCACTTGGGTTTGGAAGCGCGCTGTCGAATGTCCGGGAGCGGGATCGCAACTTCGCCTTGAACGAACGCCAGGTCGCCGTTCAGGAAGGATTGCTGGATATCAATCGGGCCAAGGTGATCGCTGCCGACCGGGACGCCATGACGGCGACCAAGCTTAGCGCATGGAGGAAGAACGCGGCGCTGCTCAAGGC
>JBHHXR010000114.1:0-10935 GCA_046757205.1 Paracoccaceae bacterium
CATCGGCGGGATTGAAGGAATACGGGTTGTTGATGCCGCAGCAGCTCACGTTGATGAAATCCGCCACGGCGCCATAGTTGATCCGGTCGAGGACGTTGCCGACGGCGCCGCCGATGATCAGCCCGACACTGACCGGAACGACCGCGCCGCGCTGGCGGCGCACCCAGACCAGCAACGCGCAGACGATCAGGATGGCAGCGGTCGACAGGATATAGCGCGTGGTCTCCGCGTCGCCGCCGAACAGCCCGAAGTTGATGCCCCGGTTCCAGGCCATGCGCAGGTTGAAAAACGGCGGATACACGTCGACCGACACGCGCGAGCGCAGATCCATCCATTCGACGATCCAGATCTTGGACAGCCGGTCGATCCAGAACACGATGAATGCGGCAATGAAAACGCGGGCAAAGGCCATCGGCTGCGCCTCCGTCGGATCGGTCACGGGCGCGACACTAGAGACGCCCGCCGGAGCCATCAAGTAGGGCCGGGAAATGCCCCGCGATCAGTGCCGGAAATGCCGCATGCCGGTAAAGACCATGGCCAGACCGGCCTCGTCGGCGGCGGCGATAACCTCGTCGTCGCGCATCGAACCGCCGGGCTGGATGACCGCCGTCGCCCCGGCCTCGGCCGCCGCCAGCAGGCCGTCGGCGAACGGAAAAAAGGCGTCGGAAGCGACGACGGAGCCCCGCGCCGGCGGGGTCGCCGTGCCCAGGGCGTCGGCCATGTCCTGCGATTTTCGGGCGGCGATGCGGGTGGAATCCACCCGGCTCATCTGCCCGGCCCCGATGCCGACCGTGGCAGCGTCCCTTGCATAGACGATGGCGTTGGACTTGACGTGTTTCGCAACCCTCCAGGCGAACAGCATGTCGGACAGTTCGGCGTCGGTCGGCGCGCGCCTCGTGACGACCTTCAGATCACGCCGCCGCAGCTGCCCGTTGTCGCGGTCCTGCACCAGAAAGCCGCCCGAGACCTGGCGCCAGGTCTTGCCCGCCGCGGCGGCGTCCGGCAGGCCGCCGGTGGTCAGCAGGCGCAGGTTCTTTTTGGCGGCGAAAACCTCCTTCGCCCCGGCCTCGACCCCGGGGGCGATGACCACCTCGGTGAAAACCCGGCTGATTTCGCCCGCGGTCTCGGCGTCAAGCCTGCCGTTCAGCGCCACGATGCCGCCGAAAGCGGACGTCCGGTCGCAGTCATAAGCGGCGCGATAGGCGTCCAGCAGGGTCGCGCCGCGGGCCACGCCGCACGGGTTGGCGTGCTTGATGATGGCGCATGCCGGGCCGTCGGCCGGGTCGAACTCGGCGACCAGCTCGAAGGCCGCGTCGGTATCGTTGATGTTGTTGTAGCTGAGTTCCTTGCCCTGATGCTGGGTCGCCGTCGCAACACCGCGGCGCGTGCTGCCGTCGACATAGAAGGCGGCGCGCTGGTGCGGGTTCTCGCCGTAGCGCAGGGTCTGGGCCAGGGTCCCGGCGACGGCGCGGCGGCGCGGCGCGTCCTGGTGCGTGGCCGTCGCCATCCAGCCCGAAACGGCAGCGTCGTAGGCGGCGGTGCGGGCATAGGCGATCTGCGCGAGGCGCTGGCGGAAGGCATGGGTCGTGGCGCCGTCATGGGCGTCGATCTCGGCGATGAGGGCGGCGTAGTCCTCGATGTCGACCACGGTGGCGACGAAGCCGTGGTTCTTGGCCGCGGCGCGGATCATCGCCGGGCCGCCGATGTCGATGTTCTCGATGGCCCCGGCGTAGTCGGCGCCGGCGGCGACCGTCGCTTCGAACGGGTAGAGGTTGACCACGAGCAGATCGATGGCGGCAATGCCGTGCTCCTCCATCGCCCGCCGGTGATCGGGGTCGTCGCGCAGCGCCAGGAGCCCGCCATGCACCATCGGGTGCAGGGTCTTGACGCGCCCGCCCATCATTTCGGGAAATCTCGTGATCTCGGAAACGTCCTTCGCCGCCAGCCCGGCGGCGCGCAGCGCCGCGGCGGTGCCGCCGGTGGACAGCAGCTCGACACCGCGCCCGGCCAGCGCCCGCCCGAGATCTTCGAGCCCGGTCTTGTCGGAAACGGAAATCAGCGCGCGCCGGAGCGGCTGGAGATTGTCGGTCATGCGGTTGGTCCTCGGTTAGCGGCAGGTCAATCGGTTGATGACGGGTCGGGCGCGTCGGCGTCCGGTTCATAGTCTCGGATGCTGCGGTGGCCGTCCTCGGTGCGCTCCAGCACCCAGTTGACCTGCCCGGAATGGTTGACGGCGCGCGCCGAGACGATGATCTGCCTGGTGTTGCGCGGCTTTACGCGGCTCTGGTCGAGATAGGCGCTGCTGGTCAGGTCGAGCGAGCCGCCGGACTGCCGGAACACCCAGGTCTCGCCGCTCTTCAGCCGTAACGACACCGCGCGGCCGCCCATGCCCAGCTCGGCCTCGACATCGGGATGAATGTGAAAATGGATGTGGTACATGACGCCCAGTTTCGGCGCGCCGGCGACATAGCGGTCGTAGGTAGCCCTGTGGGTTTCGTCCTGAGCGATCAGCGTGTCCTCGCCCCGGACCTCGCTGCCGCTGGAATCGAGAAACAGCCTGCGCTCGTGAATCAGGCCCTGATGCGGCGCGTAGCCGTCATGCGTTGCCAGAATCCACACGCCCGTAAGGTCCTGTGCACGCTGGAAGGTAACGTGGCGCGGGCCGCTGGTCAGCCGTTCGCCGAAGGTTCTTCCGACGAATCCGCCCGGCGCGAACTGCGAACTGGAGACCCGTTCTATCCCCACCGTGCTGTGCGCCGCCGTGGCGCGCGCGGCGCGGCGCCAGGTCGGGCCGAAACGGTAGCCCGGGCCGCAGTTGACGATGACCGGCCGGCGACCGCTCGACATCTCGAAGGCGAGCGTTCCGGCGTGCGCTTCGGCGGAATAATCGACCGCCGCCGGCACCGCGCAGTCGATTACCAGCTTGGTGCGGCCGGCGGCGATCTGGGCGAATCCCATGGCCAGATCCTCGCGCCTGCCGCTGCGGATGCCGGCGTCGGAAAGGGCCTGGTCGAGCCTGCCTTCGCGGCCGCGGCCGCCGCCGTTGAACCGCGCCAGCGAGCCGTCGCCGAGCCGCAGGGCCCGCAGCGTCGGCGCAATCCGCTCGATCGCGGCCTGGTGGCGCGGATCGACTGTCCTGCCGGTGTCGGTCAGGGTGCGGGCCGCCCAGGTCAGCAGCGTGAACACTTCCATCAGCTCTTCGGGGTTGCGGCTGGGAATGCCGCCGTCCTTGTCGATGCGTCTTTCGCATTCGCGGCCCATCGCGCGGACCGCCGGCGCCAGAACGCGTTCACGGCCCTCGATGGCGAGACCGGCGTAGATCAGTCCCGTCAGTGCCTCGAATCGGCTCAGCCCGGGCGGCGCCGAATGCCAGCTTCCGGCGAGATAGTTGATCTGCCGGCCGAGCGAGCGGAAAAAGCGCGGCGACGCCTCGCTGTCGATGCCGCGCAGCAGGAAAGTGGCGTGGCTGATCCAGCGCACGACGCGTCGACCGGTCACGCCCGGCGTCCAGCCCGGACCGCGCCCTTTCCCGTAACGGCCTATCCAGTCCAGAAGCCACGTCTGGACCAGCCGCCGCGACGGCCGGTCGCCGATGGCGGCGAGATCGTCGAGCCAGCCGAAACCATGCAGTTCGTCGGCGAAATGCTCGTCCGGAACAGGCGCATCCCAGATATTGCCTTGGGCGATTTCGACCAGGTGGCCGGCAAGAAAGAGGTTCCCCCCCTCGATCTGTTTTCCCGCGGCATAGGAACCGATGCTGCGCGGTTCCGGGTAGTACTGAAAGGCCTTGGGGGTGCGTCCCGCCCGCGCGGTCCGGGCCCGCCAGCCGTTGCGGACCCGGGCGAAGGCGCGGCGGATGCGGGTCGCGACTGCCTTGAGTGTCCAGAGAGCGGGTGGCATGCCTGCGGGTGCTCGGTTCGAGTGGGTCACCGGCACCTTCCGCCGGTGTGGCGGGTGTTACCCCGCTGCGGTCGGCTTTTCCAGCGCTATCGCGAAAAATCCGTCCATGCCGCCCAGTTCCGGCCAGTAGTCGGGGCGCAGCCTCAGCCCGCCCTCCGGGCCGATCCAGGCCGGGTCCAGACCGGCCACGCCATCCGGCGCAACCGCGTGCCAGCCGCGGTGTCGCCCAAGAAACGCCCGTGCCTGGTCTTCCCCCTCCGCCGGGAGCAGCGAGCAGGTGCAGAACACCATCCGGCCGCCGGGGTTCAGCCAGCCGGCGGCGCGCTCGAGCAGCGCCGACTGAAGCGCCGTCAACTCGGCGATGGCGGCGTCCGGACGGACGAACGGCAGGTCGGGATGGCGCCGGATGGTGCCGGTGGCCGAACAGGGCGCGTCGATCAGGATCGCGTCGAAGTGCCGGGGCGGCGACCACGCCAGCGCGTCGGCGGCGGCAAGTTCGGCCTTCAGCCCGGTGCGCGCCAGATTCTCGTCCACCCGCGACAGCCGCTGCGCCGAGACGTCAAGCGCCGTGACCTGCGCGCCTGCCGCGGCGAGCTGCATGGTCTTGCCGCCGGGCGCCGCGCAGAGATCGAGCGCTCGCCGGCCTTCGATATCGGGCAGAAGCCGCGCCGGAACCGCGGCGGCGGCATCCTGAACCCACCATGCGCCCTCGGCAAACCCCGGCAGGGCGGAAACCTGACCGCCGCGCCGAAGCCGAAGGCTGCCGGTCGGCAGGACGTCGGCGCCGAGAACGCCGGCCCACTGCGCCGCGCCGGCGGCATCTCTCAGCGTCAGGTCGAGCGGCGCGCCGGCGGCGTGGGCCGCTTCGATCCGCATGAGCGCGCCCTTGCCCCATGCCTTGCGCAGGCGCTTGCGCAGCGGCGGCGGCAGGGTTTGCGCGCGATGGGCCGACCACAGCGCCGGCCCTTCGCCGGCGATCCTGCGGGCGACCGCGTTGACCAGACCGGCGTGACGTTTTGCCTCAGGTTCGGATTTCACGATCCGCACCGCGGAATCCACGGCGCCATGCGCTGCGCTGCCGACGACAAGCAGCTCCGCGGCAGCGAGGCGAAGGGCGTCGCGCACCGCTGGCGGCGGCGGCCGGTCGAGGAACCGGTCGAGCACCGCGTCGATCGGCTGGAGGTGCCGCAGAACCGCTGTTGCCAGCATCTGCGCGCGCGCCCGCTCCTGCGGCGCCAACGCGGCCAGCGGCGAATCCCGGCCGGCCGCGAGGTCCGACATCATGCGGCGGTTCGCAAGGACGCCGTGCACAAGCGTGATGGCGGCTTTCCGGGCGGCGAGCCCCGGTGCGCTCACGTCCAGCGCCCGCGGCGGCGGCGCCGGACGACGGGTATCGGGCTCTTCCGGGTTTCGCTGCGGCGACGGGGCCGCGCGCCGGTGCTGCCATTCCCGGCGATTTCGCGCAGCGCGGCGATCCTGTTCTCCACGCTCGGGTGGGTCGAGAACAGGCTGTCCATGCGGGTTCCGGTCAGCGGGTTGACGATGAACATGTGCGCGGTGGCCGGATGGCGCTCGGCGCTCGGCAGTTCCACGCGCCGCGCATTGGCGGAAATCTTCGCCAGCGCCGAGGCCAGCGCCAGCGGCGCGCCGGATATCTCCGCCCCGGCACGGTCGGCGGAATATTCCCGCGTACGGCTGATCAGCATCTGGATCAGCATCGCCGCGAAAGGCGCCAGCAATGCCGCCAGAATCACGCCGACGATACCCAGCGGCCCGCGGCCGCGCCCGCCGCCGAAAAACAGGCCGAACTGGGCAAGCATGGAGATCGCGCCGGCGAACGTCGCCGCCACGGTCATGATCAGCGTGTCGCGGTTGCGGATATGGCCGAGCTCGTGGGCGATGACGCCGGCCAGCTCGTCGGTGGAGAGCACGCGCATGATACCGGTGGTGACGGCCACGGCGGCGTTTTCCGGGCCGCGCCCGGTGGCGAAGGCGTTGGGCTGGTCGGAGCGGATGAGGTAGACCTTCGGCATCGGCAGACCGGCATTGGCCGCCAGCCGCTCGACCAGACGGTACAACTCCGGCGCACCGGCGCGGGTGACCGGCTCGGCGTTGTGCATGGCCAGCACCATCCGGTCGGAATTCCAGAACGCCAGGGCGTTGGTCGCGAGCGCGAAGGCGAAGGCGAGGAGCATGCCGCCGGTGCCCCCGATCAGGTATCCCACGCCCATGAAGAGCGCCGTCATCGCCGCCAGAAGCAGCATCGTCTTGGTCGTGTTCATGGCTCCCTCCGGCCCTTGCCGGGCCGCTGCCTTCAGCACTATCATCACGTGTCGGTCAGAGAGGATATATGTCAGCCGCCGAGACAGAAAAAGAGGCCCGCCTGCGCGAGGCGGCAGAGCGCGCCCTGAAAGAGGCCGAGGCGCGCCGCCGCGCGGCGAAGGAACCCGACAGGCCGCCGGAGCTGGGCGGGCGCGACGGACCGGACCCGGTGCGCTACGGCGACTGGGAAAAAAAGGGCATCCTGTCGGACTTCTGATTTCCCGCGCGGCCGAGGCGTAACAATTCGTTAGCCTGTCGGCGGCTATCCTGAGACGATTTCAGGAGGCCGGCCATGCTGCACGACGACCGCACCAGCAAGACCAGATCGGACAAGATCGAACGCAAGGGGCTGATGGCGGCGCTGGATGCCTCGCAGGCCCTGGTCTGGTTCGATCCCGACGGCCGGGTGGTCGATGTCAACGACAACGCGGTGACCATGTTCGGCTACGCCCAGCAGGAATTCATTCGCCTCGACTTCTTCGATCTTTGCGGAGAAAGCGCTTCGTCGCGCCGCTCGCTGGAACGGCAGTGGCTGCAGGTCGTTTCAGGCGAGCGCTGCAACGACGAGCGCAATTTCATGACCCGCGACGGCAAGCGTCTCTGGGCTTCGGTCAGCTACGCCGCGCTGCGCAACGAATACAACCTGGCGCGCCGCGTGGTGGCGATATTCATCGACCTGACGCCGTGGTCGTGGAAGCCGCCGGATACCTCGCGGTTCTTCTGAGCGGAATCGTGCGCCGGCCGGCGTCGGCGGGGAGGGCGGCAGCGGCGGTTCGGCGCAGCCATCCGGCTTCGGCAGCCGGCCGCCTCGGCCATGGTCAGGAACTGCGGTTCACGCCGGCCGGGCGGTCACTCGAATACGCGCGACGGCGTTTCGCGCTGGAACGCCACCACCAGCACCGCCATGATGAAGGCCGACAGGCCGAGATTGAGCAGCCGCAGCAGGAAGTCCAGCAGCACCCCGGCAGGCGCGAAAACCACCGGCGACCCGTCCCCGAAGAACCGCGATGACACTTCCTCGAAGGCAAGAACGGAGAACAGCGTGGCCAGGAATATCACCACGGTGAATCCGATCACCCGCGGCAGCACGAAACCGGCCTGGCGCAGCCCGCGCCGCCATGCCAGGCCGAACTCGCCCGGCTCGCCCTCGCAGACCGCCGGGAACAGCGTTCCCAGCAAACTGTAGGACAGCACCGAGAGCGGCAGGCCGACCATGAAGACACCGACCTCCGGCGTCGCGAAGAAAGCGCCCAACAAGGCGCCGGCGACGGTCGGCGCCGCCGCGACCACGAAATAGGCGACCAGGTATTTCCCGAACACCGCGCGCCCGCCGGTCCCGCCCATGCGGGGATTGCCGAGCATGGCGTTGACCAGGGCAAACTCCACAAGCGCGGAAAACAGCAGATCGGGCACCAGCGTGACGCTGAAGGCACCGTGCGTGACCCGGGCGTAAAGCGATACCGCGGTCGAGAGAGCCGCGCAGACGATGATGACGCGGAGATTAGTCGACAGCCCGTGGATCGCCAACTCGACGACGCCGGGGCCTCGCTGGGGGGCATACGGCATCGGCTTCAATGCGCCTCGGCCCAGTTGGCGCCCCGTCCGGCATCGACGACCAGCGGGATATCGAGATGGACGGCAGGCAGGCAGGCCCTTTCCATGACCTCCCTGACCGCCTCGGCGGTGTCGTCCGCGGCGTCCCTGGGCACCTCGAACAGCAGTTCGTCATGCACCTGCAAGAGCATCTTCGACGGCAGGTTGCGGGATTTCAGGACATCCGGCACCCGGATCATGGCGCGGCGGATGATGTCGGCCGCCGTGCCCTGTATCGGCGCGTTGATCGCGGCGCGCCGCGCGAACCCGGCGCGCGGGCCCCTGGCGTTGATCTCCGGCGTATGGATGCGGCGGCCGAAAAGCGTGGTGACATAGCCCGCTTCTTTCGCCTCGGCCACGGTCTTGTCCATGTATTCGCGAATGCCGGGGAAGCGTTCGAAATAGGTGTCGATGTAGGCCTTCGCCTCGGGCTGGGGGATGCCCAGGTTGTTGGCCAGGCCGAAGGCCGAGATGCCGTAGATGATGCCGAAGTTGATGGCCTTGGCCTTGCGCCGGACCATGGGGTCCATGTCGTCGGGAGAGACGCCGAAGACCTGGGAGGCGGTGATCGCGTGGATGTCCAGCCCGTCGCGGAACGCCTGTTTCAGTTCGTCGATACCGGCGATATGGGCAAGGACGCGCAACTCGATCTGCGAATAGTCGAGGCTGAGCAGCACGTTGCCCGGCTCGGCCACGAACGCCTCGCGGATGCGCCTTCCCTCCTCGGTGCGCACCGGGATGTTCTGCAGGTTCGGATCGGTGGAGGCGAGCCGCCCGGTGGAGGCGCCGGAGATGATGTAGGAGGTGTGCACGCGGCCCGTTTCGGCGTTGATATGGGTCTGCAAGGCATCGGTGTAGGTCGATTTCAGCTTCGAGAGCTGCCGCCAGTCGAGCACGCGCGCCGGCAGCTCGTGGCCCTCGGCGGCCAGCGTCTCCAGCACGTCGGCGCCGGTGGCGTAGGCCCCCGTCTTGCCCTTCCTGCCGCCGTCGAGGCCCATCTGGTCGAACAGGATTTCGCCCAGTTGCTTGGGCGAGCCGACGTTGAATTTGGTCCCCGCCAGCGCCTGTATCTCGTCTTCCAGCGCCGCCATCTTCTGGGCAAACGCGTTCGACATGCGCGACAGGTGGTCACGGTCCACCCTGATGCCGTGCATCTCCATTTCCGCCAGCACCGGCACCAGCGGCCGCTCCAGCGTCTCGTAGACCGTGGTGACATGCGCCTCGTGCAGTTGCGGCTTCAGAAGCTTCCACAGCCGCAGCGTCACGTCGGCGTCTTCGGCGGCGTATTTCGTCGCCTCGTCGATCGCGGTCATGTCGAAGGTGCGCGCCGACTTGCCGCCGCCCAGGAGCGTCTTGATCGGGATCGGCCTGTGGTCGAGGTAACGCTCCGACAGATAGTCCATTCCGTGGCGGTGCAGCCCGGCATGCAGCGCATAGGAGATCAGCATGGTGTCGTCGATCGGCGCCACGCCGATGCCGGCACGCGCCAAGATCTTGGCGTCGTATTTCATGTTCTGGCCGATTTTCAGGATCGAGGGATCCTCGAGCATGGGCTTGAGGATCGCCAGCGCCGCGTCACGCGCCATCTGGCCGTCGGCGAGTTTCGTTGCGCCCAGCAGGTCGCCCTCGCCCGTGACGTGGCCGAGCGGAATGTAGCACGCCTCGCCCGGCTCCACCGACAGGCAGACGCCGACGATCCCGGCGACCATTTCGTCGAGGCTGGTGGTCTCGGTATCGACGGCGACCCAGCCGCGTCCGTAGATCTTGCCGATCCAGTCCTTCAGCGCCCCGGCGTCGCGCACGGTCTGGTAGCGCTCAGGGTCGAACGGCGCCTTCAGGCCGGTATCTTCGCGCGGCGGCGGGTCGTCGCCATCGGCGGCGGGGGCAGCCGAAATGGTTGGCGGATCGACGCCGAGCTTTTCGGCGATGCGCCGCGACAGCGTGCGGAATTCCATCTTCGCCAGAAACGACAGCAGTTCGTGCGGAACCGGTTCGCGCACCTCCAGCGTCTCGAGCGGGTCGAGGCCGGGCGTTTCCGTGTCCAGCGTGACAAGCCGGCGCGACAGGCGTATCCGGTCGGCCATCTCGACCAGCGCCTCGCGGCGTTTCGGCTGCCTGATCTCGGATGCATGCTCCAGCAGCGTATCCAGATCGCCGTATTCGCGGATCAGGAGCGCCGCCGTCTTGACGCCGATGCCCGGAGCGCCGGGGATGTTGTCGACGCTGTCGCCGGCCAGCGCCTGCACGTCGACCACCCGGTCCGGCCCGACGCCGAATTTTTCCTCCACCTCCTCCGGTCCGATGCGCCGGTTCTTCATGGCGTCCAGCATTTCCACGCCGCCGCCGACTAGCTGCATCAGGTCCTTGTCGGAAGAGATGATGGTGGCGCGGCCGCCGGCCTCTCGCGCCTGCCGGGCATAGGTGGCGATGATGTCGTCGGCCTCGTAGCCCTCCTTTTCGATGCAGGCGAGGTTGAAGGCGCGGGTCGCCTCGCGCGTCAGGGGGAACTGCGGCGCCAGCTCCTCCGGCGGCGGCGGGCGGTGGGCCTTGTACCCGGGATAGATGTCGTTGCGGAACGACTTGCCGGAATAGTCGAAAATGACCGCCGCGTGGGTCGGCGCGTCCGGCCCGGCGTTGTCCTCCACCAGCTTGTAGATCATGTTGCAGAACCCGGCGACCGCGCCGACCGGCAGGCCGTCCGATTTCCGCGTCAGCGGCGGCAGGGCGTGAAAGGCGCGGAAGATGAAGGCCGAGCCATCGATCAGGTGCAGGTGGTGGCCCGGGCCGAACCGGTTCATTTTCCGCGCTTCCTTCCGACGTAGGGTTCGAGCCTCGGTATCGCACGTTTCATGAAGGCATCAAACAGCGGAACCGTGAATGCGGTTTCGCCGTAGCTGGGCGAATAGATCATTCCGGCGGCGATCAGGCGCTGCCGGATCGGTGCAAGAGCCTGACTTTTTTGGCCCAGCACGGCGGCAATAGCGCCCGATTTGTGCGCGCCGGGTCCGAGCTCCGCCATTCCGCGCAGATAAAGTTTTTCGGAAGCTGAACAGCGGTCGAAGCGAACGCGAAAGAAACTCTGGTCCAGATGCGCGATGATTGCTTCCTCGGCCAGCATTA
>JBHHXR010000115.1:0-10750 GCA_046757205.1 Paracoccaceae bacterium
GCGGATGTGCGCCGCTTGGCCTGTGTGCCCTCGCCGGGGTCGTTGACGATGAACGGGTAGATGTGCGGCACGGGGCCGAGCACCGCTTCGGGCAGGCATTCCGCCGACAGCGCCAGCGATTTTCCCGGCAGCCATTCCAGGTTGCCGTGCTTGCCCATGTGCACGATGGCATCAGTGCGGAACTGGTGGCGCAGCCAGAAATAGAAGGCGAGGTAGTTGTGCGGCGGCACCAGGTCGGGGGAGTGGTAGGTGTCCTTCGGGTCGATGTTGTAGCCGCGCGCCGGCTGCACGCCGACGACGACATTGCCGAAGGTGAGGATGGAGAGCGCGAAACGGCCGCAATCGACCTCGCCCGCGATATAGAACGGATCCGCCTCGGGCGGCCCCCAGCGCTCCTCGATGCGGCTTCGAACCTCCCACGGCAACTGTCCGTAGGAAATGTGATACTCGGCGAGGCTGAGGCTTTCGCCGCCGGTGCGCGCCGCCCGGTCGGTCAGCCAGTTGGTCGGCCCGGCGAGGATCGCCTGCATCAGCGCATCGCCGTCGGCGGGCGGGTTGTGCACCCGGTAGCCGTTTTCCGACAGCAAGCTGAGCGCGAGTACCGTAGCCGCCGGGGTGTCGAGGCCGACACCGTTGGCCAGCCGCCCGTCCTTGTTGGGATAGTTGGCGAGCACCAGCGCGACGCGGCGGTCGGTGGCAGGCGTTTCGCGAAGTTTCGCCCAGTTTGCAGCCAGTTGCGCCACGAAGTCGATGCGGTCGCCGCGCGCCCGGTAGGCGGCGATCGGGCATTGCGTCGCCGCGTCGAAATAGGCCTCGCCCTTGAACGAAACGGCGCGCGACAGCACCCGGCCGTCGACCTCGGGTAGGGCGACGTTCATGGCGATGTCGCGGGCGGATAACCCGCTCATGCCGTCCTGCCAGGCCTGTTCCGACGAACCGGACAGGACGACCTGAAACACCGGCGCGCGGTTGGCGGCTTGCATGGTCAGCGGGTTGGGCATGGCGGTGTCGCCGTCGTGTGGCGAGCCGACGGCGAAGCTGGTGCAGTTGAGGATGACGGCGGGCACTGCCTGCGCGAACAGCCCTTCCAGCGTGGCCACCGAGACCGGGTCTTTCAGCGAGGCGACGAAGACCGGCAGCGGGTTCAGACCTTGCCGCAAGAGCGCCTTCACGAGCCGGTTGACCGGGTTCAGCCCGGCGCCCTGTACCAGCGCACGGTAAAAGATGAGCGGCACCACCGGGGCGCCCTCGCTCCAGTCTTCGCGTGCGGCGGAAATGTCGGCGACGCCGGCACCGGGCCAGTAGACCCCGGCGCGCAAGAGCGGGCTGGCGGCGGCGGGTTTTTCGCCGCCCTCCAGCATCGCCGATGCGTAGCGCAGGAAGTTCGCGGCGTTGTCCGGCCCGCCCTCGACGCAGTAGGCCAGCAGCGCCTCCCAGTCCTCGCGCTCCACGCTGGAGAGCCGCCACAGGTCCTCGTCGGACTTGTCGTCGCCGGGCAGGGCGGCGAAGGGAATGCCAGCCTCGCCCAGCCGGATGGCGTATTGCTCCAGCCCGTACTGCCAGTAGCCGCGCCCGCCGAGGCAGCGGGCGATGACCATCCGGGATTTCGTGGCGCAGGTATCGAGATGCAAATCGACCGACATCGGATGGCGCAGGTGCATCAGGCTGGCCAGCCGCAGCGACGGCGCGGCATCGCCAAGCGCGCTCCGGGCTTCCGACCAGGCGGCAAGTTCGGTGTCGGCGGCGGAAATCAGCACCATGTCGGCGGGAGACTGCCCGAGGTCGAACGGTTCCGATCCGTCGTCGATCGAGCCGGGCTGTGCCTGCAGAAGGTGCATCCGCGCGCCTTTTTTGCGAAACCGCCCCGGACCTGATCCGGGGCCACCGGCTTCATTCCAAGAGGTCCCGGCTCGGGGGCCGGGACGGTGCGGGATCAGGCGCTCAACGCCGCCCTTATCCCGGCTTGATCCATTCCCGCCTCGCCGATCACCACCAGCCGCGTCTCCCGCGCCTCGCCGGCGGCGAACGGACGGTCGAAATAGGTCTCGACCCTTGGCCCGACCGCCTGCACGGCCAACCGCATCGGCTTGCCGGTCACCGCGGCGAAGCCTTTCAGCCGCAGAATGTCATGGGCGCGGATGGCGTCCGCAACCCGCTCGGAAAACGCCTTCGCGTCGCCGATCTCGGAACGACTGACGACAAAGCTCTCGAATTCGTCGTGGTCGTGATGGCCGGGATCGTCGTGGTCGTGATGGATTTCGTGCCGTGGCGCGAGATCGTTCTCCGCCCCGGCACGCTGACCGAGCAGAACCTCCGGCGGCAGCGCGCCCTGCGAGGTCAGGATGACCTGCACACCATCGCGCGCCCCGGCGCGCAGGTCGGCGGCCAGCGTTCCGGCCTCGCCGTTTTCCAGAAGATCCGCCTTGTTCACCAGGATCATGTCGGCGCAGGCGATCTGGTCCTCGAAGAGTTCCGACAAGGGCGTTTCGTGGTCGAGAGCGCTATCGCTCCGCCGCTGCGCGTCCACCGCCGCCTCCGAAGCCGCGAAACGCCCCTCGGCCAGCGCCTCGCCGTCGACCACCGTTACCACGCCGTCGACGGTGACCCTGGTGCGGATTTCCGGCCAGGTGAAGGCGCGCACCAGCGGCTGCGGCAGGGCGAGACCGGATGTCTCGATGAGGATGTGGTCCGGGGGTTCGTCACGGGCCAGCAGCGACTGCATCGTGGGAACGAAATCCTCGGCCACCGTGCAGCAGATGCAGCCGTTCGACAATTCGACGATATCGCCCTCGCTGCAGGCGGCGTCGCCGCAGCCCTTGAGAACCTCGCCGTCGACACCGAGGTCGCCGAACTCGTTGATGATCAGCGCGATGCGCCGGCCGCCCGGGTTTCGCAACAGGTGCCGGATGAGCGTGGTCTTTCCCGCGCCGAGGAAGCCGGTGATGACAGTTGCGGGGGTTTTTCCAGCCATGAGAAAATCCAGAGAGTTTGGTCTTTCGAAACGCGGACGGCGGGGTGCGGCTCGCCGCGTCCCGCGAGGTTCATGTGTCATCCCCGAAAGGGTTCTTTTGCCAGACATACCCGGTGATGAGCCCGAGAATCACCCACGAGGCGAAGCCGACGGCGAGGCTGCGGGCGGCGAAGGCCGATGCCAGCTCCGGCGGTGCCACGCCGCCGAAGACGTTGGGATGCGGGGCGGCGAAAAGATGCGGCACGAAGACCAGGATGGCGCCGAGTGTCCACGGTACCCAGTGCTTCGCGAAGGCGATGAACCAGATGCCGGTTCCGGTCAGCAGAACGGTGGAAAACCACCATGCCTGCCGCAGCACGAGATCTCCGACAGTCGAGCCCGGCAGCTCCGGCGGCAGCCCGGCCGCCGGTGCCAGCTGAACCGCGACGAACCCGCCGACGCCCCAGAGCAGGCCGGCGCGGCCGTCCGGCTGATAGCCGCGCCGTTCGGCCAGCGCAAAGCCCGCCGTCAGGAGCAGCCCGAAGCCGCAGAACGCAGCCACCGTCGCCAGGACCGTCAGGACATGACGCAACAGGTTCGAGCCATCCTCGCCGTGGTCGGACCCACTTTGGCCCTGCGCCGCCTGGCCGGTTTCGGCGGAAGCGCCGCTGCCGTGATCATGCGCGCCGCGGTCGTGGGCGGCGCTGTCCGCGCCGACTTCCGCTCCGCCGGCGAAATGGATCAGTTCGCCGGATTCGTAGCGCTCGGCTTCCAGCAGGATCGGCACGACGAAGAAGATCTGCAGCGCAGCCGCTATCAGCCCGGCGGCAAGGCCGGCGAAGACGCCGCACGCAACAAGTTTTTGAAACATGGGTCAGTGGCAGGGAAAGCCGACCGCGTGCCGGGTATCATGCGCAGCGTCGTGCAATATGGCGGGATAGGCGAACCCGGTGATCAGGGTGATGCCCAAGCCGAGCATCGCGACGCCCAGGATGGCGGCGAAATCTGATCTCTTGGAGGCGGTTGCGCCCACCCTTGCGGTCGTGGCAGCCATGAATGGTCTCCTTCTCCGTCACACCCGACGGGATTGAATTTGCACGTGCAGGGCCGGTCTCCTGGCTTGCGGTTCATCGCGCCCCGCTCTCCTTCCCGGCCCCGGGGCCAGTGGCGTGATGAGCGCGCGCTCGCCGCATACAGTCGCGGGGGCGGCTGCGGCTTCGGGGCCCGGATTGGGTCCACCCTTACCGCATTCCCGTTTCACCCCCGAAGGCTTGGCCTTCATGCGGGGGAACCTTGCGCCGCCAGATGACCTGTCCTGCGGACCGAGGTCAAGCCCGATTGCGGCAAGGCCGGATCAAATAACGGCCAGCCGCGAAACCCCGTTGCCGGAAATCCGTCGCCGGTATCGGCGGTCTGTCGGGCCGCTTCCGCGAGAGGCCGGCGGCGGCTCCTGGCAAACTGGCGAAACGCCCGGCCGCCGGGAGCCTGTCGCTGGCCCATCCCATCACGCCGCCGGGTGAAAAACGCCGAGGGCGGTGCGCGATAGCCGGTGGTGGCCCGGCCGGCGAAGACCGGCGAAGACAAGAAAACGCATCGCTCGGCGGATTCCGGCGCAATATCTTGTGGACCGGCGACCGGTCCGGGCAACATCGGGTGGGAAAATCGGTTGACGTTCCGCCCTCGGGGCGGAATCCTGTTCTATCGGGCAGGAATCACAGGCAGATCGGGCCGCAGGGTGCAACTCACGAAAATCCGCTTGCTGGGCTTCAAGAGCTTCGTGGATCCCACGGAACTGGTGATAGCGCCCGGGGTTTCGGGCGTCGTGGGGCCCAACGGCTGCGGGAAATCCAACCTGCTGGAGGCGCTGCGCTGGGCGATGGGCGAGAACCGCCCGACCGCGATGCGCGGCGACGGCATGGAGGATGTGATCTTTGCCGGCGCCGCGTCGCGGCCGCCGCGCAGCCATGCCGAAGTGGTGATATCGATCGACAATTCCGACCGCCGCGCGCCTGCCGCGTTCAACGACCGCGACGAGCTTGAAGTCATGCGCCGGATAACCCGCGACGCCGGGTCGGTTTTCAAGGTCAACGGCAGGGAGGCGCGGGCCCGCGACGTACAGATGCTGTTCGCCGATGCATCAACCGGGGCACATTCGCCGGCGCTGGTGCGACAGGGGCAGATCGTCGAGTTGATCAACGCGAAACCGAAGACCCGGCGGCGCCTCCTGGAAGAGGCGGCGGGGATTTCGGGTCTCTATCAGCGCCGCCACGAGGCGGAACTGAAGCTGCGCGCGACCGAGACCAACCTCGCCCGTGTCGAGGATGTTCTGGAACGCCTCGCCGCCCAACTCGGCCAGCTTGCCCGCCAGGCTCGGCAGGCGGCGCGCTACCGCGACATTGCGCGGCGACTGCGCCAGGCCGAGGGGACGCTGCTTTACCGGCGCTGGCGCGAGGCGGACGAGCAGGCGCTGGCCGCCGCGAAAGCGCTGCGGACCGCCGTGACCGCCGCTGCCAGCGCCGAGCGCGCGGCGACGGAACGGGTCCGGGTCCGCGGCGAGGCGGAGGCGAAGGTTCCGCCCCTGCGCGAGGAAGAGGCGATCGCCGGCGCCGTTCTCCAGCGGCTGCTGGTCGAACGTGATTCGCTGCGCGAGCAGGAGGAACGGGCGCGCGGCGCCATCAGCGACCTTCGCGCGCGGATCGCCCAACTGACGAGCGACCGCGAGCGCGAGTCCGGCCTCAATCGCGATGCCGGGGAGATGATCGCCGAACTCGGGGCGGAGCGGGCGGAGCTGGAAAAGGCGTCGGAGGGGTTCGAGGACGCGCTGATCGCCGCACAGGACGCCGCACGCGCGGCGGCGGCCGATCTTCAGGAGCAGGAAACCGCGCTCGACCGGCTGAGCGAGGAGGCGGCGCGGCTGGCTGCCCGGCATCAGGCGGCGGAACGGCGGTACCAGGATGCGCAGGAGACCGCCGCGCGGCTGCAGCACGAATGCGCCGCGGCGAAAGAGGCCGAGGCGGAACTGGGCGAGGAACGACGGCAGGCCGAAGCGTCGGCGGCCGCAGCCGTTTCGGCGCTGGGCCGGGCGCAGGAAGCCGCCGGACGGGCGGAGACCGCGCTGCAGGCCGCCGAGGCCGAGCGGGCCGCCGCCCAGGCGGCGGAATCGGAGAGCCGCGCGGGGTTGTCGGAGGCCGAGGGCGAGGCGAAGGCGATCGAGGCCGAGGTGCGGGCGCTGCAGCGCCTGATCGACCGCGATCGCGGCGACGGCGGCCAGGTGCTGGAAGCGGTGCGTGTCGACACCGGCTACGAAGCGGCGCTTGGCGCGGCGCTGGCCGACGATCTGAAAGCGCCGCGCGTTGCCGGCGAAGCCGGGACCGGATGGGCGGCGCTGCCGGACTATGAGACGCCGGCGATGTTGCCCGGCGGCGTTGCGCGCTTGTCGGATCACGTGGCGGTGCCGCCGGAGCTGAAGCGGCGCCTGGCGCAGATCGGGCTGGTGTCGCGCGATGAAGGGATACGGCTGCAAGCCAGCCTCCTGCCCGGGCAGCGGCTGGTCAGCCGCCGAGGCGATCTGTGGCGCTGGGACGGCTACCGCGCCACGGCGGAGGACGCCCCGTCCTCGGCGGCGTTGCGGTTGCAGCAGATCAACCGGCTGAAGGAACTTCAGGCGGCGCTTGGCGTGGCGGCAAGGACGGCACAGACGGCCCGTGACGGCCATGACGGCGCGCGATCGCGGCTGGACAAGGCGCAGGCGGCCGAAAGAGCGTCGCGGGACCGGCACCGCGACGCCGATGCGAGGGCTACCGAGGCGATGCGGGAGCAATCGCGCGCCGAGGCACGGCTCGACATGTTGACCGGCAAGCTGGAAGCGCTGTCCCAGACGCGGGCGCGCCGCGAGGAAGAGGCGCGGGCGGCGCGGGACGCGGTTGGCGAGGCAGAGCGCGCCCTGCGGGAGTTGGAAGACCTCGGCGCCGCGCGGGCGGCGGTCGAGGCCCGAAAGGTGACGGTAGAGGCGGCGCGGCTGACGATGCTGGGCAAGCGTGCGATTGCGGACGAACTGCGCCGCGACGGCGAGGCACGGGAAAAACGCCGGGTGGACGTGATCCGGCAGATCGAAAGCTGGAAGAGCCGGCTGGAGAACGCCGAAAAACGGGTCGGTGAACTGGTCAGCCGGATTACCCGGTCGGAATCCGAGCTGACGTCGGCGACCAGCGCGCCGGACCAGATCGCCGAACGCCGGACGCGCGTCGCGGCCGAAATCGAAAAGGCGGAGGCGCGGCGCAAGGCGGCGTCGGATGCGCTGGCGGCCGGCGAGGCGGCGCTGCGCGATGCCGAGCAGGCCGAGCGCGATGCGGAGCGCGCGGCCTCTGACAGCCGCGAGACGCGGGCGCGGGCCGAAGCGCTCGCCGAGGCGGCCGCCGAGCGCGTGACGGCGGCGGCGGAGCACATCCGCGAGGAAATGGAAGCTGATCCCGCGGAGCTTCTGGAAATGCTGGAGGCCGATCCGGACGCCATGCCTTCCGCCGACGCCATCGAGGCCGATGTCCTGCGCCTGCGACGGCAGCGCGAGGCGCTCGGCGCGGTCAACCTGCGCGCCGAGGAGGACGCCCGCGAGGTGCAGGAGGAATTCGACGGCCTGTCGGCGGAAAAGGCCGATCTCGAGGCCGCGGTCCGCAAGCTGCGCCACGGCATCGCCAGCCTCAACCAGGAGGGCCGCAGCCGCCTGATCGCTGCCTTCGAGGAAGTGAACAGGAACTTCAGCCGTCTGTTCCGGCACCTGTTCGGAGGCGGCGACGCCAACCTGGTGATGGTCGAAAGCGAGGACCCGCTGGAGGCCGGGCTGGAAATCATGTGCCAGCCGCCGGGCAAGAAGCTTTCCACCCTGTCGCTTCTGTCGGGCGGCGAGCAGACGCTGACGGCGCTGTCGCTGATCTTCGCCGTGTTCCTGGCCAACCCGTCGCCGATCTGCGTGCTCGACGAGGTCGACGCGCCGCTCGACGATGCCAACGTGACCCGGTTCTGCGACTTGCTGGCCGAGATGACGCGCACCACCGACACACGCTTTCTGATCATCACTCACCACGCGATCACGATGTCGCGGGTTGACCGGCTGTTCGGTGTCACAATGGCCGAGCAGGGTGTAAGCCAGCTCGTGTCGGTTGACCTGCAACGGGCCGAAGAACTGGTGGAGAGCTGAAATGACCAATCGACCCGTCCCCGGGAAACCGTTTCCCGAACTCGAAGTGCCGCTGGCCGGCGGCGGCAGCTTCGTGCTGTCGGAAAACCGCCCGCCCTTCATGACGGTGCTGAATGTCTACCGGGGCCTGCACTGCCCGCGATGCCGCCGGCAGCTGGAGGATTTCGTGGCGCATCTGGACGGCCTGACCGACCTCGGCGCCGATCTGGTCAGCGTGTCGATGGACCCGGCCGACCGGGCGGAAAAGACGGTCGCGGAGTGGAACCTTTCGGAGACCCGCGTCGGCTACGGCCTGAGCGAGGAGCAGGCGCGCGGAATGGGCCTTTACATTTCCGATGCGATCAAGGATGCCGAGAACGCCATTTTCGCCGAGGCCGGTCTGTTCCTGGTCCGCCCCGACGGCACCTATTACGGCGGCGTGGTCAACACCTTTCCGTTCATGCGCCCGACCGCCGAAATGCTGATCGACGCGTTGAACATGGCGGTGAAGGGCTATCCGCCGCGCGGCGCGCGGGTCTGAGCACGGCGCCGGGAACGAATTCGGCCCCTGCATGAACGTGTCGGAAACCGTGGCGCCGCGATTTTTCTACCAGCTCGTTCAGTGATGCTGGCTCTCGCCGATGGCGTCTGTCCGGATACGGGTGCCGGTGTTCGTCAATGCCGCCAACGACCGATCTTGTGCGACGACTTTTTGCAAGACCGGGGGCTGTGGGCGACGTGCCGAACATCATGCGCTGGCTCGGTGGCAGTTTGCCATATTGAAATCGGTGCGACAATTTGCCATCTTAGCGCGGGTGCCGTGCCAGATCGGTTGAGGCGCGGTGCCGCGGTGGCTTTCCCACAGTGTTCCGGCCGATTTCGTTCTTAGGGCCGCAACATCGCCTCCGGTTCGGGTGAACGTGTTTTCACCATAGGGAATCCGAGATGGCGGACTGCCCCCCGTGCTTCGAGCGTGGCAGCAGTAATGGACTAGGCAGTTCTACGGGCAGGTACATGACCGCCGGGCTGAAGACGAACTATGGTCCAAGGGAGAAAACCATGAAACGATACGCAGCGTTACTAGCCTCCGCAGCTTTGTCGCTGGCACTGCTGCCCGGTGCAGCCTTCGCTGCCGGCGACGAGGAAAATCTCTCCAAGCTCGGGTCCTTCAAGCGGACCGACACCGGCGACATGCAGCGGGTGCCGCAAGACACCAAGTATGCCGACAATCTGCGCAAGATGCTGCAGAACATCCGGCTGCCGGACGGCTTCAAGATCGAGTTGTTCGCGGTGGTGCCGGATGCCCGGCACATGGCGGTCAGCCGCAACAAGGCGACCGTCTGGGTCGGCACCCGCAAGAAAACCGTGTGGTCCGTCACCGACCGCGACATGGACAATGTCGCCGACACGGTGGAGGAATTCAGCCCGAGCGTGAAGTTCGACATCCCCAACGGCGTCTGCTATTCGCCGGACGGTTTTCTGTTCATCGCCGAGCGCAACCGGGTGATGGTGTTCCCGGCCGCCGAGTATTTCATGGAAGGCTCGGACACGGTGGCGATTCCGATTGTTCCGCAGGGTGAACTGATCCCGCCGGACGAGGAATCCTATAACCACACGGCACGCGTTTGCGTCGTTGGCCCCGACAACAAGCTCTACATCAGCCTCGGCCAGCCGTTCAACGTGACGCCGCCCGAGAAAAATGACCTCTACATGAAATGGGGCATCGGCGGAATTATCCGCATGAACCGCGACGGCTCGGGCCGCGAGGTGATCGCCACCGGCATCCGCAATTCGGTCGGCCACGCCTTCAACCCCAAGGACGGCACGCTGTGGTTCACCGACAACCAGGTGGACGGCATGGGCGACGAGATCCCGCCGGGCGAGTTGAACAAGCATGTCGATGGCGGCTGGTACGGTTTCCCGTACTACGGCGGTGGCAACGTGAGGACCAACGAGTACGCCGGCCAGGACATTCCCGAGGAACTAGCGTCGCGCTACGTGCCGCCGCAGGTCGAGATGATCGCGCACGCGGCCGATCTGGGGATGATGTTCTACACCGGCAACATGTTCCCCGATAAGTACAAGAACGCCATCTTCAACGCTCAGCACGGGTCGTGGAACGCGGTGGTTCCGCGCGGCGCGCGGGTCATGGTCACCTATCTCGACGAGGAGGGCAACGCGGCCAAGACCGAACCCTTCGCCGAGGGCTGGATGAACGAGAACGGCGTCTATCTCAGGCGGCCGGTCGACGTGCAGCAGTATGTCGACGGGTCGATCCTGGTGTCGGACGACAAGGCAGGTGCGATCTACCGCATCAGCTACAGCGGCAAATAGCCGGCCAAGCCGGCGCGACGGGCCGGGCAAGCCGCCCGGTCCGTAGCCATGTGCGGGGAGAGAGCATTTGACGAGTTGGCGGGATATCGGGTTGCGTTTCGGGTTGGTCATGCTCTGTCTGGCCGCCGCCGCGCCGGGTTCGGCGGACCCGGCCGCCGGACGCCTCAAGGCCGAGCAACTCTGCCAGACCTGCCACGGCATCGACGGCGTGGCGCTTGTCCCGATGGCGGCCAATCTGAGCGGCCAGCAGAGAATGTACATCGTGGCGCAGCTTGAAGCCTACCGGACGGGCC
>JBHHXR010000116.1:0-10639 GCA_046757205.1 Paracoccaceae bacterium
GGCGCAGCGGCTCGACGATGGTTCCGTCGCCGTCGGGTGCGGACATGTCGGGGTCGTCGATCAAATCGGCCATAGATGTGGTGATACTGTGCGTCAGGCGCGTGGTCCAGTGTCAAATCCATGCATATTGCTTGCCGGAAGGAGATCGACGAAATAGGCTCCGCGGGCCGGAATTTTCCCGCCGCAGGAAGAGCGGAGTTTCCTCATTGAGCAAGAAGTCCCTCCTTATAACCGGTTGCTCCTCGGGCATCGGTTACGATGCCGCACATGGGCTTCACAAACGCGGATGGCGTGTCTTCGCCACCTGCCGCAAGGAAGCCGACTGCGCGCGGCTGCGCGGCGAAGGGCTGGAAAGTTTCCGTCTGGACTACGCCGACGAGGCCTCGATCCGGGAAGCCGTCGCGGAAGCGCTGGAGCGAACCGGCGGCACGCTGGATGCCATCTTCAACAACGGCGCCTTTGCCCTGCCCGGCGCCGTCGAGGATTACCGGCGCGACGCCCTGCGCGAGATTTTCGAGGTCAATTTCTTCGGCCAGTTCGACCTGATCCGCCAGGTGATGCCGGTTTTTCATGCCCAGGGGCATGGCCGCGTCGTCAACAACTCGTCGGTTCTGGGGATTTCCGCGATGCGGATGCGCGGCGCCTATGTCGCCACGAAATTCGCCATGGAGGGGATGACCGACACGCTGCGGCTGGAATACCACGGGCGCAATATCCATTTCATCCTGATAGAGCCGGGACCGATCACGTCGAATATCCGCATCAATGCGCGTGCCCCTTTCGAAAGGTGGATCGAGTGGGAAGACTCGGCGTTTCGCGACCTTTACGAGAACGAAGTCATGCCCCGTCTCTATGCGGAAAAAAGGGGAAGGGATCCGTTCGAGTTGCCGGCCTCCGCCGTGACGCGAAAGCTGATCCACGCACTGGAAAACCGGCGCCCGAAGCCCAGATATTATGTAACGACGCCAACGTATGTGGTCGGGTACCTGAAACGCATCCTGTCGACGCGCGCCTTTGACGCCGTGCTCCGGCGGGGCTGATAGGGTACAATAGCACTCTCGGCCGCAATGGCCGTTGCCACGAAAGGAAAGGCAATGCCACATCCTGCTTTGTTCTGGCTGATCGTCGTCGCCTGCCTGGCCGTCCTGGGAATCCTGATGGTCGGGGTTATCGGATTCGCGCGCGGGGGCGAGTTCAACCGGAAATACGCCAACAAGATCATGCGGCTGAGGCTGCTGGCGCAGTTCGTTGCCGTGGTGATCATCGTTGCCGCCGTCTATTTCGGTTCCGGTCTCTTCTAGGCGATGGTGGTACTCAACAGGATCTACACGCGCACCGGCGACGGCGGCGAAACCGCCTTGGGCGACGGCACCCGGGTGGCCAAGCACGCGCTGCGGGTCGAAGCCTACGGCACCGTGGACGAGACCAACGCGACGGTCGGTCTGGCGCGCCTGCACGCGCTTGCCGAAACCGATGAGGCGCTGGGGCGCATCCAGAACGATCTGTTCGATGTCGGCGCCGACCTGTGCCGTCCGCAATCCGGCAACCAAGCCTCGGCCGAACTCGCTCCGCTCCGCGTGGCGCAGTCGCAGGTGGAGCGGCTCGAAGCGGAAATCGATGCCATGAACGCCGGGCTGGAGCCGCTGCGCAGCTTCATTCTGCCCGGCGGAACGCCGCTTGCGGCCTATCTGCACCTGTGCCGCACGGTGGCGCGGAGAGCGGAGCGTCTGGCTGTCGGCCTGTCGCAGGAAGAAGTGGTCAACCCGCTTGCGGTTCACTACCTGAACCGGCTGTCGGACTGGTTCTTCGTGGCCGCGCGCAGCGCCAACAACGGTGTCAGACAGGACGTCCTGTGGGTTCCGGGAAACAATCGATGACAAGCCGCTTCCTGCCGCCCCGCGCCACGCTTCGGCCGGTTGCCCAGCGACGCAATGTCCCTCTTGCGGTCGGTGGAATCACCTGATTGATTGCCGCCGTCGCGATTGCGGCGAATCCTGAGGTTTCAGGTCGCTTTTTCACTACTTCGACGGTGTGAAGCCGCTAAACGTCAGGGCCGGGAAATGCGCCCCTTCGCGGGGTATGGAAACGGAGAATGACGCCATGAAGGTGCTGGTGCCTGTCAAGCGCGTGATCGATTACAACGTCAAGGTCCGCGTGAAGACGGACGGATCCGGCGTCGATCTCGCGAATGTTAAGATGTCGATGAACCCGTTCGACGAGATCGCGGTCGAAGAGGCGATCCGGCTGCGCGAGGCGGGCAAGGCGGAAGTAATCATCGCGGTTTCGGTCGGGGTGAAACAGGCCCAGGAAACCCTGCGCACGGCGCTGGCGATGGGGGCCGACCGGGCGATCCTGATCGTCGCCGCCGATGACGTGCATACCGACATCGAGCCGCTGGCCGTGGCCAAGCTCCTGAAGGCGGTGGTGGACGAGGAACAGCCGGGGCTCGTGCTCTGCGGCAAGCAGGCGATCGACAACGACATGAACGCCACCGGGCAGATGCTGGCGGCGTTGACCGGCTGGGCGCAAGCGACCTTCGCGTCGAAGCTGGACATCGAGGGGGACCATGCGCTGGTGACCCGCGAAGTCGACGGCGGTCTGCAGACGGTGAAGGTGAAGATGCCTGCCGTTGTCACCGTCGATCTGCGGATGAACGAGCCGCGCTATGCCTCGCTGCCCAGCATCATGAAGGCCAAGCGCAAGCCGCTGGAAGAGAAGACCCCGGCCGATTACGGCATCGACGTCACGCCACGGCTGGAAATCGTCTCAACCGTCGAACCCGAGGCGCGCAAGGCCGGCGAGATCGTCGGCTCGGTAGACGAACTGGTAACCAAACTCAAGGAAGCGGGGGCGATCTGATGGCTGTTCTTCTGCTGGCTGAAGTCACGAACGGCGAGCTTTCGGTGGACGCCACCGCCAAGACCGTCGCCGCTGTCCGGAGCCTCGGCGAAATCACCGCGCTCTGCGCCGGTGCCCATGCCGCCGACGCCGCCGCCGAGGCGGCGAAGATCGAAGGCGTATCCAAGGTGCTGTGCGCCGAGGATGCCTCGCTCGGCCACCGTCTGGCCGAATCCACGGCGGCGCTGATCGTGTCGCTGGCGGGCGATTACGAACACATCGTGGCCCCGGCCACCACCGACGCCAAGAACGTGCTGCCGCGGGTGGCAGCCCTGCTCGACGTTATGGTGATTTCGGACGCCTCGGGCGTCGTCGACGGCGATACGTTCGAACGTCCGATCTACGCCGGCAACGCCATCCAGACGGTCAGGTCGCGCGACGCCAAGAAGGTCGTCTCGATCCGCACTTCCACCTTCGACGCGGCGGGCGAGCAGGCCCCGGCACCCGTCGAGACGATTTCGGCGGCGGCGGATCCGGGGCTCAGCGAATGGGTCGAGGACAAGGTTGCCGAAAGCGACCGGCCGGAGCTGACTTCAGCCAAGATCGTCGTCTCCGGCGGCCGCGGCGTCGGTTCGGAAGAAAGCTTCGCGATGATCGAAAGGCTGGCCGACAAGCTGGGCGCCGCGATCGGCGCGTCGCGGGCGGCGGTCGATTCCGGCTATGCCCCGAACGACCTGCAGGTGGGCCAGACCGGCAAGGTCGTGGCCCCGGACCTCTACATAGCGATAGGCATTTCCGGCGCCATCCAGCACCTCGCGGGAATGAAGGATTCCAAGGTTATCGTCGCTATCAACAAGGACGAGGAGGCGCCGATCTTCCAGGTTGCCGACTACGGGCTCGTGGCCGACCTCTTCGAGGCGGTTCCGGCGCTTGAAGCCGCTCTCTGAACCAGGGAGCCGCAGTCGCCGAGCGGTCGCACGCGAACCCGGAATTGTTCGAATACGTCGCGTGCCTGCCGCTGCACCAACGGCGCGGCGGCGGGCCCGTCGTCCTGGACCGTCCGGCGCTGCCCCACTTCGGGAAGAAACGGCTCGAGCGCGCGGGCAAGTGCCCGGGCCGCCGCCCGGTGCATGTCGCCGCCGGCATGGCGGTGCGCCAGGATCTCCTGCCCGTTCCGGTAGATACGGTCGCCGTCCCGGCCCCACGCCTCGTCCGGTGGCGCCGTGTACTCAACCAGACCGTCGGCGAACGGCGCGACCGCGTCCAGCATCGGGCGGTTTACCAGCGAAGGCGGCGCGCCGGGAGACCGCACCGACATTCCGCCGGACGGATCGCCGGGCGCGCGCTGCGCCATCCACAACAGGATTTTCGGCGGCCGGATGGCGCGCAGCAGTGCCTGCATCCGGAATATCCACGCCAGCCTGAGTTCGTTTTCCGCCAACGAGAATACACCTTCGCGCGAGGCCCGGATGCGGCCGATTGTCTGCGTGCAGTACCAATACCTTTCCGGGTCGAGCACCGGTTCGAGCAGCCGCAGTATGTCCCGCGGACCGCTGCGAACACCGGCGCGCCTGTGAAAAAGCGCGTAGAGCGCCCCGGATATATTCACGGCGGGCATCACCTGGACGACGCAGGCCGAGGCGCCGGAACACGCCTCCAGCAGCACCGGATCGGCGAGGAAATCCGCCGGCGTCGCATCCGGCGATCCCCAATTGGCCACGGGCAGACCGAGGCGCCGCTCCAGCAACAGCGGGTATGGGGATTTCACGAACCGTGCGATGGTGTCGCACCCGCCAAGGCAGGCGACAAAGCGTCCGGAAATGTCCGGCCTCGGGCCGCGAAACGGCATCCGCGAACGGCCGAACCGATAGGTATCGAATTCCAGGATTTCCCTGTCGGGCGGCGTGGCGGGCATCGCGGAACCGGTCGGATGGAAACGGATATCCCGACTCTCTTCTCCCAATCCTGAAGACTCGCTTAATTCCCCGTCCGAACAAAAGATAGAATGCCGTTAAACGGTTGCGCCCACCCCGGACGAACGCATAATGTCGCGTCCGATCGAGGACGCGCGGGAAGGGCTGGCAAATGGCGATCAATTCGGTCGGGGTGATCGGCGCGGGCCAGATGGGCAACGGCATCGCCCATGTTTTCGCACTGGCTGGATACGATGTGCGTCTCAATGACGTGTCTCACGAAGCGCTCACCGAAGCGCCGGCTATCATTGCCGGCAACATGGACCGCCAGATTTCCCGGGGCATCATCGACGAAGCACAAAAGGCGGCGGCGCTGGCACGGATCGAAACGACGCCCGATCTGACCAGCCTCGGCTCCTGCGACCTGATCATCGAGGCGGCTACGGAGAACGAGAAACTCAAGCACGAAATCTTCGCCCAACTCGTACCACACCTCGGTCCTGAAACGATCCTGACCTCGAACACCTCGTCGATATCCATCACGCGCCTGGCCACCGCCACCGACAGGCCCGAGAAATTCATGGGCTTCCACTTCATGAACCCGGTGCCGGTCATGCAGCTTGTGGAACTCATTCGCGGCATCGCCACTGACGAGGAGACGTTCAGGACGCTGAGCGGCGTCGTTGAAAAGCTTGGCAAGACACCGGCCAGCGCCGAGGATTTTCCCGCCTTCATCGTCAATCGCATCCTGATGCCGATGATAAACGAGGCGGTCTATACGCTGTACGAGGGCGTCGGCACGGTGGAGAGCATCGACAAGTCGCTGCGGCTCGGCGCCAACCACCCGATGGGGCCGCTGGAACTGGCCGACTTCATAGGGCTCGATACCTGTCTCGCCATCATGAACGTGCTCCACGAGGGGCTGGCCGACACCAAGTACCGGCCCTGCCCTCTGCTGGTGAAATATGTTGAAGCAGGCTGGCTCGGGCGAAAGACCGATCGCGGTTTTTATGACTACCGCGGGGATACGCCGCGTCCGACGCGCTGAGCAGGTAACTCAGCATTGATTTGACCGAACCGGATACCGTTCTACGATGGGCGCGTTCCCCGCGAGGCATATCATGCGCATACTTGCCGTTCTGACTGTCCTGACAGCGCTGCCGCTTCCGGCCCTCGCCGGCGCCTGGGCGATCGATCACGCAAAGACCATCATTACAATCGATGTGGCCTACAGGACCGGCGGCAAGGTAACCGTCCGTTTCCCGGCCTTCAAAGGCAATGTGGTGTTCGATCCCGGACGCCCGCACAGTACCAAGGCGCACATCGTCGTCCACGCCCGCGCGGCCCGCACCGGGCTGGTTCTGCTCGATGCGGTGGTCCGGGGACCGGAATTCCTCTATGCCCGGAAATATCCCTCGATCGATTTCAACTTGACCAGGCTCGTGCAGACCGGGCCGTCGGACGCTGACATTTCGGGAACCATAACCATCCGGGGCGTCACCCGGCCGCTTCAGCTGAAGGCGCGGGTTTACCGTTTCCGGCCCGACGAACCGGACCCCGCCGAGCGTATCGCGTCGTTCAATGTCTGGGGCCATATCGACAGAACGGAGTTCGGAATGACGGCGCGAACGGACAGGATAGAAACGACTGTTCCGATCCGGATTCTTCTCTCGCTGCGTCCGCAGCGCTGAGCCGCCAATGCCCTTGACCGACAATTCGGGCTCCTGGGGTCTGGTTTCCAGATTGCTGCACTGGTTGATGGCGGTCCTGATTGTCGGGCTGCTCGCGCTCGGCACGTACATGGTCAATTTCGAGGACGACCTCGTTGTGCGTTTCGAGCTTACCCAGTTGCACAAGAGCTTCGGGTTCGCCGTTTTCGTCCTGGCGTTGCTGAGGATATTCTGGCGCGCCTCGGCGGGCGCGCGCCCCGCACTGCCCGACGGCATGCCGGAGTGGGAAAGGACGGCGGCCCGTCTCGGCCACGTCGCGCTCTATTGCCTGATGCTCGCCCTGCCGCTTTCGGGCTGGTTGCTGGCTTCCGCGTCTCCGCTGAATGACGCCGACGCCTTCCCATTCAGAGTGGCCAATACGGTGTTCGGCCTTTTCGAGCTTCCCGATCCGTTCGCCCCCGGGAGCAAGCTGCTCACCCAGTATTTCCGGACGCTGCACATCGTTCTTGGCCTCGGCATGGCGGGGCTCGTGCTGCTCCACGTCCTGGCTGCCCTGAAGCACGAGTTCCTTGACCGGGACGGCGTGCTATCGCGGATGCTGCGCGGCTGACCCCTACTGACCCTCGCCGAATTTTTCCGCGACCAGTTCGATGAGCTTGGCGGACAGGATTTCAGCCTCGGCGCCGTCGATGGTCAATTCGATCTGCGTGCCCTGCGAGGCGCCGAGGGTCAGCAGGCCCATGATGGAATCGCCGGGCACGACGACGCCGTTCCGGCTCACTTCCACACGTGCGTCATGAGCTTCCACGAGTTCGACGAACTTGGCCGACGCCCTGGCATGCAGGCCCTTCTCGTTTACGATGTCCAGAGTCAGGTTGATGGCCATCAGAACCGCATCATGATGCCATTTGCATCCAGTCTTTCCGCCGAGTTCATGTATTTCCGCCCGGCTGTGAGGGCACAGTCGACAGCGTCCCGCAACTTCAGGCGCCGGGCCTGGGAGAGTTTTATCAGCAGCGGAAGGTTGGCGCCGCAAAGAACGACACGGCTTTCATCCGCCGACGCCCGGCAGGCGAGATTGGCTGGCGTGCCGCCGTGGATATCGGTCACGATTACCACCCCGGACCCGTCGTCGACAGCCTTGATCGCCTGGTCTATCTCCGACTGCTTGGTGTCCCGGTCGTCGTCGGCGGCTATCGCCACGGCCCGCGTGCCGCGGTGCCTGCCCACCACGTGCTCCAGCGCCGCAAGGTACTCCTGCGCCAGCCCGCCATGGGCCACAATCACGATACCGATCAACGCGTCCTACCCTTGTTCGTCGCGTCGGATACTCCCCGCCGCTCCAGTTCGCGGTGGCGAATAGACACCTGCCAGCCCGCCTTCGCAAGCCGTTTTGCAAGGCTTTCCGCAACGAAGACCGATCGGTGCTGTCCGCCGGTGCACCCGAAAGCGATGCTGAAATATGACTTTCCTTCCGCCTTGTAGGCCGGCAACAGAAAGCGGCACATGTCCTCCAGGCGGGTCATGAATTCGGAATATCTGCGGTCCCGGGTTATGAAATCGCCCACCGCTTCGTCGCACCCGTTGAGCGAGCGCAGGTCCGCATCCCAGTGCGGATTGCGCAGGAAACGGCAATCCATAACCATGTCGGCCCCGCGCGGCGTGCCCCCCTTGTAGCAACACGACTGCACCGAAACCGAGAGATCGCCTTCGCCGCGCGTCAGAAAGGCGGACGCAAGCTCCGCACGCAGGTCATGCGGCGACATCCGGCTTGTGTCCACAAGAAGATCGGCCCGGTTCTTCAGCGGCGCCAGCAGCGCGGCCTCGCGCTGAATGCCGACCGTCGGCGTCTCGGAAGGCGCCAGCGGGTGCCGCCGGCGCGTTTCGGAATACCGCCGGATCAGGACATCGTGATCACAGTCGAGGAACAGGAGGACCGCCTGCATGCCCGGCAGATCGTTGATCCACTGCAGCACCTCCAGAATACCGGATACCGAGAAGTCGCGGGTTCTGGGGTCGACGCCGATGGCAATCGGGTGGTTCATCGGCTCGCCGCCGAACAGCCGCGGTATCAACGACAGCGGCAGGTTGTCGATAGCCTCGAACCCGAAATCCTCGAGCGCGGAGGCGGCGGTCGAGCGCCCGGCGCCCGACGGGCCGGTGATCAGGACGACGTCATGGCCTCGTTTCAGCAAATCCCGCCCGCTCAAACCAGTTTTCCTTTCGGGGCGACCTACACGGCCAGGGACCGTCCGCCGCGCAACAGGACCATCAGCGTGGACGGCAGACCGTAAATACCGCTTCCGCCGATCAATTCAACATCGATGCCGAGAATGTCGGTGAACCCGGTCTCCGGGTAGCGGGCGCGCGGCGGCAAATCGAGGTCCACGACATAGCGCAGCACGGCCCGGTCCCGCACTTGCGCCATCAGGATGCCGATGCCACGCGCCTCGACAAGCCCCGAAAGCGCCCGCGGCGCGGAGGCGACGACCTGGCCGTCAATCCTTTGCAGCCGGACCCGGTCGTCCGCGACGAGGTCACAGCCAAGGGCAATCATTTGCACGGCAAGCGTCGACTTTCCCGACCCGGAGGCGCCGCGGATCAGCATTCCGGATTTTCCGAGAGCGACACATGAACCGTGAACGGTCTGCGCTGCCGCGCCCTGCGTCACTGCGGAAGTTCCACCACGAACCGGGCGCCCTGTGGCGGGGTATCGCGGCCGGCGCCGCGCGGACGGATGTTCTGCGCCCAGATCTCTCCGCCATGGGCGTCCACGATCTGCTTCGAGATGGCCAGGCCGAGGCCCGAGTGGTTTCCGAATTCCTTTTGCGGCCGTTCGGAATAGAACCGGGTGAATACGTCGCCAAGGTTGTCGTCCGGGATGCCCGCGCCATTGTCCTCGACCGACACCCGCACCATCCCGTTGGTCGCCTTCAGCGCCTTGACGGTGACGACACCGCCCTCTGGTGAAAACGATATCGCGTTGGTGATCAGGTTGACGAAGACCTGCGCAAGCCGGCCTTCCAGGCCGTTCACCATGATCGGATCGTCGGGCAGGTTGACAACGATCGTGGCGCCGGCCTTTTCGGCGTTGGCCCGGTTGTATTCCACCAGGTTGCGCAGCAGCGCGCTGAGATCGAAAGTCTCCATTTCATCGCGCACAAGCTCCGAATCGAGGCGTGACGCGTTGGAGATATCGGTTACCAGCCGGTCGAGGCGTTTCACATCCTTCTCGATCACGCTCATCAGGCGCGCGCGCGCGTCGTCGTCATGGGCCAGCCTGAGGGTTTCGACCGCCGAACGCAGCGACGTAAGCGGGTTCTTGATTTCGTGCGCCACGTCGGCGGCGAAGACTTCGTTGGCCTCGATCCGGTCGTAGAGCGCGGCCGTCATCATGCGCATGGCACCGGAGAGATAACCGATCTCGTCCGGCCGCGCCGTCATGTCCGGTATGCGAATCCGCTCGGGGTTGAGGCGGCGGGTGCTCGTCGCGCCTCCCTTTTCCGCGGCTTCCGCAAGGTCACGGATCGGCCGCGCGATCGTGTTGGCAAGAACCAGCGACAGCGCGATCGAACTCAGCATGGCCAGAACGAAGACCTGGAGTATCTGTTCACGCTCGCTGCGCACGATATTGTCGATTTCGCCGCCAGGGGTCGACAGGACCACGGCGCCCCGGACCCTGTCGCTGGCAACGACGGGCACGGCGACCGAGACGACGATCTCGCCATCCCTGTTGCTCTTCTTGACGCGGATTGTTTCGCCGGTGTCCATCGCTTCGCGCGCCGGCGCGTTGGAGAAATCCGAACTCAGCGCGCCGTCGAGGGTTTCCTTGCCCGACTTGAACAGACGCGCGGCGCGGACCCAGACCTGATTCAGGATGCTGGTCATCGCACTGGGTTTCTGCTCCGGCTTGGCGTCCTCCGGTTCCGCCTCCGGGCCCTGTTCGCCGCGCCGCATGAAGAACGTGTCGCCCAGCATGATGCCATCGGCGTCGAAGAGCTGCGCCCGCACGTTGGACGGCGCCGACATCCGGTCGATCAGTCGCACCGCTCCGTCGGGGATTTCCGCCGCGTTGTCCTGGGATTCCAGAATGTCGGCTATCGATTCGGCGATGATCATTCCCTGCGTTTCCAGCGACTGCTCGCGCAGATTGATCAGGCCGTCCTCGAACTGGTTCTGATACAAAACGCCGGCGACCAGCAGGCCGAGGGCGATCAG
>JBHHXR010000117.1:0-10615 GCA_046757205.1 Paracoccaceae bacterium
GTCCTCGGGGCTGGCCGAATCGGTCCGGAACCTGCGCACGTCGCTGCTCCTGCGGGACGCGCAAAACCCGCCGCGGGTGGTCCTGACGACCTCTTCGGTTCCCGGCGAGGGCAAGTCGACGCTGGCCATGATGCTGGCGCAGAACGCCGCGGCGATGGGCAGGAAGGTGCTGATCGTCGAGGCCGACCTGCGCCGGCCGACCTTTGCCCGGTTTCTTGGCGGCGGGGGCGGCGCCGGGCTCGCCGGTATCCTGCGGGGCGGCGCAAGCCTGGACGAGGCCACCGAGCACCACGCGGGCAGCGGTTTCGACGTGATGTGCGGCGGCTCCGCGACCGTCAACCCCGCCGATCTGTTCTCCGGCGCGGCTTACGGCGATCTGGTGGCGGAGCTGAAGCAGCGCTACGATTTCATCGTCATCGACGCGCCGCCGGTGCTGCCGGTTCCGGACGCGAGGCTGCTGGCGGGCTCCGCCGACGCGGTCCTCTACGCCGTGCGCTGGAAAAAGACCTCGAAAATGCAGGTGCAACTCGGGCTGGGCATGCTACGCTCGGTAGGCGCCCGCGTCGCGGGCCTGGCCATGACACAGGTGAACGAGGCACGAATGGCACGCTACCAGGGCTACGGCGGATACGGCGCCTACCGGGCCGGAAAAGCCTATCACGCGAACTGAGGAATGCAGCGGTTTCGCCGAATCCTCGGGCTGGGCGACGAGACGGACGGGGCCGATCAGCCGCCGCCCGATACCGGAAGACCGGTCATTGCCGTCGGCGACATCCACGGCCGCGACGATCTGCTGCGCGCGATGCTGGCCCGGATCGAAGACAGCGCCAAGGGCGCGGAAACGCCGCCGCCCGAACTCGTCTTTCTCGGAGATTACGTGGACCGGGGCGAAGATTCGGCCGCCGTCCTGCGCCGCCTGATGGCCCTGCAGCGCGAGGGGAGCTTTAAGACCGTCTGCCTGATGGGCAACCACGAGCGAATGCTGCTCGATTTTCTCACCGATGCCTCGGCCGGCCCGCTGTGGCTGCACAATGGCGGCCTGCAGACCATGCTGAGCTTCGGCGTCGGCGGCCCCAGGAGCCTGCGGCCGGACGGCGCCGAACTGGACCGCATGCGCCGTGAACTCGCCGACCGGCTGGGCCCGGATACGACCGGGTTCCTGACCGGACTTCCCCTGAGCCATCGCGCCGGCAACGTGTTTTTCTGCCACGCCGGCGCCGATCCGGGAAAACCTGTCGACGAACAGCCCGAGCGGGAGCTGCTGTGGCGGCGGCCACGGGCCGGCGAACCGCCCAGAAGCGACGGGCTCTGGGTCGTGCACGGGCACACGCCGGCCGATGAACCCATCGCCGCCAACGGGCGCATCGCCATCGATACCGGTGCCTATTTCTCTGGAAAACTGACTGCGGTCCGGCTATGCAATTCGCAGGTCGATTTCCTGTCGACCTGACAGGAACGCGGGACAGCAGGTGGGGATTGCAGACGGAAACCCGGAGCGGTGCGCGCGCCTTTTCGGCGCCGCGATGCTGTCCGTGCTTGCCGCCGCTGCCGCCACCGCCGCGCCGCCGCGGCCCAGCCTCGGGCTCTACGGCCAGACCGGGCTCATCGACATGCCGAGCGCGGAAATGCAGCCCGACGGCGAGACGTCGTGGAGCCTCAGCGGTTTCGGGCCGGTGTGGCGCGGCGCGCTGAACTTCCAGTTTCTGCCCGGCGCGGAACTGACGCTGCGCTATACCAGCATCGAGGATTGGACCGCCGGCGGCGGGTCCGTGTTCACCGACGAACTCGACCTGAAATTCCGGCTGCTGCAGGAGACCGCCAGCCTGCCGGCGCTGGCGCTGGGCTTCCGCGACGTCCTCGGAACCGGCGTCAAGGGCGCCGAATACGTCGTCGCAACCAAGACGCTGCACCCGACGCTCAAGGCGAGCCTGGGCCTCGGCTGGGGGCGCCTGGGCTCGGAAAACGGCTTCGACAATCCCCTTGGCCTGCTGTCGGGAACCTTTGACACGCGGCCGTCGCGGTTCGGCGACATCGGGCAGATCAGGGCCGATCAGTATTTTCGCGGCGACGCGGCGCTCTTCGCCGGTCTGGAATGGCGGACGCCGGTGCGCGGGCTGTCGTTCAAGGCCGAGTACTCGTCCGACGACTACCGGCGGACCGCCCTCAACTCCGCCCTCGATGTCACCGCGCCGTTCAATTTCGGCCTCGAATACCGCCTCGGCAACGGCATCGGCATCGGCGGCTACCTGATGCACGGCTCCGAAGTCGGGTTCCGCGTCAGCTTGTCGGGGAATCCGTTCCGCCCGCAGGCGCCGCAGGATCTCGGTAACGGCCCGGCGCCGTTCATGGCGCGCCGCGCCGATGCGCCACGCGGCGGCGGCTGGGCCTCGGACCCAAGGTCCCGCGACATGCTGATGCAGGCAATCGCCGAGGCGCTGTCGCCGGACGGCATCGTCGTGCGGGAAGCGGAACTTTCCGCCGGCACCGTCGAGCTGCGCGTCGAGAACACCAGGATCCGCCGCGAGCCCAAGGCCATCGGCCGCGTCGCGCGGGTTCTTGCGGCGGGAACCCCGGCCTCGGTCGGGACCTTCCGGATAACGCTGCTGCGTGATGGTGTGCCGACGACGACCGCCGTCGTCGACCGCGCCGCTTTCGAGCGTCAGATCGACCGGCCGGACGCCGGTCCAAGAAGCTGGCAGAGCGTTGAACTGCGCGACGCCCCGTTCCGGCTCGACGGGCCGGGGCACTGGATCGCGGTGCCCGAACGGCGGTTCACCTGGTCGCTCGGCCCATCGCTGCCGGTGCGGTTCTTTTCCAACGAGAACTCGGTCAGCTACCGGCTGCAGCTTCGCGGCGATGCCAGTTACCGCATCAGCCCCGGCTTCACCCTCAACGGAACCGTTGCCCAGACGCTTTTCGAACAGACCGACAGTGCCAAGCCCTTGGCTCCGGCGGGGTTTCCCAGGGTGCGGACCAACTACGCGGCCTACGAAGGCGCGCCGGGCCCCGAACTGTCGCGGCTGAGCGCCGATTACGTCTTCAAGATATCCGACGCAACATACGGCCGGCTGTCCGCCGGCTACCTGGAGCGCATGTTCGGCGGCGTCAGCGGCGAGGTGCTGTGGAAACCGGTCAACCAGCGCTGGGGCCTGGGAGCAGAGGTCAACTACGTCCGCCAGCGCGCGTTCGGCGACGCGTTCTCGTTCCGCGACTACGAAGTGGTGACCGGGCACGGTTCGCTGTACTGGGATACCGGGTTCTACGACCTCGAAGCACAGGTCAACGCCGGCCGCTATCTCGGCGGCGACTGGGGGGCGACGCTGACCCTCGGCCGGCGCTTCGCCAACGGCTGGGAGGTGGCTGCGTACATCGTTGGTACAGACGCCACCTCCAGGGTGTCCGGTATCGGCAATCTCGACCGCGGCATCCGGGTGACGATCCCCCTGAGATGGACCCTTCCGATGGAAACCCGGTCCTCGGTGTCGGCCGATTTCAACATCGGCGCGCGCGATGACGGCGCGCGGCTGGACGTGGCAAACCGGCTCTATCGCACCGTCCGCGATACCGAACGCGGTGATCTGTACCAGACATGGGGGGCATTCTGGCAATGATACGCTGGCCCGCGATCTGCGCCGCCGTTTTTCTCGCCGCCTGTTCCAGCGGCGGGATCAACCCCACGATCGGCGCCGTGATCGGTACGGCCAAGTCAACGGCGGCGAAATTGCGTGCGGATCCCGCCACACGGCAACCCGGCAGGCAACGCCTGACGCGGGCGATGATCGAAAAGGCCGGCCTGGCGATGATCCGCGCCCAGCTCGGCGCCGACGCACCGGCAAATCACCTCGTGGCGGCGACGAAGAACGGCGCCTACGTGACCTACCTGACGCGGCAGGGCCAGCAGCTGACGCTCAGCGGCAGCGCGATCACCGCCACCCGCGGCATCGGCCACGATCTGCTGGCGGCCGCGAGTTCGCCCGGCGATCCCCTTGTGGTCCCGGCGCCGCCGGCCCGCTGGCCAGCCACCGTGCGGCGCAGCTTCCGCTTCGCCGGCGACGGGCCCGGGGGCCGGGTCATGGCTTTCGATTGCCGTTTCGCGCGCGGCGGCGAGGGCGACATCACCATCGTCGAGATCGTTCACCGCACCGTGCGCTTCACGGAGCGTTGCACGAACGGGCGCGCGGCGTTCGAAAATATCCATTTCGCCGACGCGAAAACCGGGTTCGTCTGGCGTTCGCGGCAATGGGTCAGCCCGCGGCTTCCGCAGATCGACTTCGATGTGCTGGAGCCGCTGACCGGCCGCTGACTAGTTTGGCTGGCCTCCGCCACCGCCACCGCCACCGCCGTCGTCACTCGCGACGACGGCTACTACCACGCCCAGCAGGACCAGCGGAATGATCCATCCCGCGATGGACCCACCCATGGCCGCCTCTTCGACGACGACCTCCGATTCAACCGGCTCCTCGAAGACGAGCGTCCCGGCGGACGCATAGGTCGCGATCGACAGGACCGCGGCCGCCATTGCAAGTGTTCTCATGATCTACCCCTCGATGATCGTGTATCGCCGCCGGTTTCCCGGCTGTCCTTGTACTGGCCGCCATGCCGGCATCCGGCGGAAGCCCCGAAACGCAACACGGCATCGCGAAGAGTGCCGTCCGAAAGCGTCAATGCGCGAAAGCCGACATCAGTTGTTGCTGGCGACAATGGCCACTATGACGCCGAGTGCGACAAGCGGCAAGATCCAGCCGCCCGAACTGCCCATTCCGGCATCTTCCTCGACAATGACTTCCGGCTCGGCCGGCTCTTCGAAGGTCATGCTGCCTGCAAAAGCCGAACCGGCAAACATGAATGCCGCGGTCGTAAGAGCGATTACTTTCATTCCTTCCCTCCTTGAGATCCCAGATAAAGGCACATTGAGTTGGCCACCCTGCCCCCGGGAATATGAAAAAAGATAATCGGCAACCGCATTGAACAATAACGGCTGACCGATGCAATTGGAAGATTTGTCAAACCACCGATGGTTGCAAAATTGCAATCGTCCGGTTCTTTCGTGCTGAATCCCGGCCAATACTGTTTGGCGCGCCGGCTCTCAGATCAGCAGCACCTGTGTCCCGACCTTGGCCATATCGAACAGTTCCGCGATGTGGTTGTTGAAAAGTCCGATGCAGCCGTTCGAGGATTGCCGCCCGATCTTGCGCGTGTCGTTGGTGCCGTGGATACGGTAGTATTGCCACGACAGGTACAGCGCGTGCGTACCAAGCGGGTTTTCCGGCCCGGGGCCGACATATTTGGGCAGCGTCGGGTCGCGCTGGAGCATTTTCGGCGTCGGCCGCCATTCGGGCCCGATCTGCTTGCGGACCACCCGCGTCCTGCCCAGGCGCGTCAGTTCGGGCGTCAGCGGAACCGATGTCGGGTAGATCTTGTAGACCAGCCGGTCCTCGGTCCAGAAATGCAGCGCCCGCTTCTTGGTATCGACAAGGATGGCGCCGTTCCGCAGGTTTTCGAAATATTCCTGCCAGCTGTGGGTTCTGAAACTCGAGATCTTGTGTCTTACCTGCGCCGGTTTCTGATCCGCGGCGAGTTCCTTTTCGAATGCCGGATCGGAAAACGCCCGCGACGGCGCGGCGCTCACGGTCGAGGGCACAATTACGGCGGACAGCATACCTGTCGAACCGACACCGAAAGCCGCCGCCAACCTCCCGAATTCCCGGCGGTTCAACATTCTGGTGGCAGACTTCGTCATCGCTGGCATTCCCTTGGTTACTGCTTGCGGCGGAAACCTATGGGAATTGTCCTGCCAGTTCAATTCACAGCCGCATGATCCGCCCTGCGCGTTGCGGTTCGGGGGTTTGATTATGCGGCGAACTTCGGTAGACCTTCGCCAAACAGGGCACACAGGCGGATTTCATGCGATTTTTCCGGTTTTTCCTTTTCGGGGCTTTCCTGATGCTGTCCGGCTGCGCCGGCGGCATGGTGGACTACTCCAGCCGAATGATTCCACCACAGCAAACCGACGCGGTGCGCCTGAGACATCTTGACGCAGTGAACACGATACGCGCCGAACGCGGGCTGGGACCGCTTGCCTATTCGGCCTCGCTGAACGCCGCCGCCTCGACTCACGCGCGCGACATGTCGGTGCAGCGCCGCGCTTGGCATTTCGGGTCCGACGGTACCTCGCCGCAGGACCGCGCGGACCGCGCCGGATACCCCAGCCTGATCCTCGGCGAGAACATCTCGGAAACCTTCGAGCACGAGGTCGAGGTCCTGCAAAGCTGGCTGGACGATCCCGACGGGCGCGGCCTGATCCTGGATCCGAAAGCCAGGATGCTCGGCTTCAGCTGGTTTCAGGAAAGCGACGGCAAGCTCTGGTGGGTGCAGGTGATCGGCAGCTGATCCGGTTATGGCCGGATGGTGATCGGGGTGCCGTCGCGCACCAGTACCCAGATCTCCTCGATTTCCCTGTCGGTCACGGAAATACACCCGGCGGTCCAGTCCGGGCTGTCGGGGTCGGCGTTCCTTTTCGGCTGGCCATGGACGAATATGTCGCCGCCGGGATCGACGCCGCGCCGCCGCGCCGCCGCCCGGTCGGCCGCGTTCGGATAGGAAATGCCCAGGCTCAGATGGAAGGCGCTTCGGGGGTTGCGCCGGTCGATCAGATAGGTGCCCTCCGGTGTCCGGCCGTCGCCCTCGCGGCGTTTCGGACCCACCGGCGCAAAGCCCAGCGAGATATCGTAGCTGCGAAACGCCTTGCCGTTGCTGATGAGGTAGAGTTTCCGGCGTGACTTGGAGATCAGAATATGATCGGCGAACGGCTCGTCCTGCAGCCCCAGCGAGGCGCGCGAGACCAGCCTGTAGGACGGTTCGAAACTGCAGCCGGCAGCGGACAACAGCAGGATCGCCGCCGCAATTACGCGAAATTTCGCCATGACACTGCCCGCTCGCCAAGATTGGATTTTCCGCGCAGCCTAGCCGACCCACGGGCGATAAGGAACCGTTTTCGCCGGCCGTGTCAGTTCAATTTCGCGACAGCCTGCCCGAAAATCGACGGAAACAGCTGCGAGAGAGTGCGGTTCCACGCGGTCACCGGTTGCTCGGCCACGAACACGATATCGCCCGGTCGCATCTCGAACGCCGATACCGCGGCCAGATCGGCCGCGTTCCGGGCGTCAAGGCGATACGCCGTGACAGAAGCCGGCCCGTGCCGCCGAAGCACGTAGATGCCGGCGTAATCGCCCGTGCCGACGCCGATCCCGGCGCTGTCGAACAGCGCGTCCGCCAGCGTTGCCGGGCGCCCGAACGGCAAGGGCAGCCGCGCCGGGCGCGTTGTTTCGCCAGCCAGGTAGACATAATCGCGCGGGATGGCGTCGAGCCGGTCGAGCAACTCGGCCCGCCGTATCGCCAGGCTCTGCCGCTCCCGGTCCGGCCCGCCGTCGACGAACACGCGGTCGCCGCCGATCAGCCGCACCGGCCTGCCGCCCGTGCCGTAGATCGCGGCGAGCGGGATCACGTAATCCTGGGCGCCGCGCCGCAGCCGGACATGGCCACCCGCCCGCGCCGCCGGCAGGACGCCGCCGGCCAGTTGCAGGGCATCGGCGAGATAGAGCGGTGTCATGGCGACGGGAAGCGACTGCGGCGCCCCGACCTTGCCGCCGATCACCGCGCGATGGGCGTTGAACTGCGCCACGTCGAGGCTGAAGCCGGGGTCCAGCCGCTTGCCGACGAGCGCGCGGAAAACCTTTTCCTCCGCCTGCCTCAGAGTGAGGCCGGACACCGCGATGCGCCCGACATCGGGCACCGCGACCGCGCCGTCGTCCTGCACCGTGTAACGCCGTGCGGCCGGCCCGGCCGGCGCACCCGCCGCAAGCTCCGCCGCCCCGCCCGGATAGGTCGTCATGTTCATCGAAATCACGTCGGAAACGCCGAGCCGATAGGGGCCGGGCTCCGGGTCCGGCGGATAGCGGGTGGCCACCGGACCGGACGCCGCGCCGGCCAGCAGGCCGGGCGGCAGCTTTCGCGGGGTATAGGGCTGGCGGTTGGCGGCGGCCACCGCCGCCGGCGTCATCCTCACCACCTCGACGGCATAGGCACCGCCCTCGGCGCTGACGCGCGGCGAGGTATAGAGCGTGCCGCATCCCGTCAGCAACAGCATGGCCGCAAGTCCCGCTCGCCACATCCTCTCGTCCCGTCGACCGAAATTTCACGGCCGGGCCCCGGCCGCGCCGGCTCCGATAGGACGCCATCAACCTTAACGATGCGTTAAATGCCGGTTTCGGCGGCGATCTCGGCGCGGCTCTTGCGCGCCCGTTCGGTGGCGGACTTGAGTTGCCCGCAGGCCGCCATGATGTCCTCGCCGCGCGGCGTGCGCACCGGGCTGGCATAGCCGGCGCGGTTGACGATCTCGGCGAAGGCCTCGATGCGGTCCCAGTCGGACCGTTCGTAAGGCGCGCCCGGCCATGGATTGAACGGGATCAGGTTGATCTTCGCCGGGATCCCGGCGATCAGCCTGACCAGTCGCTTCGCGTCCGCATCGCTGTCGTTGACGCCCTTCAGCATCACGTATTCGAACGTCACCCGCTCGGAGTTCGACAGCCGCGGATAGGCGCGCAGCGCGTCGAGCAGCGTTGCGATGTTCCATTTCCTGTTGATCGGCACCAGTTTGTCGCGCACCGCATCCGTGGTGGCGTGGAAACTTACCGCCAAAAGGCAGCCAAGCTCCTTGCCCGCCCGCGCAATCGCCGGCACCACGCCCGAAGTGGAAAGCGTGATCCGCCGCCGCGACAGCGAGATGCCCTCGCCGTCCATGGCGATCTTCATGGCGTCGCGGACGTTGTCGAGATTGTACAGCGGTTCGCCCATGCCCATCAGCACGATGTTGGACAGAAGCCGCCGGTCCGGCGGCCGCTCGCCCGGCTTCGGCCATTCCCCGAGGTCGTCGCGCGCCACCAGGATCTGCCCGACGATTTCCGCCGGGCTCAGGTTGCGCACCAGCCTCTGGGTGCCGGTATGGCAGAAGGAACAGCTCAGCGTGCAACCGATCTGCGACGAGATGCACAGCGTGCCACGGTCTTCCTCGGGAATGTACACCGTTTCGATCTCGTGCCCGCCGGCGACGCGCAACAGGTACTTGCGCGTGCCGTCGGCGGACACGCTGCGCACCACCACCTCGGGCCGCCCGATCGCGAATGTCTCCGCCAGCGTCGCGCGCAGTTCCTTCGACAAGCTGGTCATGGCGGCGAAATCGGTGGCGCCCTTCTGATAGATCCATTGCCAGATCTGCCCCGCGCGCATCGGCAACTGGCGTTCCGGCACGCCGGCGCCGGCCAGCGCCGCGGCCAGCCGCTCGCGCGTCATGCCGATCAGATTGGCGCGCGCCGCTTCACCGCCGCTTCGCGGGACGGTCAGAACGTCAGGGGTTATCGGCGTGGCAGGTGGCATCCTTGGCATCCGGAAACGCTCGCGCCTCCCGGTCCGGGAGGCGCACAGCCGATATAGCAGTTTGGATGGGCAGGCGGAAGACCGGCGTTACTTGCACATCGCCTGCGCGCTTTCCAGCGCCGCCGTGAAGCCGAGCAGCGAGAACGTGTCCACCGTCGTGGTGCCGCGCTGCGACAGGCCGGTCACCACCGCTGACGATCCCCGCCGCATGGCGGTGATCACCTTGGCGTCCTCGTCGGGCGACGCCGGCCAGGCGGTTTCGCCGTCGATGAACAACTCGAAACTCTCGGTGCCGATCCTCATATTGACCGTGCTGTCCTTGCGGATAGGGTAGCCCGCCTCGAAGCTGACCTCGTTCTTGACGCCATCGCTCGGGCGTACCGATACCATCAGCATGATGTCGCCGCGCCGCACTGTCACCTTCTTGCCGCCCCTCCTGGCTTCGGATTTCTTCGGTGCGGAGACGATCCAGCATTCCTTCGGTTCGCCCCCGGAATAGACCCCCCAGTCGCGTTTGGCGTCAGCACGCGGCACTTCCTCCTGCGCCAGCGCCGCAGACACTCCGGCGGTCAGGAACAGAGAAAACAGGATGATCGGTGCTCGGAATGCGGTCGATAGGTTCATCGATTGATTCTGCCTCTATGTTCCGGCGCGGCGCACTCACCGACGGTTCTGCGCGAACTCTTGATCGGGCCGGGCGGCGCGCGCCAATATTGCCTCCGGCATTTCTTACCCTGAACCGAATACGGTTTACCAGTCCCCGATTGCCAAATCCGGCGGGCAGTTTCCAGGCGGCCGCCGGATTGCGCCAGACGGCGGCGCGAAGGCAAGAAAGCACGTGCCATTGCAGCGGCGGCGTTGTAACGAAATCGCTGTGCCGGCGGGCCTGTCCCGCCAGAAACGCCAGGAAGACCCGGATACCGTCATGAAACCTCCCGTCATTCTCGCCGAGGTCTGGCGCAACCCCGTTCTGGAATCCGCGCATGCCGGGCACGTGGTTGTCTGCGATGCCGGCGGAGAAATCGCAATGTCGCTCGGCGACCCCGAAACTCAAATCCTGCCCCGGTCGTCGTGCAAGATGCTGCAGGCGCTGCCGCTGGTGGAAAGCGGCGCGGCCGACGCCGCCGGGCTGACTTCCGAGCACCTCGCGCTGGCCTGCGCGTCACATAGCGGCGCACGCATC